>CAYVXO010000026.1:0-36598 GCA_964454485.1 uncultured Rubrivivax sp.
CCGCCGGCCCCGGTGCCGTGGCCGCCGCCGCGCGCACTGCCGCCACCGCCACCCGGGCCGCCGCCACCACCGCCGCCGGCCACGCCTTCGACGAGCGTGGTCGAACGGCCGGCGAGGCCGCCGCCGCCGGTGTCGCGGCTGTAGGCCGCGGTGTTGATGCCGCCGCTGCCCTTGCCGGCGTTGGCGGTGATCATCGCGCGGTCGGGCGTGCCGGCTTCGAGGCCGGCGCCGACGCCCGGGCCCTTGTTGGTGCCCACGCCGGGTCCGGCCTTCACCTCGGCCAGCTGCACCGCGAGCGGGGCGCCGGTCATGTTGGCGATCTCGTTCTTCATCGCCAGCAGGCCGACGCCGGAAGCCTTCTTGCGCGCCGCGTCCTCGCCCGGCGGCTTGCCGGCGATCGGGTTGCGTGCCTCTGGCACCGGCGGCTGCTTCTCCTTCGGCACCGTGGCCTTGGGCGGCGGCTCGGCGGCCTTGGCCTCGGCCTTCGGCGCCTCGGATTCCTTCACCACCGGCTTGGGCGGTGGAGGCGGTGGCGTCTGCCTTTCCAGCAGCAGCTTGGCCAGCGGGGGCGGCAATGCCACCGCGGTGGCGCGGTCGATCTTGGGCGTGGGGATCCAGGGCAGCAGCAGCGCCAGCAGGATCGCGACCGCCAGGATCGTGCGGTAGATGCGCCGGAAGCGGTCCTCGTCGTCGGCCGCGACGTTCCAGGGCAGGACCGTCTGGCGGAACGACACGGCAAGGGCCGTCATAGGTCGCCTCGCTTTCGCACGGCGAACGACACGTCGCTGAACCCGGACTGCGAGCCCGTGACCATCACCTTGCGCAGCAGGCGGTAGGGGATGTCCTTGTCGGCCACGATGGTGAGGGCCTTCTCGGCTTCCTTGTTCTCGGCGCGCACGGTCTGGCGCTGCGCCAGCAGCTTCAGCTCGGCCTGCAGGCCGGGGATCAGGTCGGCGGGCTGCGCCATCACCTCGGGCACGCTGGCCACCTGGCGGCCTTCGACCACGATCTCCTGCGCGCTCACGATGACCGCCAGCGTCTCCTTGGGCGACTTCTCGGCGGTGGACTGCGGCAGCTGCACCGACTTCAGGCTCGGCAGCGCGGTCTCGACGCCGGCGCTGGAGAGCAGGAAGAAGATGAGGATGGTGAAGACGTCGATGAGCGACACGAGGTTCATGTCGACCATCGTCTGGTTGCGGCTCTTGCGCTCGGCACGCCGCTGCAGGGGCGACATCATGCCGACCCCTTCCGCACCGGCGCGTCGCCGATCGCGAGGTTGGGGAACAGGTCGGCGCGCACCACGCGGTTGCCGTCGCGCGTGACGGTGCTGCGCATGGTGTCCATCACCTGCACGATCTGGTCGTAGGCAGTGTCGGGCTCGGCCAGCACGCTGGCTTCCATCTTCTCCGGGAACTTGGCCTTCACCTGCACCATCAGCATCGACAGGTCGCGCAGGCCCTTGGCTTCGTCGGCGCGCGGGATGCGCTGGATCAGGCCGCCGATGCGGTCGCCCACCTCGTAGGCGTCCTTGCGGATCACCACCTCGAGCTGCAGGTCGTTGGCCTTCAGCTGGTCCAGCGCCGAGCCCGGCGCGGGCAGCGTCATGTCCATCACCGCCAGCCGGCTGAAGACGGCGGTGGACAGCAGGAAGGGCACCAGCACGACGATCAGGTTGATGAACGCCGTGATCTCCAGATGCGCCGGCGCCTTGTGCAGGCGGCGTTTACGCATGTCCGCGCTCCTTCAGCGCGAGGCTTGCGACTCGTGCGCGAGACGCTGCACGAGGTTCAGGAAGGTGATCTTGGCGGCCTCCAGGCTGTCGACGATCTCGCTCGCGCGCGCCTGCAGGAACGAGTGGATGAGCAGGAAGGGAATGGCGACCATCAGCGCGAAGGCGGTGTTGTTCATCGCGATCGAGATCGACTGCGAGAGCATCTCGGCCTTCTCGGCCGGGTTCACCTGCGCCACCGCGGTGAAGCCCTTGATGAGGCCGATGATGGTGCCCAGCAGGCCCACCAGCGTGATCACGTTGGCGAAGGTCGCGATGTAGTGGGTGCGCTTCTCCAGCCGCGGCACGATCTCCATCATGCCTTCCTCCATCGCGGCGTCGATGTCCTCGCGCTTGCGCGCGGTCTGCAGGCGCTCCAGGCCGTTGGCGACGATCTTGCCGACCGCGGAGTCGCTCTTCGCGACCATGCCGTGCACTTCCTTGAAGCGGCCGCCCTGCAGCATCGGCAGCACCTGCTCCCAGGTCCTGCGGTTCTCGTTGCGCGCCTTGGCCAGGAAGATCAGGCGCTCGATCGCGATCGCGAGGCCGAGCGACATGATGAGCAGGCTGGGGTAGATGAACAGGCCGCAGTCCTGGAAGAACTTGATGGCGGTGTTGAGCGCGTTCATTTGGATTTCTCCGTCGTCGGTGTCTGGTGGGCTTGGATCTGCGCGTTGTAGTCGACCTGGCGGCGGAACACCTCGCGGTCGATGGGGGCCAGCGCCTCGTCGAGCACGCTGGCCACCGGCCGGCCGGAGAGCCCGCCCGCCGGCGGTTTCTTCCAGGGCACGATGTACAACACCTTGGGCAGTTCGCGGTTGCCGATGATCTGCGTGCGGTCGATGTCGGCACGGTCCTGTGCCAAAACACCGGTAGCAGATGCAACGGCCAGTAAGGCCAGGAGAGGCGTCTTCATTCGATTTCCCTCCGCCCTGCGGGCTCTGGGATGAGCACTTGGGAGCGGCCCGGCGTGCTCATGTCGTCTCCTTCTTGGCCACCGCGGCGGGTGCGGCGGCGGCCGGCTTGCGGTTCTTCAGCTCGGCGATCCACTTGTTCACCGTCGCGTCGGCGGCGCCCAGGGCCTGGAAGCGTTCGTAGAGCTCGAGCGCCTTCGCGTTGTCGCCCAGGTACAGGTCGTTCAGGATCGCCAGGTTGAGGATGGGCGCGGCGGCGCTCGGGTCGGCGGCGATGGCTTCCTCGTAGGCGGCTTTCGCCTCGGCGAACTTGCCGGCGCGGCGCAGCTCGATGCCCTTCTGGTTGAGCGCCATGCCGGGCTGCGCGCGCTCGACCTTGCCCCAGCGCACCGGCTTCAGCGTCGCCAGCGCGTCGAAGCTCTTCTTGACCCATTCGTCGTACAGGCCCGAGGCGGCGCGCTTCGCATTGCCCTCGTGCAGCTCGATCGCCTTCTCCTCGAAGGGGAAGGCCTGCTCCTCGAGCATCACGTTGTACTGCTCGAGCTCGGCCTTCTTCAGCCCCTTGGGCCGCTGCGAGGTGAGCATCGCCTTGCCGAAGTCCTGGTACAGCGCCGCCGACTGGTAGGTGGCCGCGGTGATGGCGCCGGCCACGCCGTATTCGGCGACGCCGTTGTAGGTCTTCAGCACCTCTTCCATCTTGGCCTTCTTGGCCTTCAGCTGCCGGGCCAGCGGCTCGACGAGCGCGATCTTGCGGTAGGCCTCGAAAGCGGGCTCGGCCAGCGCCAGCGTGGCCTGCGCGGCCAGCGTCTTGGTGCGCTCGGTGCGGCCAGCGCCGCCGGTGGCGTCGGACTGCACCACTTCCTTCAGCCAGCGCTGCGACACCGGGCCGCTGGTGAGCTTGTAAAGCCGCCAGCGCGCCTGCACCGCGTTGTCCAGCGGCTGCGGGTAGCGCGCGAGGTAGCGTTCGTAGGCCTTCGCGGTGGCGCCGTCGTTGGCCTTGTCGTAGAGCTCGGCCGACTGCCACAGCGCCGAGCGCGCCACCTCGGGGTCGGTGGCTTTCGCGGCCACGCGTTCCAGCTCGGCCGCGGCCGGCGCCCAGCGCTGCTGCGCCAGGTAGGTGGCGGCCAGCTTGGCGTCGACCTCGCCCTGCAGCGGGTGGTTCGGGAATCGGCGGCGGAAGTCCTCCAGCAGGCGCGCCGCGCCGTCCCAGTCGGAAAGGCCGATCAGCGCGGCCGCGGCGTCGTACTGCGCGGTGGCGCGCACCGGCGAGTTCGGCGCCAGCGTGGCCACGCGCTCGAAGGCGGCGACGGCGTCGCGCGTCTTGCCCGCGTTGCGCGCCGCGTCGCCCTGCTGGTAGACGGCGGCGGCCAGGCGTTCGGTCAGCTCGTTGCGGCCGGCGCCTTCGGGGCTGAGCGCGATCGCCTCGCCGTAGGCCTTCTCGGCCGCGGCCCAGTCCTTGGCCTCGAAGGCGGTGTGCGCGATCACGGTCCACGAGGTGCGGCGCTCGGCCGGCGTGGCGCTGCGGGTGGCGAGCGCACGCTGCGCGACCTTGGCGGCCTGCTCGCCGTCCTTGAGCGCGAACAGCTGGTCGGCGGCGTTGGTGAGCACGCTGCCGGTGCGCGCGTCGTCGGGGAAGGCCTCGGCAAAGCGCAGCGCGCTCGCCACCGCGGCCTTCTGCAGCTCGGGCGTGGAAGGCTTCTGGCCGGCGTAGGAGAGCAGGGCGCCGTAGCCCGCTTCCGCGCTCTTCTCGTGCTTCGGGTAGCCGTAGGCCACCTTCTCGTACTCGGTGGCGGCGGCGGGCAGCTGCTTGTCCTCGTACAGCAGCTCGGCCAGCAGGAAGTGGTTGCCCGGCGTCTCGGGCGCGTCGGGGAAGCTGGTGAGCCAGATGCGGTACCAGCGCACCGCCTCCTGCACGTCGGCGCTGGCGTGCGTCTTCTGCGCCTGCGCGTGGTGGAAGAGCGCCAGCTCGGTGAGGTGCGACTTCACGAGCGGCTGCGCCTGCTCCCAGCCCTTGGGGTTGGCGCGCCGGAAGTCGCTGTCGACGCCGTAGCGCCAGACGTAGTCCTTCTTGGCTTCCAGCGCCAGGCTGGCGAAGCCGTTCTTCTCGTAGGTCTCGATCACGCGCGACAGCAGCACCGGGCTCTGCTCGTGCAGCGGGTGCGCGCGCGCGAAGGCGGCGAAGGTGTCGGCGGCGTCCTTCACGCGCTCCTGCTTCAGGTACAGCTCGCCCAGCTGCTCGTAGACCTGGTGCTCGTAGCGCTCGCGCTCGGGCCCCTTGATGAAGGGCGGGATGCTTGCCGGCCCCTGCAGCGCGGCCAGCGAGATGCTGGTGACGCGGAAGGTGTCGTCGACCAGTTCGCGGTCGGCGCGCGTCAGCTCGCCGGGCTTGCCCAGCTTGGCGTCGAGCACGCCGAAGAAGGACTTCAGCGCCTCGTCCAGCCGGCCCTGCTTGAAGCGCGACCAGCCTTCCATGTACAGCGCCCGCTCCTGGAACGGCGAGCGCTCGCCGCTCTTCAGCACCGTGCCGTAGGCGGTTTCGGCGGCGGCGTACTGGCGGGTGGAGAACAGCAGCTCGCCACGGCGGAACTGCGCCTCGGCCAGGTACTGCGTGTCCGGGTGCTCCTGAACCAGCCGGTCCAGCGTCTTCAGCGCGACCTCGAGCTCGCCGTTCTGCTCGTATGCGCGCGAGAGCTGGTAGAGCACCTTGTCGTTGTTCTTGTCGTTCGGGAAGTTCTTCAGGTAGTCCTGGTAGCGCTCGATCGCGACCTTGTAGTCGGGCTTGTCGGCCTTGCCTTCATCGACGTCGCGGTCGGCGCTGTCCATTTCCAGGTCGCCCAGGCGGCGCATCGCCTCGGCGCGCTGCGGCGCGCGCGGCGCCACCTCCAGGAACTTGCGGTAGGCCTCGATGGCCTGGCGTTCGGTGCCGCGCGGGCCGGCGTCGGCCACGACCTCGATCGAGCGGCCGGCCAGGCTGGCGATGGTGGGGTCGTTGTCCGGCGGCGGCTTGCTTTTGAACATGCCGCAGCCGCCGAGGCCGGCCACCAGCAGGAGCAGCAGGGGGCTAGCGCTTCGCATCGGTGTCCCCGCGCCCGGCCAGCTGGGCGCGGTCCTGCAGTTGGGCCAGCGCCAGGCGGGCCTGGGCGGCGTAGATGTCCAGGCGTTCCTTCTGCGACTCGAGCTCGGCGGCCGCCATGTCCTGCAGCTCGCCGCGCTGCGCGCGGCCGAGCGCGGCCACCAGCCGCAGGCTGCCGCCGACGCGACCCGAGAGCTCGGCGATGCGCTGCGCGAAGCGTTCGAAGCGCTGCGGCTCCTCCAGCTGCGCCTTGGCGAGCGCGGCATCGTGCTGCTTCGCCTCGGCGAGCGCCTGGTCGGCGGCCTTGAGCGCCTTCTTCGCTTCCCACAGGCGGATCGGGAACTCGTGCGCCAGCTCCCAGGTGAGGGCGCCCGAGAGGCGCCGCGCGCGTTCGGCGAGTTCGGGGTCCTTGCTCTGCCACAGGCCCTGGTAGACATTGCCCATGCGTTCGAGCAGGCGGCGCTGGCGCTCGTCGACGAAGGCGTTGGCGTCGGAATCGGCTTCCACCTTGGCCAGTTCGGCGGCGAGCGCGTCGCGCTTCTTCTCCAGCGCCGGCAAGTCGGTTTCCGAAGCGCGCTTGCGCACCTCGGGCAGGCGCTGCGCGAAGGCCTGGCGGCGGTTGGCCAGCATGTCGTCGAAGGTGGCCAGCCGGTTCTGCCAGTCTTCCAGGTTGTGTTCCAGGAACTGCAGGTCGCGCAGGTTCTTGAACGATTCCTGGAACTCGTGGCTGGCCAGCAGCTGCGCCAGGTGGCCGGCGTGCGGCATCTCGGGCAGCGAGCGGATCGACGCGAACGCGCTCATCTGCGCGTTCTGGTTGCTCTCCAGCAGGCCCTTGACGAGCGCGCCGCTGCGGATGGCGGCGATCGACTCGTCGAGCCGCTTGCGTTCGCCCTCGAAGAGGTCGATCGCCTCGTTGTAGCCGTCCATCGCGCGGCCGATCGCGCCCAGCTCGGCGTAGGCGTAGGGCAGCGCGATCTTCGATTCCAGCACCGCCGCGTCGGCCAGGTCGCGCTGGCCTAGCTCGTCCCAGGGCACGAGCGCGTCCTTCGGGTTCTTCAGCTCGGCGGCGGCCCAGCCGAAGGCCAGCAGCGCCTTGTTCGACTGCGGGCCCTGCAGGCGCACGCGCTGCAGCGAGTCGCGCGCCGCCGCGGCGCGGTGGTCGGCCAGCGCGGCGAAGCCGAGCGCCACGTTGGCGCGGTCGCGCAGGCTCTTCATCTCCTCGTTCGGGGCCGGCATCTTGCCGACCTCGTCGAGCAGCGCATTGCCGCCTTCCACGTCGCCCAGCTTGATCAGCGTGACGCCCAGATTGAAGCGCGCGTACTGCGAAGCGCTGCCCGGACCGGGCTTGATGGCCGAGAGCAGTTCCTTCGCGCCCGCGTAGTCGCCTTCGGCCATGCGGATCTGCGCCGCCAGCAGCTGGCGTTCGTCTTCCAGCTCGCCGGGCAGCGGCCTCTCCACCTTGTCCAGCGCCTCGCGCGCCGGGCCCACCAGGCCGCGCTGGTAGCGCACCTTGGCCAGGAAGTACCAGGCGCGGTCGCGCACCGGCGGCGCGGCGTTGCGCTCGATCAGGCGCGCGAACACCTCGCCCGCCTCCTTGTGCAGGCCGTAGCTGAGCAGCATGCCGCCGCGCAGCACCTCGGCTTCGTCGGCGTGGTGCTGCACGCGGTCGAAGTGCTGCGAGACCATGAGGCCGGTGATCGACTCGAACCACCGGTCCTGGAAGAACCAGAACAGCGTGTCGCCGTAGTGCGGGTCCTGCACCACGTGCGGGCCGGGCTTCGCGTCGGCGGCGCAGGCCGGCCCCGCCGCCAGCAGCGCGGCCGCGAGCGCGATGGAAAGCCTTCGTTTCACTGCCAGACCTTGACCTCGAACTCGGGCTGGATCTTCTGCGTGACGTCGCGGATGCGCAGCTCGATGTACTTCGGATCGGTGCCCTTCTCGAACTTGAGCGTGGTGGCGCGCTTGTAGTCGCGGTCGTGCGGGCCCTTGCCGGTGAAGAAGGCGTCGATCGAATGCTCGCCGGCGCGCAGGTTGCCCAGGTAGACCCGCTGCACGCCGCCGCGGTGCAGCGCCTTCACCTCCAGCGGGGTGTAAAGGTAGTTCGCGACGACCTTGTCGTCCAGCTTGATCTGCACCGACTCCAGGTCGAACAGCCAGCCCACGTCCATGCTGACGAACAGCGCCACCTGGGTGTTGGCGGGGAAGAGCAGTTCCTCCTCCAGCACCAGCAGGTCGCGGTTGAGGCGGATCACGTCGGCCTTGGCGTCCTGGATGCGGTTGTCCAGGCTGCCGGTGGAAGGCGGCATCAGCGGCGCCGGCGCCGAAGCGGCGGCGGCCGGCGCCGCGGCGACATCGGCCGCGGAAGCGGCGGGTTCGGCCGGCTTGGCGGCCTCGTCGGCGCCCCAGGCGAAGGCGGCGAAGCCCATCAGCGCGGCGGCGGTCCAGCGGCGGAGAGGTGACATGGCGGGATCCCCGGGAAGACTAGAAGGCAGCCGTGACGTACAGCTGCACGATGTTGGCGTCGTAGGAGTAGGCCTTCTGCGTGCGCAGGTCGGTGAAGTCGCTGAAGCTGAAGCGGCGCAGCTCGTAGCTGGCGTTGAGCTTGAGGCCGTACTTCGCCCAGCTGCCGCCCGGCGTCCAGGTGCCGCGCGCGCCGAGCGCCACCGAATGGAAGGTGGACAGCTGCCGGTTGCGCGAGACGTACAGCGACTCGGCCGGTGCGTTGTCGCTGTAGAAGAGCGCCTTGCCCTGCTTGTAGTAGCGCAGCCAGCCGTCGGCGAGCCAGCTCTCGCCGAAGTACTTCGAGCCGCCCACTTCCAGCGTGTCGGACTTGATGTCCCAGTTGTCCCAGTAGTGGCGCCACTCCGCGTGCAGCCCGGTGCGCGTGTCGGCGCCGCCGATGTCGCCGGCCGCGCGCAGCTTGAAGGCGCGGCCCGAGCGCGTGCGCGGCACCCGCTCCGGGATGAGGGCGCCGAAGACGCGCGCCGCGCGGTACGGGCTGCCCAGGTAGCCTTCGTCGGACACGGCCTCGAAGTTCAGGCTGGCCAGCCAGCGCGGCGAGAGGATCTGCGTCACGCCGGCGCGGTACTGCCAGTGGGTGGCCTTGTCGAAGAAGCCGATGTCCTTCTTGCCCACGTCGTCGCGCCCGCGCGAGAAGCCCAGCGCCACCGTCGTCATGCCGCCGAAGGTGTCCTGCGTGATGTCCAGGCCCCAGGTGTCGGCCTTGTAGTCGGGCTCGCTGCTCTTGTCCATCGAGACCGAGAGCGTCGCGTCGCGCACCACGGTGTCGGCGCCCAGCGTGTACGACTTGCGCGTCTCCTTGAAGGGGCTGGCGGTGGTGACGACGTCGATCGACGCGTTGCTCACCGCGTCCACGTAGTACTGGCCGCTGAACGAGACCTTGTCGGCCAGGCTCTTGCGCACCAGGAAGGCCGGGCCGTCGGCCTTGACGCCGCCGCCGTCGTAGCTGTGGATCAGCGCCTCGGCGCGGTCTTCCGGCAGCGTGGCGCCCATGGCCGGCGGCACCACGCTGCCGCCCGCGGCCAGGCCGCCGACGAAGGCCTTCAGGCGCCGCAGCCAGTCAGTTGCAGCCACAGCCGCCCCCCTGCACGCCGTTGGCGCCGCGTGCGCCTTCGCGCACCAGGTTGATGTGCTCCAGGTGGCGCGCCGCGAGCGCGTCGCGGTGCGCCTGCATGATCGGGTCGGCCAGGCGCTCGCGCTCGTAGGGCTTGACCCAGGGCTCGATGGCGCAGCCGCTCACCAGCGCGGCCAGCGCCGGGATCGTGGCGAGCAGGAGGCGGCGCGGGCTCATTCCTTCACCAGTTCGCGGATCTGCTTCTCGTACGACTCCTCCAGCCCGTCGCGGTAGCCGCGGTGCAGGTAGCGCACGCGGCCGTCGCGGTCGATCAGCACGGTGGAGGGCATGCTCTGCAGGTCGTAGAGCTTGCTCACGGACTTGGTGCCGTCGAACAGCACCGGGAACTTCACGCCCAGCTTGCCGGCGGTGGCGGCGGCCTGCTTCGCGTCTTCGTCGACGTTCACGCCCAGCAGCGTGAAGCCGGAGGCGCGGTACTTCTCGTACAGGCGCGACAGGTGCGGCATCTCCTGCTTGCACGGGCCGCACCAGGTGGCCCAGAAGTTGACCATCACGACGCGGCCGCGCTGTTCGGCCAGGCGCAGGTTCACGCCGTCCAGGCTGCGCAGCGTGAAGTCGGGCGCCGGCGCGTTGGCGTTCAGCGCGGCCTGGGCGGCGCCGGCGGCCAGCAGGGCGAAGGTGGCGAAGAGGCTCTTGACCATGGCGTGCCGGTGTCAGAAGAAGAAGGTGAGGCCCAGCGTGACCTCGGGGTTGCGGGTGTTCTGGCGCTTGCCCAGCAGGTCGAGCGAGAACAGGTGCTCACGCACGTCGGCCTGGATCGCGAACCAGTCGACGATGACGAGCCGGGTGCCGAAGCCGAAGTTCAGCGTCTGCTTCTTCTGGTTGAAGAACTTGGTGGTGCCGGTGCCGGCGACGACGTAGAAGGCGGTCGGCAGCGCGTAGCTGCGGCCGAAGAAGGCCTCGCCGGTCATCACGTTGTAGCCCAGCGAGACGTTGTAGTAGGTGAGCTTCTCGGTCTCCTCGGGGAAGATGCCGGCCAGCGAGATCTGGCGGAACACCGCGTCGCTGACCTTGGTCTGGCCCCAGGCGCCTTCGACGAAGAAGTCCTCGGTGATGTGGTAGCCCAGGCGCACGCCCTTGACGCCACTGGAGCCGAAGTTCTGCGTGTGGAAGCTGCCGCCGAACACGCCGAGGATGAAGTCGTTGTTCGGCAGCTTGGTGACCTTCACGTCGCGGCGGTCGATCTGCGGCGTGACCACCGGCTCCTCGGCCTTCGGCGGAGGGGTGCTCTGCGCCAGGGCGGCGCCGGCGGCCAGGGCCGCCGCAAGGGCAATGAGGCTGCGCATGAGGATGGTTTTCGGCATGCCTAGAAGAAGAAGGAGAGGCCCAGGGTCCAGGCGCGGTACTCGAGGCTGCGCTGGTCGGACACGAAAGCGGTGTAGAGCGTGTAGTCCGCACGGGCGACGAAGCGGTCGCTCAGGTACCAGCGCAGGCCCACCGAGGCGTCGGCCAGCTTGGCGTTGACCGGAATGGCCTGCACCAGGCTGCTGTTGGGGATGTTCTGGAACTTGCCCAGGCCGACCGCGAACTGCGGCGACAGGCGGCGGTCGGACCAGGGTTCCACCGTCAGGTTGAGGTGCCAGAAGTCGGTGCCGCTGAAGACGCCCTGCACCTGGCCCTTGCTGAGCTCGACGCCCAGGCTCTCGGCGTAGCGCCAGGCGCCCCAGAGCTTGAGCATGGGCTCGCCCTTGAACTTGCCCCAGGCGCCGCCGAACTCGGCGCGCCGCCTGAGATAGTCGTCGACCAGGATGTCGCGGAAGGTCTTGCTGCTGCCGGCTTCGGTGAGCGTGGTCTCGATCTGCGCGCGCGCCACCCAGCCGACCTTGCCGTTCTCGGTGCGCACGCGGAACCAGTCGGTGTGGCGCATCTCGATGGTGACCCATTCGTGGCGCGCCGCGACGTGGAAGACCGGGTAGCCGCGGCCGGGTCCGGTGTGCAGTTCGAGGAAGGGGTCGGCCACCTGCACGCGTTCCAGCGCCGCGTCGGCGGCATGCGCCGGCGGAACGAGAACCAACAGCAGCCAGAGGGCGAACGCGAGGGCGGTCACCGGCCGTGCCGGCCTCCTCATTGGAGGTTGCACGACCCGGTCTTCGGGTCGCCGTTGCTGAACAGGGCATTGCCCGCGTTGCCGAACTCGTCCTGCGTCTCGGGCATGGGGTGGCTGATCCAGTAGGCGATGCGCTTGGGGAATTCGTCGGTCTGGCTGGCGAAGATGAGGCCGCCGCCGTGCAGCACGTTCAGCAGCAGCGGCTTCTGGAACAGGCGGCTTTGCGTGGGCGCGCCGATGACGGTGACGCCCTGCGAGGAGTAGTAGTTCTTGTACATGTCCAGGGTGCGCACGACGTCTGCGGTGTTCGCGGCATCGGAAAGGTCGATGATCGTCGCCGAGGGCACCACGCGCAAGGCGCCGCCGGTGCCGGCCACGGTGTCGTGGCAACCCGAGGCGGCGCAGGTGTTGGTGCTGCCCGAGCCGGCGATGACGGCCAGGAAGATCGGGTTGATGCAGCGCTGGAAGTATTCGTAGCTGAGCTTGCGCCCGCCGGTCTGCGCCGGGTTCTCGATGTTCGGGGCGTTGCCGAGCGCCGAACCGCCGCCGCAGCCCGCGAGGGCGGCGGCGGCGGCCACGAGGGTGATCGCCGTCGTCTTCAAGGTCATGGGGTGGGGCACCCTGTGCCGATCCAGCTGGAGATCGTCACGTAGCCGGGCGAACCCGCCGGCAGCACCGCCGCCAGCTGGCCGAGCGCGGCCGCCGGGTGCGGGATGGTCGAGGGCTTGCTCAGCACCAGGTTCTGCGGCGGGTGGCAGGTGTCGGAGATCATCGACAGCGTCGAACCCCAGTCGCCTTCCACGCTGCCGGTGAGCACGAAGCGGTTCTCGCGGAACGACGCGCCGGTGGCGGTGACGGCGTCGGAGCCGATCGCCTGGTGGCAGGCCGAGGCGCAGGTGCTCTGCAGGATCGGGAAGATCTGGGACTCGAAGGTGGTCTCGCTCAGTGCCGTGACCGTGCGCACGCCGCTGGCGGCGTCGAACGGGTCGTTGAAGTACTGGCCGCCCAGGTCCATCCACTCGGCCACCAGCCGCTTCTCGGCCTTGGTCAGCATGGTGGCGTGGTTGGGCGCGGTCGGCGGCAGCGCAGGCCAGGCGCCGGCCTTCAGCGTCTCGCCCCACAGCACTTCGGTGAGCCGGCTCTTGCGCGCCTGGCCAGCGGTGTTGGCGGCGTTCGAGCTGGTGTTCACGTAGGCCGGGCCGCGCTGCAGCACGGGCACGCCGTCCTCGAGCTGGAACACCGGCTGGCCGTTGGCGTCGATCAGCGGGTCGCCCAGCGTCAGCTCCTCGTACGACTGCACGCGCCCGGTGCCGGCGATGGTGCTGCGCAGGTCCAGCTTGGCCGGGTTGTTGTGGCAGGTGGTGCAGGTGTTGGCGCCGCGGTCGCGCGTCCAGATGGGCGCGATGTGCTGCGGGTAGTTGATGATGCCGTTCACCGGTGCCACCAGCTCGGCCGGCAGGTCGTCGGCCGGGTTCGGGTTGCCGCGGTACTTCAGGCTGATCGAGGGCTTGGCGCTCACGCCGGCCTGGGTGGTGTCGGCCCAGACGTCGGTGAACACCGGGTCGTCGCTCAGCTTCAGCGCGTTCGGGTCCAGCCGCGTGCGCAGCGCGGCCAGCGTCTCGCCGGACTGGTGCGAAGCGGTCATCGCCGCCTTCATGCCGGTGGGCAGAGCGTTGACCACCGCGCCGGAGTTGATGGCGCCGCCGCGGCGCGGGCTGTGGCAGCCGTCGCAGGTGCGGCGTTCGCCCGGGCGGACCTGGATCCAGTTCGGGTGGGTCTGGAAGGCGCGCCCGCTGGAATCGACCACCGACAGCAGGATCGCGGTGTCGGCCGGCACGTGCAGCTTGAACGAGCCGTCGGGCTCGATCGGCGCGTAGCCCAGGATCTGCGCCTGCTCGAAATCGGTCTCGCCGATCGCCGAGCGGATGCCCATCGAGCTGGAAGGCGGCGGGATCGAACGCACGGCCCGCACGAAGCGCGCCGGCGCGCAGACGTAGGCCAGGTTCGACGGGTCCTTCATTTTCACCAGGTCGGCGATCGAGCTGCGCGTGTCCAGCGAATCGGCCGGCTTGGTCTGCGCGATGCCGGCGTCGCAGCCCGGCGCCTTGTCGCTGTCCACCAGCATGCCTTCGCCCATGCGGCCCAGGCCGTCGGTGTCGTAGACGCTGCGCACCTCGATCAGGCCCAGGCCCTGCGCCTTCAGGTCGGCGTCCACCGAGGTCGGCTCGACGCTGTTGGGTTCCGTGCGCGCCTGGATGGCCACCGGGTCGGTGTACATGAAGCCCTTGGGCGGCGTCGCCACCGGCAGCGAGGTCTGCGTCTTCGGGTCGAACATGTAGATGCCGTAGGCCGCCGGCGCGTTGTCCTTCACCGGGTTGGCCGCGGCCTGCTCGACCGTCATGTCCTCGGACAGCGAGGCCAGCTCGGCCGGGGTCAGGCTGTCGCACAGCACGACGACGTCGTTCTTCGTCACCTCGCAGGGGCGGTAGGCGAGCAGCACGCGGTCGGTGCCGTCCCACAGCGGGTAGGGCGTGGTGACGCGGCCGTTGAGCGACAGGCCGCGGCCGTCGTCCAGCTGCTTGGCGGTGATCTGCTTCTGGCCGCCGTTGGCCGCCACGCCGGGCGCCGCCGGGGTGCCGAACTCGGAGTAGTTGGCGGCGTCGATGATCATCAGCGCGCCGCCTTCCTGCGTGCGCGACAGCGGCATCAGGTCGGACAGCACCTGGCCGGCGTAGGCGCCCTTGGGGTCCATGTCGCGCGGGTGCAGGAAGCTGTTGCCGGGGGACAGGGCGCCGTAGAGCACGAACATGTCGGTGCCGTCGGGCTTGACGCGGAAGATCGCGAACCGGTTGTGGTCGGCCACGTGCTCCCAGCGCGAGAACATGATGTCGCCGTTCGGGCGCACCACCGGGTTGCGGTCGTGGCTCATGTTGAACGAGATCTGCGTGATGGCGCCGCCGTTGGCGTCCATGGTGTGCAGGTTGAACACGCGCTCGCGCTCGTACTCGTCGAGCGCGAAGTAGCTCTTGCCCAGCGCCTGGTTGGCGAAGGTCTGGGTCTGGCGGTTGGAGCTGAAGACGAAGCCGCGGCCGGCCGGCAGGTAGGCCGGGTCGACGTCGTCGCTGGTGTTGCTGCTGGTGATGCGCCGGAACTTGCCGCCCGTGAGGGTGGTGCCGGTCATGTCGTATTCCCAGATGTTCCAGTGCCCGGTGCAGGCCGGCACGCCGTCGATGGTGGAGGTGTTCGACGCCGCGCAGCGCATCGAGAACACGATCTTCTTGCCGTCGTACGAGACCTCGGGGTCGGACGCGTCGCCGTTGCCCTGCGTGAACTGCTCGGTGAGGTTGTGCTCGGGCGCGCTGGGCGAGCTCTTCTCGCGCAGGATCAGGTCGCCGCCGTTGGCCGAAGGCGCCCCGTTGGTCGGGTTCATGCGCAGGTCGGTCGACCGCTTGGTGTAGACGATGGGGACATCGCCGTTGACGGTGACGTTGTCGCTGCCGGAACTGCTGTCGCTGCCGCTGCAGCCGACGAGCAGGAGCGCTGCCGTCAGGGTCGCGAGTTGCAAGGTCTTCATCGTGGGCTCCCGTGGAAAGGGTGTCTTCTCAGGCTTGTCTGGGCTATTGCGCGAGTTCGCTGCCGTCCAGCAGCCCGGCGCTGCGGTGCAGGCGGCCGGCGGCGTCGACGACGACCGCGTCGACGCCGGCGATCTGGTTCACCAGCGCCAGCCCGCGCTCGGCGCCGAGCACGAACACGGTCTTGGACAGCGCTTCGCTGGTCAGCCCGTCGGCGGCCAGCACGGTGACGCTGCGCACGGCGTCGGGCGAGCGGCCGGTGGCGGGGTCGACGATGTGGTGGCAGCGCACGCCGTCGCGTTCGAAATAGCGTTCGTAGTCGCCCGAGGTCGAGATCGCGGTGTCCTCCAGCGGCAGCACGGCCACCACCTCGCCGGGGCGGCGCGGGTCGCGGACGGCGATCGTCCAGGGGCGGCCGCGGCGGTCGCCGATGACGCGGCTGTCGCCGCCGGCCGCCACGTAGGCATGGGCGATGCCGCGCCGGCGCAGCAGCGCGGTCGCGTTGTCCACCGCGTGGCCCTTGGCGAAGCCGCCGAGGTCGATGCACATGCCGGGCTTCGCGAAGCGCAGCGTGCGCGCGGCGGCATCGAGTTCCAGGCCGCGCCAGCCGACGAGCGCGCGCGCGGCTTCCAGCGCGGCGGCGTCGGGGCCGGTGCCGGCGCGGTAGTCGTAGAGCCGGCCGACCGCGGCGTAGCTGATGTCGAAGGCGCCGCCGGAGAGTTCGGAGAAACGCTGCGCGGCGGCGAGCAGGCGGAACATCTCGTCGGACAGCGGCACCGGGCCGGCGGCCGCGTCGCGGTTCAGGCGCGAGAGCTCGCTGTCGGGACGGTGCGGGCTCATCGCGCGGTCGATGCGGTGCATCTCGTCCATCACCGCGGCCATCGCGGCTTCGCCTTCCCGGCGGTCCTCGGACCACAGCTCCACGCTGATGGCCGTGCCCATGATGGATTCCTGCCGGCGCATCCAGCCGCCCGCCGTGGCGCGGGGCGCGGCGCGGCGCGCGAAGTCGAATTGGCGCTGGGCCGGGTTCGAGTGCAGGGGCAGCATGGGTCGTGGCGTTGGCGGGGTGGCGCGAAAGGCGGAACCCCGCGACGCCGGCACGGCGCACGCGGACCCTCCCTTGCGACGGAGCGCACCTTAACGGCCGTGTTGCAGGCCCGCCGCAACGGCTGGTGCGGCAGTGCGTGCAGTTGCTACAGCAGCGCAGTGCCCGCCGCCGCCCCGAACCGGGCGCGCGGCCCGCTTCGGCCCGGCCGGCCGTGACGCAAGTCACGGCCGGGGCAGGGCGTGACGGGATCGATCATCGGCCGCCGGAAGGAATCTGGGCAATGTGCCCTGATGTCGTGCCGGTCAAGGGGGAACCCGGCTGTTGCGTTCGTTCACGGTTGCACCCCGCGATCGAGGGGGTCCCATGACCTGCGTCACATCCCCTTGAACAGCCCCGTGTAGCTGCGGCTGACCTCCAGCTTCTCCGGGTGGCCCTTCACGGCCACGATCTGGCGGCCGCGGAAGTCGCGTGTGACGCCCGCGATCGCCTTCACGTTGACCAGCGTGCTGCGGTGGATCTGCCAGAACTGTCGCGGGTCGAGTTCGTCGACCAGCTCCTTGATGGGCTTGCGGATGAGCGCCTCCACCTGCGCCGTCTGCACCCGCGTGTACTTCTCGTCGCTGACGAAGAAGAGCACGTCCTCGACCGGGATCATCTGGATCGCCTGGCCCACCGTGGCCTGGATCCATTGCAGGTACTGCGGCGCCGCGCCGGGGTTCAGCTGCGCGGCCAGCTGGTGCAGCAGCTGCTGCAACGGCGCCGCCGGCGGCGCCTCGGCGCCCTCCTGGCGGGCGGCGAGGCGCTTGCGGATGCGGTCCACCGTGAGCTGGAGCCTTTCGCGCTCGGCAGGCTTGAGCACGTAGTCGGCCACGCCCTGCTCGAAGGCCTCGACCGCGTACTGGTCGTAGGCGGTGATGAAGACGATCTCCGGCAGCAGGTCGTCTTCGTGTCCGTCGCGCGGCGGCAGCTGGGCGATCCGGCGCGCGGCGTCGACGCCGGTCAGCCCCGGCATGCGGATGTCCAGGAACACGATGTCGGGTCGCAGCTGCTGCACCAGTTCCACTGCCTCCAGGCCGTTCTTCGCCTCGCCGGCGATCTGGAGCTCGGGCCAGACCTCGGCCAGGCGGGCGCGCAGCTGGTCGCGCATCAGGCGCTCATCGTCGGCGATCACGGCGCGCGGGGCCGGCGCTGCGGCAGGGTTCTCGTTTCCCATGAATGTGGGCCTCCGGCCACTGAAGCTAGGGGGCGCCCCCGCTGGGGGTCACAGGTGCAAGGACTGTACAGTCGTTCGCCCGGGTGACGTGCCCGCGTGGACGGAGATCGAGTGGGTCTGGCTGGCGGAGTGCTCCGACGGTGGCTGGCGATGCTGGCGGTCGCGGTGATGGCCGCGGGGCCGCTGGCGGCGGCATGGGCCCAGGACGCCGCGGCGCTGGTGTTCGACCTCCACAGCCACACCGGCCCGGTGCGCCGGCTGGCCGTCGACCCCACGGGCCGCTTCGCCGTCACCGCTTCCGACGACAAGACCGCGCTCGTCTGGCGCGTCGAGGGCATGCAGCCCTTGCGCACGCTGCGCGTGCCGGTCGGCGAGGACGAAGCCGGCCGCCTGTACGGCGCCGCCATCTCGCCCGACGGCCGCACGGTGGCGCTGGCCGGCAGCAGTGCCGCAGCGGGCCCGAACCGCGTCTACCTCTTCGACCTCGCCTCGGGCGCCTTCAAGGCCGCCTTTGACGCCCGCGGCGGCGGCATCCGCAACCTGGCCTGGTCGCCCGACGGCGCGCTGCTGGCCGCCGCCTACGTGGGCAAGCCCGCGCTGCGCGTGTTCCGCGCCGGCGGCGAGCCGGTCTTCGAGACCGCGCTGCCGGCCGACGCCTACGGCCTGTCGGTCTCGGCCGACGGCCAGCTGGCCGTGGCCTCGTTCGACGGCCGAGTGCGCCTCTTCAGGCTTGCCGGCGGCGCCGTGCGGCCCGAAGGCGAGATCGCCGTCTCGCTGGCCGACCCCGTCGGCGTGCGCCACTCGCCCGACGGCAAGCTCATCGCGGTGGGCTACTTCTCGCGCTCCAACGGGCGCGCGCTGGTCGACGTGTACGACAGCGCCGGCCGCCAGCGCGTGCGCGGCTTCGAGTTCGGCGACGTCGCCTTCGGCAACCTCATGAGCGTGGGCTGGCAGGCCGACGGCCGCGCGCTCTACGCCGGCGGCACCGGCTATGCCGACCGCGGCCAGTTCATCGTCAAGCGCATCGCCTGGCCCGCCGGCAGCGCGGAGACCGGCACCGTGGCCGGCGACAGCCTGCTCGACTTCGCCGCGCTGCCCGGCGGCCGCGTCGCCTTCGCCGGCTTCGACGCCACCTGGGGCGTGATCGACGGCGTGGCCGTCGCCGCGCGCAGCGTCACGCCGGTCGGCCGCATCGCCGGCGCCGGGGCGCTGAAGATCAGCGCCGACGCCAGCGTGGTCGATTGGCGCAACGCCGACGGCGCGACGCGCTCCTTCGCGCTCGCCGCCCGCCGCGTCGGCGAAGGCGAGCGCGACGCGCGCGTGGTGCCCGTCACCTCCACGCTGGCGCTGCGCCTCAACGACTGGGAGAACACGCGCACGCCCAAGGTCGGCGGCCGCGTCGTCGAACTGCTGCCCAACGAGAACAGCCGCGCCGTCGCCGTGATGCCCGACAACACCAGCTTCGTGCTCGCCACCAGCCGCGCGCTGCGCCGCCTGGACCGCGAAGGCAGGGCGCTGTGGACGGTGCCGCTGGCGACCGAGGCGCGCGCCGTCAACGTCTCGGCCGACGGCAAGGTGGTGGTGGCCGCGCTGGCCGACGGCACGCTGCGCTGGCGCCGCGCCGAGGACGGGGCGCCGCTGCTGTCGCTGCTGGTGCTGGCCGACGGGCGCTGGGTGCTGTGGACCGAGTCGGGCTACTTCGACGCCGGCACCGGCTCCGAAGACCTGGTGGGCTGGCTGGTCGCGCGGCCCGGTGGCGAGCGGGTCGACTACTTCGGCGTGTCGCGCTTCCGCGAACGCTACCTGCGCCCCGACGTGCTCGACCTCGTGCTCGCCGAACGCGACCCCGCGCGAGCCCTGCAGCGCGCCAACGACGCCCGGATGGCGAAAGCGAAGGAAGCCGAGCCCGAGGTCATCAAGACCATCCAGGCCGGCCTGGCGCCGGTGCCGGTGACGCAGGCGCTGCCGCCGGTGGTGACGATCGCCCAGGTGCCGCGGGTGGAGACCAGCAAGGCCGAGATCGCGGTCGACTTCAAGACCTTCGCGCCGGCCGGCGAGAAGGTGCAGAAGGTCACGGTGCGCATCGACGGCCGGCCGGTGGAGGCCACCGTGTCGCAGCAGGGCACGAGTGGGGCTTCGGGTGGCGAGGCCGAGGGCCGGATGATCATTCCGCTGCCCAAGGCCGAGGGCAAGATCCAGATCTTCGCCGAAGGCGCCAACGGCACCTCGATGCCGGCCGAGCTGGACTTCAAGAGCAGCGCGCCGGCGCTGCAGCAGCTGGCCGACCGCCGGCCCACGCTGTACCTGCTGTCGGTGGGCGTGAGCCAGTATGCGGCCTCCGAATACAACCTGGGCCTGGCCGACAAGGACGCGCGCGACTTCGCCAAGGCGCTGGAGCGCCAGCAGGGCATGTACTACAAGAAGGTCGACGCGCGCGTGCTCACCAATGCGGAGGCCACGCGCGCCAACGTGCTGCAGGGCCTGCGCTGGCTGCAGAACGTCTCCACGCCCGACGACGTGGCGATCCTCTTCCTGGCCGGCCACGGCGTGGCCGACGCGGCCGACATCTACCACTTCCTGCCGCACGACATGAAGGAGACGCAGCTGGCGCAGACGGCCGTCTCCGAAACGCAGCTGCGCAATGCGCTGTCGTCGATCAAGGGGCGGGCGCTGTTCTTCGTGGACACCTGCTTCTCGGGCAAGTCGGTGGGCAAGTTCACGCGCCGCGAGCTCACCCGCATGGCCAACGGCATGGCGAGCGCCGAGATGGGCGTGATCGTTTTCTCCGGCAGCGCGCCGCGCCAGGAAAGCCTGGAAGACCCGGCCTGGGGCAACGGTGCCTTCACCAAGGCGCTGGTCGAAGGCCTTTCCGGCCGCGCCGACTTCCGCAAAGAGGGGGTCGTGACGCACAAGGGCCTGGACTACTATGTGGCGCACGAGGTGCGCACGCTGACGCAGGGGCGCCAGACCCCGGTCACCGCGGTTCCCAACGGCATCGCCGACTTTCCCCTGGCCGCGGTGAGCGCGGCCCTCTCGGACAATCGACAAGGAGCGACACGATGAGTCTCGATATCAAGGCGCCGCGCGCCACCCGTCTGGAGCAGGTGGCCTGGCGCCTCGGTGGCCTGGTCGCCGCGCTGACCATCAGCGCCTGCGGCGGCGGCGGTGGCGGCACGCCAGCCCCCAGCGGGCCCGACTTCGAGGTCTTCTCCGGCGCCCGCGCCTGCGGCGCGGGCGGCTGCGGCGGCGACAGCGCCGACGGCAGCGGCGTCGGTTCCGGCGGCGACGGCGGCGACGGCGCCGGCGGCGGCCTGGGCGAGATGCAGTTCGTCAAGGTCACCGTCACCAAGCCCGACGGCACCGTGCTCGGCTCGGCGGCGCTGGACAGCAACCTGGTCTCGCTGTACCCGCGCGCGTACACCGGCCCGATCGTGCTCGAGTTCGCCGACGACGGCAGCGGCAACGGCGCCTACTACGACGAGTCCACCAAGACCTGGCTCAAGATCGGCGCCGCCAAGTTCCACGTGCTCGTGCCCGCTCTCACCCACCACGTGAGCGTGAACCCGCTCACCGAAGCGGCCTACCAGTGGGCGCTGAACAAGTACGGCAGCGTCGCGGCGCTGGACGCCGCGAAGATGACGACCGCCAACAACGCGGTACGCGACGCCTTCAACCTGCGCGTGCCGTCGCAGTACCGCGTCACCGACATCACCAACTACTCGGTGGCGGTGAGCGACGCCACCGCCGCCGGCGCGCTGCCGAACACGCACGCCGGCCGCTGGAGCACGCTGCTGGCTTCGCTGCCGCGCGCGGCCTTGCACTTCAATCCCGGCCTGCGCTTCCCGGCGCTGGCCTTCATGAACCAGATCACCAACGACCTGCTGGACGACGACACGGTCAATGCCTCGGTCGTCACCGCCGGCGACGTCGTCGCCTACGGCGCCGATCTGCCGCAGGCCATCACCGAAGCCGTCTCGTCGGTGATCTCGGAGTGGGGATCCAGCGAGCAGCCGGCGCCGACTTCGGCACCCAGCACCTGCTTCAACATCGCGCTGTTCACGGTGGGCACGAAGTGGGACCTGACCTACAACGAGTTCCCGTTCGACAGCAGCGCGACCACGTCCTCGTTCACCGCCGAGGTCACGCGCACGACCACGTTCGAGGGCACGCCCGGCCTGCTGGAGGTCAAGATCACCGACACCAGCCCGGATGCCAACGGCGGCGTCTCCTACGCGTACTACGGCACCGACTTCAGCAACGGCGTCGTCAACTACGGCAGCCTGATCCCCGACCCGAGCACCGGCGGTTCCTTCGTGGTGACCTACACGCCGCCGTACGCCGACCGGCTGAGCGTGCTCACGCTCAGCGAGACGCAGGCCATCGACGTCACCAGCACGTTCTTCCAGCGCGACTCGCTGGGCAACATCATCGGCAAGCCGTCCACGGTGACGAACCCGCTCACCACCACCTTCGTCGGCTACGAGGACATCAGCACCGAAGGCGCCAACTACCGTCAGGCCTGCCGCTTCGAAAGCCCGAACGGGAACGGCGGCGTGGACGTGACCTGGTTCACCTCTTCGGGCCAGGGCGTGCCGGTGAAGACGCAGTCGACCGACGCCAACGGGCGCGTCACCGACTCGAGCGAACTCGCCACGGGCACGGTGAACGGCGTGCCGGTCAAGTGAAGGGAACCCGGGAAGGAATCGCCATGAGATTCGTCCATTCGATGCCGCGGCTGGCCGTGGTGCTGGCCGCAGCGGCGGCGTTCTCGGCGGCCGCGCAGGACGGCGCCAGGCAGGGCGCGCCGCTGAAGACCAGCGAAGTCACCGAGGCCGCCATCGTCGACGCGCTCGCGCCGGCGGCCGTCGAGCCGGCGGCCAGCGGACCGCGCAGCCGCGGCATCGCGCCGGCGCTGCGCCCGCAGGCCAAGAAGCCGGGCAGCACCTCGGTGCTGATCACCTTCATGACCGACTCGGCGCAGCTCACCACCGATTCGCGCAATGCGCTCGACACCATCGCGCGCGCGCTGCGCAACGGCAAGCTGGCGAACCTGAGCTTCCAGATCCAGGGCCACGCCGACCCGCGCGGCGACGCCGACCACAACATGGACCTCTCGCGCGAGCGCGCCGAGTCGGTGGTGTCCTACCTGGTGAAGGAGCACGGCATCGACCGTGCGCGCCTGCAGCCGGTGGGCAAGGGCTCGACCGAATTGCTCAACAAGGCCCAGCCCGACGCGCCGGAGAACCGGCGCGTCACCATCGTCACCCAGCCGAACTGAAGGTGGCCGCCCCGGCGGCCATCTCGATCGACTTGTAGGGCACCGTCACGGTGACGATGGTGCCGCCGGCCGGGTTCTCGGCCACGGTGAGCGAAGCCTTGCTGCCGTAGAGCAGCTGCAGCCGTTCGCGGATGTTGGCCAGGCCCACGCCGGTGCCGGCGGTGGGCGCGCGCCCGAAGCCCAGGCCGGTGTCGGCCACGCTCACGGCCAGCTTGCCGTGCACGATCTCGGCCTTCACCGTGAGGCGGCCGCCTTCGGGCTTGGGCTCCAGGCCGTGCTTGATGGCGTTCTCGACCAGGGTCTGGATCATCATCGGCGGGAACTCGGCCGAGAGCAGTCCTTCGGGCACCGCGATCTCGGTCGCCAGCCGCTCTTCCATCCGCACCTTCAGGATCTCCAGGTAGGGCCGGATCACCGCCAGCTCGCGCCCGAGGTCGCGCACGCCGTTGCCGCCGTTGCCGCCGCTGGCCTCGCGCATCGTCGGCATGCTGGCGCGCAGGAGCGCGATCAGGTTCTTCTGCATCTGGCTGGCGCGCGCCGGGTCGGTCTCGATCAGGTGGTCGATGGACGCCAGCGTGTTGAACAGGAAGTGCGGTTCCACCTGGGCCTGCATCGCGGCCATGCGCGCTTCGACCACCTGGCGCTTGAGTGATTCGGCCTCCGCCGTCTCGGCGGCCTGGGCGGCCTTCACCTCGGCCTGCAGGCGGCCCTTGTAGGTGGCCTTGACGATCGCCGAGGCCACGATCCACAGCAGCGACAGGTCGACCAGGAAGTCGCCCCAGTGCACGTTGCGCACGCGGCGGATCTTCCCGGTCGGGCCGGCCGGCACCTCGGCGCCGGCCTCGCGCGCCGCGCGCGCCGCCTCGCGGGCCGCCTCGGCGGCCTCGCGCGCGGCTTCCTTCTGGTTCGCGATCGCCTCGCGGATCGCAGCCTTGGCCTCTTCCACCGCTTCGCGGATGGCGGCCTTGTCGACGTTGGCGGGCACCGTGATCTCGATGCCGCCTTCGGCCGCCGACGCCGCCGGCTCCGGCTCCGGCGTGTCCTTCTCGCGCGGCGTGATGCGGATGCCCTTCTCGTCGATCTGCACGTTGATGTCGACGCCCTTGTCCTTCGGCGCCGACGCGGCGCCGGGCCCCTTGGCGTGCGCCGAAGGCTTCGGCGCCGTGGGCTCCATGGGGGCCGCGGGCGGTGCCGGCGGCTTGGGCAAGGGCAGCGTGACGGGCGAGTCCTCGATGGTCTCCGTCACGCGCCAGCTGAAGGGGGGCAGCGACTGCAGCAGGTTGGCCACGATCAGCAGCAGCAGCGAAAGGAAGAGGAAGCGCTTCCAGCTGATCGACACCAGCCAGCTGGCGTAGGCATGGAAGCCGCGCAGCGCCGCGGCCGAGAAGCGCTGCCAGCGCTCGGGCCAGGGGTTCGGGGCGGCGGGGTTGGGGCTGGTCATGGGCTGCCGGATCGGAATGCCCTGCACTGTACGGAACCCGCCGGCGCCGGCGCCAGCGCCGCCCGACGCAACGCCGCCGCGGCGCGACAGCCTGCAGCGGCGCCGGACAGGCCGGCGCTAGGAGCCGCCTACCTGTAGAGCACGCTCGGCAGCCACAGGCCCACCTGCGGGAACCAGTACAGCATGAAGATCGCCAGCACCTGGATGCCCATGAAAGGCATCATGCCGGCGAAGATCTGGTTCAGCGTCACGTGCGGCGGGCTCACGCCCTTCAGGTAGAACGCCGCCATCGCCACCGGCGGGCTGAGGAACGCGGTCTGCAGGTTCAGCGCCACCAGCAGGCCGAAGAACAGCGGGTCGACGCCGAACTTGTCCAGCAGCGGGATGAAGATGGGCATGAAGATCACGATGATCTCGGTCCACTCCAGCGGCCAGCCGAGGATGAAGATGATGAACTGCGAGAGCAGCAGGAACTGCGTCTTCGACAGGTTCATCGAGAGCACCCACTTCTCCACCAGCTCCTGGCCGCCGAGCAGCGCGAAGGCGGCCGAGAAGATGGCCGAGCCGACGAACAGCCAGCACACCATGGCGCTCGTCTTGGCGGTGAGCTTGACCGACTCGCGCACCTCGTTGCCCAGGCCGGACTGGCGGTAGGCCACCGCGGCCCAGACCATCACGCAGATGAGCGAGAAGATGCCGAAGCCCGGGTGCACCGGCTGAGCGACGACACCGTCCAGGTTCAGCGCGAACCACGCGATGCAGGCCAGCGCCGGCGCCCACAGCGCCAGCCAGCCCAGCAGCACGCGCTTCTTGTCCTGGCGCTTGCCCAGCACGGCGTAGATCGCGGCCAGCAGGTAGCCGCCGAAGGCGCCCACGGCGGCCGCTTCGGTGGGCGTGGCCAGGCCGAAGACGATGGAGCCCAGCACCGCCAGGATCAAGACCATGAGCGGGAAGAAGCTGGACAGCAGCAGCTTGAAGACCTGCAGCCGCTCGACCGTGAGCACCGCGTAGAAGGCGGCGAGTGCCAGCACCCCCACGCCGAGGCCGATCCAGTAGCCGGTGCCGACGCCGCCCGCGGCGGCCGAAGCGGCCGCGGTCGCCGCCGGTGCGGCGGCCGGCGGCTCCTTGAGCCCTGAAGACTCGGGCCGCGCTTCGGCCGCGGCACCCGGAGGTTCCTGCACGCCACCGCTGCCCGGCGGCTCCTTCACGCCGCCATCGGCGCCGGGTGGCTCCTGCAGGCCTCCGCCCGCTCCCGGTGGTTCCTGCACGCCGGCCGAACTGCCTGGCGGTTCCTGCAGCCCGCCGCCGCTGCCGGGGGGCTCCTGCAGGCCGCCGCCGCCCGGAGGCTCGCGCAGCGCCCCACCGGCCGCAGGCGGTGCGGAGGCCGCGGCGCCGGCGGCCGGCGTGGGGTCGATGCGCCAGACCAGCACCGCCACCGACACCACCAGCAGCGCCGGCAGCAGCGCGGCGAACAGTTCCTTGCGCAGCGAGCGGTCGCCGCCCACGCCGCCCAGCAGCGCGGGCAGGGCCAGGCGCGGTGCGCCACCCGGCAGCCGCGCGAGCGCGGGCGAGAGCTCCACCTTGCGCGCCTCGGCCGACAGCGGCGGCGCCATCGCGGGCTTGAGCTTGGCGAGCAGCACCACCCAGACGATGTACAGGCCGGCCAGCATCAGGCCGGGGAAGAAGGCACCGGCATAGAGCTGCACCACCGAGACGCCGGCGGTGGCGCCGTAGACGATCAGCATCACCGAGGGCGGGATCAGGATGCCCAGGCAGCCGCCGGCGGTGATGGCGCCGGCCGAGAGCTTGACGTCGTAGCCGGCCTTGAGCATCTGCGGGAAGGCCAGCAGCCCCATCAGCGTGACCACTGCGCCGACGATGCCGGTGGCGGTGGCGAACACCGCGCAGGTGAACAGCGTGGCCACCGCCAGCGAGCCGGGGATGCGCGCCAGCGCCAGGTGCAGGCTGCGGAACAGGCGGTCGATGAGGTTGGCGCGCTCGACCAGGTAGCCCATGAACACGAACAATGGGATCGAGATGAGCACGTCGTTGCTCATCACCTTGAACGCGGCCTGCACCATCAGGTCCAGCGTCTTGGTCGTGTTCCGCTCGTAGGCGATCCAGGTGAAGATCATCCCCATGCCCATCAGCGTGAAGGCGGTGGGGAAGCCCAGCATGATGGCCACCACGATGAGGGCCAGCATCAGCAGCCCGTAGTGGCCGGTGGTGACGGTCTCGGCGCGCAGCAGCACGACGGCGATGCCCGCCAGGATCAGCGCCATCAGGCTGAAGCCGAACCAGAGTTCCTTGCGGATCTTCATCGCGGGTCCTTCGGCACGGCCACGTACTTGTCGAGCGCGGCGATGTCGGCGTCGCTCACGTTCACCAGCTCCTTGAGCTTGTCGACGTCGACCTCCTCGACGTCTTCCTCGCGCGAGGGCCATTCGCCTTCGCGGATGCAGATCACGCAGCGCACGATCTCGACGAAGCCCTGCAGCAGCAGCAGGCCGCCGGCCAGCGGGATCACGAACTTGAACGGGTACAGCGGCAGCGGCGTCGCCGAGAAGGTCTTCTCGCGGATGGCGAGCGCCTCGTTGGCGTAGGACCAGCCGGCCCAGGTGAGCGCCACGATGCCGGGCAGGAAGAACAGCACGTACAGCACCAGGTCGACCCAGGCCTGCGTGCGCGGCGTGAAGAAGCCGTAGAGCACGTCGCCGCGCACGTGGTTGTTCTTGGCCAGCGTGTAGGCGCCGGCCATCATGAACAGCGTGCCGTACAGCATGATCTGGACGTTCAGGTTCCAGTCGTGCGGCGCGTTCAGCACGTAGCGGGAGAACACCTCCCACGTGATGCCCAGCGTGAGCAGCACGATCGACCAGGCGAAGCCCTGGCCGAGCCAGGTGGACAGCCGGTCCACCCCCAACAACAGCTTCTGCATGCGTTCTCCGTCTGGACGTGACACGGGGCGCCCCCGGCAGGGGCGCCCCGGCAGGCGCGGTCCTTCAGCGGATCAGCGGCGCCCGAAGTAGTGGTTCCAGGCCATCTTGAAGTCGACCAGGTAGTCGTTCTGCCACTGGCCGGCACGCTGCGCGAAGGCCTTCTGGCTGTCGAGCACCTTCTTGAACAGCGGGTTCTCGGCCGACTTCTTGGCGATCACCTTGTCCCAGGCGTCGAGCTGGTTGCGCAGGATGGCGTCTGGCGTCTTGTAGAAGTTGACGCCGGCCTTCTTCAGCTCGCCGTAGTCCTGCGAGTTGCGGTGCACGGCCTTCCAGCTCATGTCGGCGCTCGCCGCCTGCACCGCGTAGTCGATGATGTTCTTCAGCTCCTGCGCCAAGCCGTCGTACTTGCCCTTGTTGAACAGGATCTCGAACTGCTCGGTGCTCTGGTGGAAGCTCTGCAGCATGCAGACCTTGGTGACGTCGGGGAAGCCGAGCACGCGGTCGGAGCTGGCGTTGTTGAACTCGGCGCCGTCGATCAGGCCGCGGTCGAGCGCGGGCACGATCTCGCCGCCGGGCAGCGGGTTCACCGCCGCACCCTGCTCGGTGTAGATGTCCACCGCCAGACCGACGGTGCGGAACTTCATGCCCTTCATGTCCTCGACCTTGGAGATCGGCTTCTTGAACCAGCCGAAGGGCTGGGTGGGCATCGGGCCGTAGAGGAAGCTGACGACGTCGATGTTGATCGACTTGTAGATCTCCTCCAGCAGCGCCTTGCCGCCGCCGTAGTAGTGCCACGACAGCAGCATGTTCGGGTCCATGCCGAAGCCCGGGCCGGAGCCCCAGAGCGCGAGCGCCGAGTTCTTGCCGTAGTGGTAGGCGACGACGCCGTGGCCGCCGTCCAGCGTGCCCTTGGCCACGCCTTCGAGCAGCTGGAACGCGGGCACCACGGCGCCCGAGGGCAGCACTTCGATCTTCAGCCGGCTGCCGGCCATGTCGTTGACCTTCTTGGCGAAGTCCTGCGCGTACTCGTGGAAGATGTCCTTCGCGGGCCAGGTGCTCTGGAAGCGCAGGCTGGTGGTCTGCGCGTTCGAGACCATCGGCACGGCCAGCGCGCCGGCACCGGCGGTGCCGGCAGCGGCGGCCTTCAGGAAGCGGCGGCGGCGCGCCGGAGTGCGGGGTTCGCTCATGGCTGGTGTCTCCTTGTGGGGCAGGCGGGGGATTGGGCTCGGGGCCGGGTCCAATCATGTAATCGACAGGTACCTGTACCTAGTCGGTCTAACCCCCGGCCCACTTGGGCCCAATCGGCCGCCTCAGCGCCTGAACGCTTCCACCTGCACCTGCAGCCGCACGCGGTCGGCCACCAGCGGCAGCAGGTAGGTCATGCCGAACTCGCTGCGCTGGAGGAAGCCTTCGAAGTCGCCGCCGCAGACCTCGCCGCCGCGCTCGGCGTCGGGGCGGCAGGCAAAGCGCAGCGCGCGCAGCGACAGCGGCACGCTGGTGCCGCGCAGCGTGAACTCGCCGCGCACCTCGGCCAGCGCCTCGCCTTCGAAGCGGAAGCGGCGGCTCACGAAGAAGGCTTCGGGCGTGCCTTCGCTGTCGAACAGGTCGGGCTTGCGCAGCCGCGCGTCGAGCACCTTCATGCCGGTGTCGACGCTGGCGGTGGCGATGCGCAGCCCCAGCTCACCCGTGCCGGCGGCGCGGTCGAGCACGACTTCCCCGCGCACCGGCCCGATGCGGCCGCGCAGCGTGGAGGTGCCGAAGTGCAGGACCTCGAAGTGCACGAAGGTGGCGTCGGGGTCGAGCGTGTAGCGCAAGGGCGCCGCGCCGGCGGCGCCGGCCGCCAGCGCGAGCACGAGGAGCGCCGCGCGCTTCATTGCTTCACCCCTTCCACCTGCACCAGCAGGCGGATCTCGTCGGGCACCAGGTCGGGCAGGCCGAAGTTCAGGCCCCACTGGCTGCGCCGGACCACGGCCACGAAGTCGCCGCCGCAGACCTCGCGCTTGAAGAGCGGGTTGAAGTAGCAGTTGAACCCGGTCGCCTTCAGCGTGAGCGGGTTCGTGCGGCCGGCCAGCGTGAGCTCGCCCGTCACCTCGGCCGGCTTGCCGTCGGCGAAGAGCACACGGTCGGCGACGAAGCGCGCCTGCGGGTGCTCGGCGCTGGCGAAGAAGTCCGGCTCCTGCAGCCGGCGGTCGAGCGCGGCCACGCCGGTGCTCACGGCGGCGGTGTCGAAGCTCACCTCGACGCGTCCGGTCTTCGCCTCGCGGTCCAGCACCACCTGGCCCTGCTTGCGGTCGAAGCGGCCGCGCACCGTGCTCAGACCGCGGTGCAGCGCCTCGAAGGTGACGAAGGTGTGGGTGGGGTCCAGCTGGTAGGTGACCGGCTCGGCGTGGGCCAGGCCGGCGGCCACCACCAGGCTCGACACCAGGTACAACGCGGACTTCACGGCGGCGGCAGCCCGGTCAAGGCGAGCTTGAAGCGCACCTGCACGTCGTCGGCCAGCATCGAGGTGTCGGACCATTCGCCTTCGCCCACCTTGAAGGCCAGCCGGCGCAGCGTGAAGCTGCCGCTGGCGGTGCCGCTGGTACCCGACTGCGCCAGCTGCACCGGCACCACCACGGGCTGGGTGGCGCCCTTCATCGACAGCCGGCCGCTGACCTCGAAGCGGCCGGGGCCGGCGGCCTTGACGGCGGTGGACTGGAAGCTGGCCTGCGGGAACTTCGCGCTCGCCAGCCATTCGGTCTTGCCGACCTCGGCGTCGAGCTCGGCGGTGCCGAAGCGCGCGCTCGTGGTGTCGATCGTGAAGGCCACGCTGCCGGCTTCGGGCTTCTTCGGGTCGAGCACGATGTTCGCGCCGAAGCGGCCGAAGCGGCCTTCGACCGGCACGCCCATCTGGCGCGTCGTGAAGACGATCTCGCTCTGCGCCGGCACCAGCTGCACCTGGGCCGAAGCGGCGCCGGCCGCCGCGGCCAGCACGAAGGGGAAGGCGATCCTGCCGATCATCGAAGGGCCTTTCAGGCGTCGCGGCCGGGCATCATGCGCAGCAGCAGCCGGTCGCGGTCGATCCACTGGTGCTTCAACGCCGCCACCACGTGTACGCCGACCAGCACCGCCAGCGTCCACGCCAGCGCGCCGTGCAGCGGCTTGATCGTCTCGGCCAGCGCGCGGTCGGCGCTCACGAAGTCGGGCAGCGGCAGCACGCCGAAGACCACCACCGGGAACCCGGCCGCCGAGCTGTAGGCCCAGCCGGCCAGCGGCACGGCGAAGAAGAGCGCGTAGAGCAGCCGGTGCGTCCAGTGTGCGGCGCGCTGCTGCCAGGGCGCCATCGGCAGGTCCGGCGGTGGCCGGTGCGTCAGCCGCCACGCCAGCCGAAGCGCCGAGAGCGTGAGGATGGTGATGCCGGCCCACTTGTGCCAGTTGAAGAGCTTCAGCCGCAGCGGCGTGAGCGGCAGGTCGTGCATGTACCAGCCGACCGAGAACGAGCCGGCCAGCATCAGCGCCAGCAGCCAGTGCAGCGCGATCGCGATGCCGTCGTAGCGCGTGCGCATCTCAGAGCGGCGGGGCGACGTGCAGCGCCTGCAGGCGCGCCGCCACCGAGGCGTCGTCGACGAGGCCGTGGCGCAGGCCGAAGGAAATGGTCACCAGCGCGGCGTCGACCGTCATGCGCTCGCCGGCGGCCAGCGCCAGCGCCTCGGCCGCGGGCAGGCGGTTGAAGGCGTGCACCTCGCCGTCCTGGTTCTGCGGCACGCGGCCCGCGGGCAGTTGCAGGTCGAACGCGTAGAGCCATTCGTGCTGGAAGCCTTCGGGGATGTCGCGCGCCAGCCGCAGCACGCCCGCCGGACGCGCGTTCGCCATCTCGCGCGGCACCAGGCCCGCTTCCTCCCAGCCTTCGCGCATCAGCGCGTCGCGCGGGCTCTGGCCGGCCGGCACGCCGCCGCCGACCAGGTTGTCGAAGAGGCCGGGGTCGGTGGCCTTGGTGAACGAGCGCTGCGCGATCCAGAGCGACTGCACGCGGCCGCCATCGTCGGCGACCCAGCCGTTGGCGTGCGCGCCCAGCGTGAGCGCGCCCCAGAAGCGCGCCGAAGCACGCTCGAAGCGCGCCAGCGGCGCCAGCGTGGCGGGGTCGAAGAGCGGGAAGGTCTCGTCGCGCCAGGCGACCACGAGGCCCTGCGCGCGCAGCGCGGCGTTCACCTCGGCCAGCACGTCGTCGCGTTCCTCGGCGCGCGCGGTGAGCGCCACCGAACCCGCGCTCAGCGCCAGCCAGCGCGGCCAGGCGGCCAGCGCGTCCAGGTGGGCGCGCGCCACCGAACCGACCACGGCCGTGCCGACCGCGAACGGCACGCGCTCCACGCGCTGCAGTCGGGCCGCTTCGAGCGCGGTCCAGGCAGGGGACGACATGGCCGCGATCGTAGCGGCCGGCCGTCACCCGTTCAGGCGGCGGGCTTCCCCTGCGCGCGCCAGGCCTGCATCAGCGCGTTCCACTTCGTGCGCGCGGCGGCCAGGTGGCGCGCCTTCACGTGGCCGAAGCCGCGGATGTCTTCCGGGATGCGCGCGATCTCGGCCGCCTGCGCCAGGTTGCCGGCGTTCAGGCCCTTGAGCAGCTCCTCGATGCAGGCGCGGTATTCGCCGATCAGCGCGCGCTCGGTGCGCCGTTCTTCGGTGCGGCCGAAGACATCCAGCGCGCCGCCACGCAGGCCCTTCAGCTTCGCCAGCACGCCGAAGGCTCTGCGCACCCAAGGGCCGAACGGCTGCTTGACGAGTTCGCCCTTCTCGTTGGTCTTCGCGGTGAGCGGCGGCGCCAGGTGGTGCACCAGCTTCACCTCGCCTTCGAACATGGCGGCGATCTTCGCCGTGAAGGCGGGGTCGGTGTGCAGGCGCGCGACCTCGTACTCGTCCTTGTAGGCCATGAGCTTGAAGAGGTAGCGCGCCACCGCCTCCGCCAGCCGGGTGCCGCCCAGCGGCTGCTCGGCCTGGCGCACCTTGTCGACGAAGGCCTTGTACTGCGCCGCGTAGGCCGCGTCCTGGTAGCCGGTGAGGAACTCCACCCGCCGGGCCACCACCTCGTCGAGCGAAGGCCGCTTGACGACCTGGATGACCTGCTGCGCCGCGTACAGCGCCTGCACCGAAGCGAGGTCGTGCGCGCAGCGGCGGCCCCATTCGAAGGCGGCCTTGTTCTGCTCGACCTGCACGCCGTTGAGCTCGATCGCGCGCATCAGCGCGGCGTGCGAAAGCGGCAGCCGGCCCTGCTGCCAGGCGTAGCCCATCAGCAGCGGGTTGGTGTAGATCGAATCGCCCAGCAGCTGCTCGGCGGCCAGCTCGGCGTCGAAGGCGCCGACCGCCTGTTCGCCCACGCTGGAGCGCAGCGCGGTCTCGCAGTGGCCGGCCGGGCTGGTCCAGTCGGCATTGCGGATCACCGCCGCCGTCGGCGTGCCGTGGGTGTTCAGGGCGACGAAGGTGCGGCCGGGCTGCATCACCGTCATGGTGGACTTCGACGCGGCGACGATGCTGTCGCAGGCGATCACGAGGTCGGCCTTCGCGGTGTCCACCTTGGTGGTGTGGATGGCTTCGGGCCGGTTGGCGATCTGGATGTGGCTCCAGGTGGCGCCGCCCTTCTGCGCCAGGCCGCCGGCATCCTGCGTGACCACGCCGCGGCCTTCCAGGTGCGCGGCCACGCCGAGCAGCTGGCCGATGGTGATGACGCCGGTGCCGCCGACGCCGCCGACCACGATGCCCCAGGGCTTCTCGGCCAGCGGCAGCGAGGGCTCGGGCAGCGGCGGCAGGGCCGACAGGTCGCCACGCTTCTCCTTCTTGGCCTTCTTCAGCGTGCCGCCTTCGACCGTGACGAAGCTCGGGCAGAAGCCCTTCACGCAGGAGAAGTCCTTGTTGCAGGTGTTCTGGTTGATGCGGCGCTTGCGGCCGAACTCGGTCTCGACCGGCTCGACGGAGAGGCAGTTGCTCTGCACCGAGCAGTCGCCGCAGCCCTCGCACACCAGCTCGTTGATCACCACCGTCTTGGCCGGCGTGGCCAGCTTGCCGCGCTTGCGGCGGCGGCGTTTCTCGGTGGCGCAGGTCTGGTCGTAGATGATCGCGGTGCAGCCGGGGATCTCGCGCAGCTGGCGCTGGATGGCGTCGAGCTCGTCGCGGTGGTGCACGGTGATGCCGGGCTCCAGCGCGACGCCGTCGTACTTCTGCGGCTCGTCGCTGACGATCACCAGCTTCTTCACGCCTTCGGCGACCAGGCTCTTCTGGATCTGCAGCACCGAATGCCCTTCGGGCCGCTCGCCGACCTGCTGGCCGCCGGTCATCGCCACCGCGTCGTTGTAGAGAACCTTGTAGGTGATGTTCACGCCCGCCGCGACGGCCTGGCGGATCGCCAGCAGGCCGCTGTGGAAGTAGGTGCCGTCGCCGAGGTTGGCGAACACGTGCGCGTCCTTCGTGAACGGCGCCTGGCCGACCCAGGCCACGCCTTCGCCGCCCATCTGGCTGAAGGTGCTGGTGCTGCGGTCCATCCACACCGCCATGAAGTGGCAGCCGATGCCGGCCAGCGCGCGGCTGCCTTCGGGCACGCGCGTGCTGGTGTTGTGCGGGCAGCCGCTGCAGAACCAGGGGATGCGGTCGCCGGTGTCCACCTTCAGCGCGGCGAGCGCGCGCTCGCGGGCGTCGATCTCGGCCAGGCGCCGGTCCATGCGCGCGGCCACGTCTTCCGGCACGCCCAGCTTCTTGAGCCGCTTGGCGATCGCCTTCGCGATCAGCGCCGGCGTGAGGTCGGCCTTGGCGCGTAGCAGCCAGTTCTCGCTCGGGTTGGGCATCGCCCACTCGCCGCCGGAGAAGTCGCCTTCGGGGTCGTCGAACTTGCCCAGCACGTGCGGGCGAACGTCGGGGCGCCAGTTGTAGAGCTCTTCCTTGAGCTGGTATTCGATGACCTGGCGCTTCTCCTCGACGACCAGGATCTCCTGCAGCCCCTGCGCGAACTCGCGCGTGATCGTCGCTTCCAGCGGCCAGACCACGTTGACCTTGTGCACGCGCAGCCCCAAGGCGCGGCAGGTGTCGTCGTCCAGGCCCAGGTCGACCAGCGCCTGGCGCATGTCGTTGTAGGCCTTGCCGCTGGCGATGAGGCCGAAGCGGTCGTTCGGGCCCGAGACCACGTCGTAGTTGAGGCGGTTGGCGCGCACGTAGGCGAGCGCGGCGTACCACTTGTAGTCGAACAGGCGCGCTTCCTGCTCGAGCGCCGAATCGGGCCAGCGGATGTGCACGCCGCCGGGCGGCATCGCGAAGTCCTCGGGCAGCACGATCTTCACGCGCGCGGGGTCGACGACGACCGAGGCGGAAGACTCCACCACCTCCTGGATCGTCTTCATGCCGGCCCAGACGCCGGAGAAGCGGCTCATCGCGAAGGCGTGCAGCCCCATGTCCAGGATGTCCTGCACGCTGGAGGGGAAGAACACCGGCAGTCCGCAGGCCTTGAAGATGTGGTCGCTCTGGTGGGCGGCGGTGCTGCTCTTGGCCACGTGGTCGTCGCCGGCGATGGCGATCACGCCGCCGTGCTTCGCCGTGCCGGCCATGTTGGCGTGCTTGAAGACGTCGCTGCAGCGGTCCACGCCCGGACCCTTGCCGTACCAGATGCCGAACACGCCGTCGAACTTCTTCGTCTGCGGGTACAGGTCCAGCTGCTGCGTGCCCCACACCGCGGTGGCGGCGAGTTCCTCGTTCACGCCGGGCTGGAAGACGATGTTCTGCGGCGCCAGGTGCTTCTTGGCCGCCCACAGCGCCTGGTCGTAGCCGCCCAGCGGGCTGCCGCGGTAGCCGCTGATGAAGCCGGCGGTGTTGAGCCCCGCTTTCGCGTCGCGCTGTCGCTGCAGCATCGGCAGCCGCACGAGGGCCTGCACGCCGCTCATGAAGGCGCGGCCGCTTTCGAGCGCGTACTTGTCGTCGAGCGAGATCGACTCCAGGGCCTTGCGGACGTCTTCGGGCAGCGGTGCGTTCATGCGGCTTGGTGCTTCTTCGGGCGATGGGCGGGCAGTGTACGGATCCGGCGCCGGCGTGTCTTTTCTTTCAGTGCCAGCTCAGGCATGCTTGGCGCAACGATCTTGCTTGAAAGATCCAGCGAAAGAACGAATGGCGCTCAAACGTCCGAAATCTGGGAAGAACCCTGATCCGCCGCCCGACCCCGGCGGCGACGAGCACGGCGCCACGCTGGACCGCTACGACATCGCCATCCTGCGCGAACTGCAGGCCGACGCGCGGCTGTCCAACACCGAGCTCGCGGCGCGCATCGGTCTTTCGGCCGCGCCGACCTGGCGGCGCGTGCGCTGGCTCGAGCAGCAGGGCTACATCACCGGCTACCGCGCCGAGATCGACCGCCGCCGCATCGGCCTGGGCGTGCTCGCCTTCGTGCGCGTGGACGCCGAACGCAACAACGCGGAGGCCACGCGGGCGCTGGAAGACGCGATCCGCGCGCTGCCCGAAGTCGTGGCCTGCCACTACATCAGCGGCGCCGGCACCTTCGAACTGCACGTGGTGGCGACCGACCTGGACGCGTTCTCGCGCTGGAGCATGGCCACGCTGTTCAAGCTGCCCAACGTGAAGGACCTGCACACCAGCTTCAGCCTGGGCGAGGTGAAGGCCGGCGCGGCGCTGCCGCTGGCGCACCTGCGGCCGGGGGGTTGAAGCGGCCCGGCCCGGCGGTTGCGGTACCCTCGCAGGCCAAGGTCGCTCCAAAGCACCACAACACATCACCCACGGCCGATGCGCAGCCTCACCGATGCGCTGCTCACCACCGAACCGCTGATGCGGGTCCGGTTGTCCCAGGCCTTGCTCTCGATCGGCCTCATGGCCGCCGGCGTGCTCACCGTGCACTGGTTCGCCTGGACCGGCGTCGCCCGCTCGCCCTGGCTGTGGCCCTGGACGCTGGTGGCCACGGGCGGCATCGTCGCCGGCTACGTGGCGGTGCGCAGCGGCCTCACCCAGGGCCTGGCCGACCCTTCGATCACGGTGCCGATGATGCTGTTCGCGGTGGCCTGCAGTGCCTGGTCCTACACCTTCCTGGGTGCCGGCCGCGGCGCCGTGTTCCCGATCGTGATGGTGACGCTGATGTTCGGCATGTTCGTCACCACGCCGCGCCAGATCGCCTGGGTCGGCGCGGCCGCGGTCGCGATGCTGGGGCTGGCGATGGGCTGGCTGGCGCTGGCGCGGCCGGCCGCGCACCCGAAGGCGGTGGAGCTGGGCCACTTCCTCATCGTCGCCACCACCATGCCCGCGGTGGCGCTGCTGGCGGCGCGGCTGGCGCGCGTGCGCGAACGCTCGCGCCGCCAGCGCCAGGAGCTCACGGTGGCGCTGGCGCGCATCCGCGAACTGGCCACGCACGACGAGCTCACCGGCCTCGTGAACCGGCGCCACCTGCAGGCGCTGATGGACCAGGAGCACCAGCGCTGCATCCGCTCGGGCCACACCTTCTGCGTCGCCACTTTCGAGGTCGAAGGCCTGGACCGCCAGCCCGCCGGCGCGCCGCGCGACGCCCTGCTGCGCGAGGTGGCCGAGGAAGCGCAGCGCTACGTGCGCGTGGCCGACGTGCTGGGCCGCTGGGACGGCCATCGCTTCGTGCTGCTGATGTCGGACACGCGCGCGACGCTGGCGCGCGGTGGCCTGGAGCGGCT
>CAYVXO010000027.1:0-36314 GCA_964454485.1 uncultured Rubrivivax sp.
CGGCCGCGCAGCGCGACGGCGGTCTCGGCGGCGTCGGTGGCGGCGGCCACGCCGGCCCAGCGCGCGTGCGCCGGGTCGCCGGGCGCGGGCACGAAGCCTGCTTGCGGCGCCGGCAGGCGCAGCAGCTCGAAGCCGGCCTCGCGCACGAAGGAGAGGTCCAGTCCGAGGTCGCGGGCGACGAAGACGGATTCGATGCCGGCGGCCGCGAGCGCGCGCGCGAGCGACAGGCAGCGCCGGGCATGCCCGAGGCCCATCTCCGTGGCGGCGTCGACGCGGATCGCGACCGTCATTGCCGGCCCTTCAGCGCACCTTGAACAGCGGCTGCAGCGGCTCGCAGCGCAGCGCGGCGCGCACGTCGCCCTTCTTCAGGCATTCGGCGACGATGGCCATCACCTCGTCGTAGGCGCGCAGCAGGGCGTCGGCGTCCTCGGTGCTGTGCGCGTAGCTGACGTTGTGCGTGCCATAGCCCAGGATGCCGCGCTGGAACAGCTCCTGCATCAGCAGCGTCTTGATCTCGAACGGCGTGCCGCCCGCGCCTTCGGCGATGTTGAGGAAGCTCCAGCTCGGGTGGCCGCTCACGCTGAAGCGCTGGCCCAGCCCGTGGCGCGCGATGGTCTCCGCCAGCCCGGCCATGATGCGGCGGCCGGTGGCGGCCACGCGTTCGGTCACCGGCTCGCGCTGCAGCTTGCCCAGCGTGGCCTTGGCGGCCGCCAGCGAGAGCGCCTCGCCGCCCATCGTGAACGAGAAGAAGATCTCCTCCATCAGCTTCATCACCTCGCGCCGGCCGGCCACCGCCGACAGCGGGTAGCCGTTGGCGATGCCCTTGCCGAAGGTGGCGAGGTCGGGCGTCACGCCGAAGAGCTGCTGGGCGCCGCCGTTGGCGTAGCGGAAGCCGGTGATGGTCTCGTCGAACACCAGCAGCGCGCCGTGGCGGTGCGCCAGGTCCTTCACGCCCTGCAGGTAGCCGGGCGCCGGCTCGGTCACGTTCATCGGCTCCAGGATCACGGCCGCGAACTCGCCCGGGCGCGATTCGAGCAGCTTGCCGAGTGCGCCCAGGTCGTTGTAGGGAAAGGCGTGCGTGAGGTCGCGCGTGGCCTGCGGCACGCCGCGGTGGCGCGCGGTGGAGCCGATGTACCAGTCCTGCCAGCCGTGGTAGCCGCAGACGGCGACGCGGTCGCGCGAGGTGTAGGCGCGCGCCAGCCGGATCGCGCCCGAGGTGGCGTCGGAGCCGTTCTTGCCGAAGCGGACCATCTCGGCGCAGGGCACCATGGCGCAGATCATCTCGGCGACTTCCGCTTCCAGCGGGTGCGGCAGCGAGAAGATGACGCCGGACTCGTCGAGCTGCGCGCGCACGGCGGCGGTCACGTCGGGGTCCTGGTAGCCCAGCGTCACGGCGCACAGGCTGCTGATGAAGTCGATGTACTCGTTGCCGTCCAGGTCCCACACGCGCGAGCCCCTGGCGCGGGTGATGAAGTAGGGCGAGACGCCGTACGGGTACTGGGTGCGGCTCTTGCTGAAGGTCTGGCTGCCCAGCGGGATGAAGCGCTCGGCGTGGGCCAGGAAGGCCATGGATTTCTCGAAGCTGCGCATGGGGTTCGCTCGCGGTGGTGTGTCTTGCGTGAAGGGGGTTCGTGCGGTTCAGACCTTGCCGGCCTCGGCGGCCAGCGACTTCGCGTAGCCCTCGTTGCGCATGTGCTGGCCCGGCGGGGCCACCTCGCGCGTTTCCAGCACGCGCATCAGGTCGAAGCGGTCGAAGCCGGTGGCGGCCACCGGCTTGCCGACGGCGGCGAAGTGCGCCTGCACCAGGTCCTGCACGTGGACCAGGTCGTCCGGGTGGTCCACGGTCCAGCGCAGCGCCGAGAAGTCGGCCACGCCGCGCCAGTTGCGCACGCGCAGCCCCGAGCCGCCGTTGCGGATGTAGGGCGTCACGTGCTCGCGTTCGGAAGGGCGGCGCGCCTCGCGCCAGGCGGTCTCGAGCGCGGCCATCGTGAAGCACTCGACGTCCAGCCCGTCCGGGAAGCTGGGCGGCGTGCTGTTGCCCACGTAGTCGGCGTCGCCGCGCGCCAGTTCCTCCAGCCCGCGGTCGACGAGGTCGGCGTCCATCAGCGGGCAGTCGCCGGTGAGGCGCACCACGTGCTGGGCCCCATAGCGGCGCGCCGCCTGCGTGTAGCGGTCGAGCACGTCGTCGAGGCTGCCGCGGTGGCAGTCGACGCCGTGCCCGGCCAGCAGCGCGGCCAGCGGGTCGTCGCTGGGGTCGGTGCTGGTGGCCACGGCGAGGTGGTCGACGCGGCGCGCGGCGCGCACGCGCTGCACCATGAACAGGATCATCGGCATGCCGCCCAGGGGGGCCAGCACCTTGCCCGGGAAGCGGCTGCTCGACATGCGGGCCTGGATGATCGCGACGCGGCGGGGCGTGTTGCTCATGCTTCGAGGTTCCACAGACGGGGGTCGATGACGCCGGAGCGGTCGACGGCCAGCTCCGGGGCGGAAAGGGGGCGCGCGGTGCGCCAGGCGGCGGCGATCTCGCGCCACTGCACGAGGTCGTCGACGCCGACGACGACGGTCGAGACGGCGCCGAAGGACTTGACGACCGACAGCGCCGCCTCCAGCGCCGAGAGGCCGCGCGCGGCGGACCAGGCATGCCAGCGCGCGAGCGCCTCGGTCGCCGGCGGCAGGCGTTCGGCGGCGCGCGCCGGTGTCATCAGCAGCAGGCCCTGCAGGAAGGCCGAGCGCAGGTGGACGTCGACGCCGGCCAGCGCGGCAGCGGTGTCGGGCCGCGCCACGCGCTGGTCGAGCGCGTTGCCCGGCACCTGGCACAGCGCGATGCCCGGGTGGCGCGCCAGCGCGGCGGCTTCGTCGGCGGCGTAGCAGGAGGCGCCGAGCGAGATGCCTTCGTCGCGCGCCCAGGGCGCGAGCAGGCGCCAGACCGCTTCGCCGCGCGCGCCCTGCAGGTCCTGCGCGCGGTGCGTCATGAGCCCGCGCAGCGCCGGGCCCAGGCGCTGGCGCGACTGGCGCGCGGCGGCCAGCGCGGCACGCGCGGCGGCCCCGGGGTCGAGCGACTCGTCGAGCGCGGGCACCTTGCTCACGAAGCGCAGCGGCAGCCCGGCGGCCAGGCGCGCCAGGCGCGATTCGATGTCGCCGTAGACGGCCGCGGTGTCCAGCGTGGTCACGCCCTGCGCGGCGGCGTCTTCCAGGATCGCGCGCACCTCGGCTTCGGGCACCGCCTCGCCGCGGCCGGCGATGCCGTAGGCGAGGCCGAACTGGACGGTGCCGAGCGCGAGCTGCATGTCTTCGCGGGCCTTCGGTTCAGCGCGCGAGCGCCTCGGCCAGCACGCCGACCACGCGGTCCTGCTGGGCGTCGGTCAGGGCCGGGAACAACGGCAGCGAGATCGCGCGCGCGTAGTAGCGCTCGGCGGCCGGGAAGTCGCCCGGCTTGAAGCCCAGGCGCCGGTAGTGCGGCTGGGTGTGGATCGGGATGTAGTGCACGTTGACGCCGATCTGCGCCGCACGCAGCGCGGCGAAGACGTCGGCGCGCGTGGCCGGCGTGCGCTCGTCGTCGACCTCGACCGCGTACAGGTGCCAGGCCGAGACGCTGTCCGGCCGCCGGGCCGGCAGCTTCAGCGGCAGCGCGCCGAGCAGGCGGTCGTAGCGGTCGGCGCGCTCGATGCGAGCCGCGTGCATGGGCGCCAGCCGGCGCAGCTGCGAGTGGCCGAGCGCGGCCTGCAGGTCGGTGAGCCGGTAGTTGAAGCCCAGCGCCACCTGCTGGTAGACCCAGGGCTCTTCGGCGGGCGACTCCATCTCGGCGGCGTCGCGCGTCATGCCGTGCGAACGCAGCAGGCGCAGCCGGCGCGCGAGCTCGGCGTCCTGGGTGGCGACGAGGCCGCCTTCGGCGGTGGTGACGATCTTCACCGCGTGGAAGCTGAAGACCGTGAGGTCGGCCCATTGGCTGCCCACCGGCCGGCCCAGGTAGCTGGCGCCGGTGGCGTGCGAAGCGTCCTCGAGGATGCGGAAGCCGTAGCGGTCGGCGAGCGCGCGCATCTCGCGCAGTTCGCAGGGCAGGCCGGCGAAGTCGACCGGGATCAGCACCTGCGGCAGCGTGCCCTGGCGCGCGGCCTGTTCCAGCTTCGCCTCCAGTGCGGCGAGCGACAGGTTGCGCGTGGCCGGGTCGATGTCGACGAAGTCGATGCTGGCGCCGCAGTAGAGCGCGCAGTTGGCCGAGGCGAGGAAGCTGTTCGGGCTGGTCCAAACGCGCGAGCCGGGGCCGACGCCGAGCGCCAGGCAGGCAATGTGCAGCCCGGCGGTGGCGTTGCTCACCGCCACCGCGTGCGCCACCTGGTGGGCTTCGGCGAAGGCCTGCTCGAAGGCCGTGATCGCCGGCCCCTGCGTGAGGTACTCCGAGCGCAGCACCGCGTTCACCGCGGCGATGTCGTCCTCGTCGATGTTCTGGCAGCTGTAGGGGATGAAGGCCATCGCGCGCCGCTTCAGTCGATCTTCTTGCCGATGACGTGCTGCTCGATGAGCGAACGCAGCTGCTCGACGGAGAGGAAGTCGGGGTTCGTGCCGCTGTTGTAGGCGTAGCCCTCGGGCACGCGGCGGGCGCCGGTCTCGCCGCAGTAATGGTCCAGCGAGTACAGCGGCGCCGAGGGCAGGATCGCGAAGTAGCGCCCCAGGTCGACGGTGTTGAAGCTGTCGCTGGCGGTGATCATCTCCTCGTGGATCTTCTCGCCTGGGCGGATGCCGACGATCTCCTGCCGGCACTCGGGGCCGATGGCCTTGGCGACGTCGGTGATTCGGTACGAGGGGATCTTGGGCACCAGCACCTCGCCGCCCCAGGCGTTCTCGATCGACCACAGCACCATGTCGACGCCTTCCTGCAGCGAGATGTTGAAGCGCGTCATCGAAGGGTCGGTGATCGGCAGCACGCCGCTCTTGCGGCGCTCCAGGAAGAACGGGATCACCGAGCCGCGGCTGCCCATCACGTTGCCGTAGCGCACCACGCTGAAGCGGATCTCGCGGCTGCCCTTGATGTTGTTGGCGGCCACGAACAGCTTGTCGGAACACAGCTTGGTGGCGCCGTACAGGTTGATCGGTGCCGCGGCCTTGTCGGTGGACAGCGCCACCACGCGCTGCACCTGGCTGTCCAGGCAGGCCTCGACCAGGTTCTGCGCCCCCAGCACGTTGGTCTTGATGCACTCGAAGGGGTTGTATTCGGCCGCCGGCACCTGCTTGAGCGCCGCCGCGTGCACGACGACGTCGACCCCTTCGAGCGCGCGGCGCAGGCGCGGCTCGTCGCGGATGTCGCCGATGAAGTAGCGCATGCCGGGGTAACGCGACTCGGGGAACTCGAGCGCCATCTCGTACTGCTTGAGCTCGTCGCGCGAGTAGACGACGAGGCGGCGGATCTTCGGGTAGCGCGCGAGCACCGTGCGCACGAAGGCGCGGCCGAAGGAGCCGGTGCCGCCGGTGATGAGGATCGACTTGTCGGAGAGCATGGGCTTCGCGTCCGCGGATGGAAGGTGTTCGGGGGTGGGGGCGGTTCAGTCGGCGGTGGCCGAGACGTCGCGCTGCAGTCGCTCGATCTCGGTCTTCAGCGCCGCGTACTCGGCCAGCTTGCGCTGCAGGAAGCGCTGCGTCAGCGCCGCCTTGTGGCTGGCGCCCTTGGGCGTGAGCAGGTAGGCGTAGGCCAGCTTGTGCTGGCTGTTGCGGAAGTTGCGCGCCTTGACGGCGCCCCTCTCGATGAGCGCGCGCAGCACGTAGTTGACCTTGCCGACGCTGACGCCCAGCGCCTCGGCCAGCTCGCGCTGCGTCCACTCGGGCTGCTGCTGCAGGAGCTGCAGCACGCGCAGGTGGGCTTCGTCGGAAGGCGACATGGCGTTCGGTTCGGCGTGCGGGGCGGCTTGGAAAGGGGCGGCGCAGCGATCGGCTGCCGCCGGCCGGGGCCTGCTCCGGGCGCGGATGGCGGCGCCGGCAGACCCTGTTCAACGATTGAACGCACTATACCGCACCTGGGGGGTGCGCAGGCCCGATTCCGGGGCGTGCGTGACTTCGTGCCGCTTCAGCCGCGGCCGAGCGTGCGGTCCAGTTGCGCCAGCGTGCCGGCGTTCACCGGGTCGGCGCGCATGCGGCGCCAGGCCTGGCGCAGCATCAGGGCGAGCAGCAGCACGATCAGCGTCGCCAGGGTGGCGCTGACGGCGATGAAGGCGCGCTTGGGCCGGCTCTTGCGTTCCGGCGGCGCCGCCGGGTCGACGACCTGGATGAGCGCGCCGTCTTTCGCCTCGTCCAGGCGGGCCAGCTCGTACTGCTTGGAGAACAGCTCGTAGAGCGTCTCCTGGTACTTGTATTCGCGGTACTTTCCCAGGTAGTCGGGGGCGCTGGTCGAAGGCAGGCTGGCTTCGGCGCGCGCCAGCTGCTCCTTCAGCGCCTGCAGCACGCCCAGCTGGTTCTGCACCTCTGGGGCGGTGTCGGCCAGCGTGCGCCGCAGGCCCTGGATGCGCACTTCGGCCGAGGTCACCTCGGCCCGCAGGCGGGCGTAGCTGTCGGCGGCGGCCTTCGGCTCCGAACGCAGCACGCCGGCGCTCAGGCCCGTGCCCTGCAGTTCGCGCTGGGCCTTGTCCAGCCGCTCGCGCGTGGCCTTGGCCTGGGCCTCGAAGAACACGCGACGCTGCTGCGCTTCGGTGAGCGCCATGTCGGCGCTCACGCGGCGCAGCTGCTCGACGTGGGCGTTGGCCAGCGCGGCGGCGCGCTCGGGCGAGGTGTCGTCGACCTCGACCGTGATCAGGCCGTCCTTCTTGTTGACCGCGATGCGCACGTTCAGGTCCATGATGCGGCGCGCGTCGGTCTTGAGCGGGGCCTCGTAGACCTCCATCAGCTTGAACTCGTCGATCAGGCGGTTGCGCACCGTCTCGCTCTGCATCAGCGCCACGTACTGGTCGGCCGGCGTGCGCACGACGCCGGCGCCGGCCAGCCCGGCCAGCGCGCCCAGCGAGGCGAGCGCGGCCGAGCCCACGCTCTGCTGCGACTGCGGCGGCAGCAGCGTGGTGCGCGCGGTGTAGACCGGCTTGACGAGGAAGGCGATGCCCAGCGCCGCGCAGCCGACCAGCAGCGGCAGGAAGGTGAGCATCTTCCAGTGCTGCAGCACCAGCACGATCGCCTCCAGTGCCAGCGAAGGCCGCGCCTCGGCGGGCACCGCGCTGGCGCCGAACAGGCGTTCGTCGGCGGGCGAGTTCATCGGACCGCGCTCTTGATGCCGGCCACGCCCAGGCCGAACTGGAACAGGATCTGCGTCCAGTCCTTGGCGGCCTGCAGGAAGGTGGCCTTGTCGGTCTCCTCGGGCACGAAGATCGTGTCGCCGGGGTCGGCGCCCAGTTCGCGAACGGTGCCATCGCGGTCCCAGAAGCTGGCCGACTGGCGCGCGCTGACGACGTTGCCGTTGGCGCGCACGACGAAGATGCTGCCCTCGTCGGCGCCCTTCTTCGGCCCGCCGGCCAGACGCAGGTAGTCCTCGACGTTGCGGCCGGGTGAATACAGATAGCTGGCGGCGTTGAAGACGCTGCCGAACACGCCCACCGTGGTCGGCCGCGCGGGAATCATGATCTTGTCGCCGTCCTCGAGCGCCAGCTCGGGCAGCTCGGTGGCGTTGGTGGGCAGCTGCAGCACGATGCGGCCGGTGGGCCGCAGCGCGCGCAGGCGGTCGAGCAGGCGCGTGGTGGCGGCGGTGCGCGCGGCCTGGCTGGCGGCGTCCTCGCCCGAGCTCACGCGCTGGGTGCCGGCATTGCGCGCGAGGTCGGTCTCCAGGTCGCGCAGCGCGCGTTCGTAGTTCTCCTGCTGCGTGAGGCGCACGCTCTCGCGCGTGAGCTCGGTGGCGTAGACGTAGGCGGCCGGCGTCAGCCCGCCAGCGGCGAGGATCGCGTCGCGCACCGAGCTGCCTTCGGGCAGCACGTACTCGGCCGGACGGCTGACCTCGCCTTCGACCAGCACGCGCTTGCTCTGGCGCCCGCTGGGCAGGGCCGCGCTGACCGCGCTGAAGGCGCGCAGCAGGTCGCCGTGCGCGAGCGTGGAAGACTCGTCGCGCGGCAGCTCGAGCTGGCTCACGCGGCCCTGGTTGCGCTCGGCCAGGCGCTCGATGGCGAGCCGGCTGCGGTCGGCCACGGCGGTGAAGCCGCCAACCATGCGCAGCGCATCCTTCACGGTTTCGCCGGGCTTGAGTTCCAGCACCGCGGGCTTGTTGACGCTGCCGATGAAACCGACCTGGGTGCCGACCGCGTTGACGTGCACCACGTCGCCGGCCTGCACGACACGGTCGGCCGTGCGGTCGCCGGACAGCAGCAGGTCGTAGAGGTCGAAGCGCACGACGAGCTCGCCGCCGCGCCGCAGCTCGATGTTGCGGTAGCTGCCCGCCGCGGTGGGGCCGCCTGCGGCCATGAGCGCGCCCACCAGCGTGGACAGGCTGCTCACCGTGTAGGCGCCGGGGCGGGCGACGAAGCCGGTGACGAAGAGGCGGATGCCGCGCAGCTGGCCGAGCGAGACGCTGCTCTGGAAGTTGCGGAAGACCTGCGCGACGCGCCGGTTCACCACGTCCGGCAGGTCGGCGTGACGCACGCCGGCCACCTGCACCGTGCCGACGCGCGGGATGCTGATGCGGCCGGCGCGGTCGACCGTGAGCCGAAGGTCGGCGTCGACGGTGCCCCACAGCGTGACGAGCACCTCGTCGCCGGGGCTCACCACGTAGTCGGCCGGCACCAGCGGGCTCAGGTCGGCCGAACGGGCGTCGCCGTTGACCAGCTCGGCGCCGAGGCGGCGGATGCGCGTGAGCGCGGTCTCCTTGGACTGCACGTAGCGTTCGAACTCGCCCTGCACGTACGGCAGCTCGGCCGGCGCAAGGCTGGGCGCCAGCGGCGCGGTGCCGCGGTCGTCGGTGGCGGGGGTCGTCGCCGAGGGGCGCAGGCGCGTGGTGCCGGGCATCGACGGCACCGCATCGGCCGGGTCGCCGCCCATCGCGGGCAGCGTGGGTGCGCTCGGCAGCGCAGGGTTCAGCGAGGTCTGCGCGGGCGTGACCAAGGGCCACGCCAGCAGCGAGACGAACGCTGCCGCCGAGAGCGATTTGACGAAGCGCAAGAAGACTCGAGGCGCCGGCATCCGTGCCCGGGCCGGGTCGACCGCAGTGCAATGCATTCGCACGAGCCCGCCAGCCGAACTCGCGGCCGCGGACTGAGATGGAAATCCAACATTGTATCGGTCGCGGGCCGCTTCGCGCGTCGGGCGGGCAGGTGCGGAACCTACAATTCGCGCCATGCTCGTGCTGCTCCTGGCCTTCGTCGCCTCGCTGATGGTGACGCTGGGCGTGATCCACCTCTCGAAGACGCACGGGCGCTTCTCCCTCGACCACGACGTGTCCGGTCCGCAGAAGTTCCATGCGCGGCCGGTGCCGCGCATCGGCGGGGTCGGCATCGTCGCCGGCCTCGTAGCCGCGCTGGCGCTGCTGCACTGGACCGCGCCTTCGGCCAGCCAGACCGGCACGGTGCTGATGGTCTGCGCGCTGCCCTGCTTCGCCGGTGGCCTGATCGAAGACCTGACCAAGCGCGTCAGCCCGCGCATGCGGCTCATCGCCACCGCCGTCTCGGCGGCGCTGGCCGCCTGGGTGCTGGACGCGGCGATCACCCGCGCCGACATCCCGGTCGTCGACCTGCTGGTCGCCACCACCACCGGCTCGCTCGTCGTCACCGTGTTCGCGGTGGCGGGCATCGCGAACTCGATCAACATCATCGACGGCTTCAACGGCCTGGCCTCGATGTGCGCCATGATCATGCTCGCCGCGCTGGCCTACGTGGCGTTCCAGGTCGGCGACATCGTGCTGGTGGAACTGTGCGTGGCCACCGTCGGCGCGGTGCTGGGCTTCTTCCTCTGGAACTTCCCCGGCGGGCTGATCTTCCTGGGCGACGGCGGCGCCTACTTCCTGGGCTTCGCGGTGGCGGAGCTCTCGATCCTGCTGCTGGTGCGCAACCCCACGGTCTCGCCGCTGTTTCCGCTGCTGGTGTGCATCTACCCGATCTTCGAGACCCTGTTCTCGATCTACCGCCGCCGCTTCCTGCGCGCCGTGCCGCCGAGCATGCCCGACGGCATCCACCTGCATTCGCTCATCTACCGCCGCGTCATCCGCTGGGCGGTGGGCGACCGCAGCGCAAAGGCGCTGACGCGGCGCAACTCGATGACCTCGCCCTTCCTGTGGATGCTGTGCATGTCCTCGGTGATGCCGGCGCTGCTGTTCTGGGGCGAGTCGCGCGTGCTGGCGGTGTTCCTGCTGCTCTTCGCCATCACCTACGTGGCGCTTTACTGGCGCATCGTGCGCTTCAAGTCGCCGCGCTGGATGAAGCTGCTGGCCTCGCGCCCGCCCCGATTGACGGCGCGGCGATAATCCGGCCTGCATGACCCCAGAAGCACCCGCTGCGGAAGCCGTCCCGGCCCCCCGCTTCGACACCCTCCCGCTCGACCCCAAGCTGCTGCGCGCCGTGGCCGACGCCGGCTACACGGCGATGACGCCGATCCAGGCGAAGGCGATCCCCGTCGTGCTGGCCGGCCGCGACGTGATGGGCGCCGCCCAGACCGGCACCGGCAAGACCGCGGCCTTCACGATCCCGCTGCTGCAGAAGATGCTGCGGCACGAGAACGCCAGCATGTCCCCGGCGCGCCACCCGGTGCGCGCGCTGGTGCTGGCGCCCACGCGCGAGCTGGCCGACCAGGTCGCCAACAACGTCAAGACCTACGCGAAGCACACCAACCTGCGCTCCACGGTGGTCTTCGGCGGCATCGACATGAAGCCGCAGACGCTGGTGCTCAAGGGCGGGGTCGAGGTGCTGATCGCCACCCCGGGCCGTCTGCTCGACCACATCGAGGCCAAGAACGCGGTGCTCAACCAGGTCGAGTACGTGGTGCTCGACGAAGCCGACCGCATGCTGGACATCGGCTTCCTGCCCGACCTGCAGCGCATCCTGTCCTACCTGCCCAAGCAGCGCCAGACGCTGCTCTTTTCGGCTACCTTCTCGCCCGAGATCAAGCGCCTGGCGGCCAGCTACCTGCAGGACCCGGTGACGGTGGAGGTGGCGCGCCCCAACGCCACCGCCTCCACGGTGGAGCAGCACTTCTACAGCGTCACCGACGACGACAAGCGCGCCGCGGTGCGCCAGATGCTGCGTTCGCGCGAGCTCTCGCAGGCGCTCGTGTTCGTGAACAGCAAGCTCGGTGCGGCCCGTCTGGCGCGTTCATTCGAGCGCGACGGCCTCAAGACCCAGGCCCTGCACGGCGACAAGAGCCAGGACGAGCGCCTGAAGGCGCTGGCCGCCTTCAAGGCCGGCGAGGTGGACCTGCTCGTCGCCACCGACGTGGCCGCGCGCGGCCTGGACATCGCCGACCTGCCCGCGGTCTTCAACTTCGACGTGCCCTTCAACGCGGAAGACTACGTGCACCGCATCGGCCGCACCGGCCGCGCCGGCGCCTCCGGCCTGGCGGTGACGCTGGTGACGCGCGACGACACGCGCCTGGTGTCCGACATCGAGAAGCTCATCAAGAAGAAGATCGAGCTCGAGCCCTTCGAGGTGGAAGACGACCGCCCGCGCCGGCCGCGCCGCCGCTTCGAGGAAGAGCGCGAAGAGCCGGCCGCGCGCGAGGAGCGCCCCGCGCCGCCGCGCCGCCATGCCGCGCCGCCCGCCGACCCGTTCTTCGACAAGCCCTACGAGCCTTCGGGCAGCGGCGACGCCTCGTGGGAGAAGACCGACAAGAGCGCCGCCCCGGCGGCGCCGGTGAAGGCGCTCTCGCCCAGCATCCGGCCGAAGAAGAAGGTTGCCTCGCTGCTCGGCGGCGGGCGCTAGGTTTCGTCCTTCAGGAACAGTTCGCGGTCGGGCGCGAAGTTCGCGTACAGCGGCAGCAATGCGCCGCCCAGTGCGCGCGCGTCGGAGCCGATGGTGCCGGCCAGCATGCGTGGCCGCCGCACCCCTTCCCAGCTGTAGCGTCCGGCCGCGGCGTCGGTGGCCGCCAGCAGCGCGGCCAACAGTTCGCGGCTGAAATTGCCGTCGACGATGACGCCTTCCAGGTCCAGCAGGCAGGCGGCGCTGTTCATCGCCAACGCCACCGCGGCGGCCGACTCCAGCAGCCAGTCCTGCGTGTGCGGCAGCCAGGGCGGCTGCATCGCGCGCGCGTCGCCCACCGCGCTGCCGTCCAGGCCCGCGGCCAGGAAGCGCTGCTCCAGGTTGAGCAGCGAGGCGCGGCTCAGCAGCTGTGGCGGCGCCTCGTCGCGGCCGCCGGCCAGGCCCAGCGGCATCGAGCCGATGGCGCCGGCGTTGCCGTTGAGGCCGGCGCGCAGGTGGCTGTCCAGCACCAGCCCGCCGCCGATGAAGGTGTCGACGAAGACGTAGAGGAAGCTGCGCACGCTGCGGCCGCGGCCGGCCACCAGCTCGGCCACGCAGGCGGCGGCGGTGTCCTTCAGCAGTTCCACCGGCAGCGGCGTCAGCGCGGCGACGGCTTGCTTCAGGTTGACCGCGTCCCAGCGCGCGGCCAGCGCGGGGTCCACGCCCAGCAGGGTCTGCCAGCCGCCCATCGACAGCGGCGCGGCGATGCCCACCCCTTGCAGGCGGCGGCGCTTCGAAGGGCCCAGGCGGGTGTCGACATCCTTCAGCCGGGCGCCGATCTCGGCCAGCACCTGGTGCGGCTCGGGGAACGGGTAGTCGAGCGACCAGCGCTCGCGCGGTGCGCCGCTGAAGTCGACCAGCAGCACGTCCAGGCTGCGGCGGCCGATCTTGATGCCGACCGAGAACGCGCCGTCCGGGTCCAAAGAGAGCGGCACCGAGGGCTGGCCGACCTTGCCGCGCTGCGGCTCGCCCTTGCGCAGCAGGCCCTCGTCGAGCAGGTGCTTGGTGATGAGCGAGATGGTCTGCGCGGTGAGCCCGGTCAGGCGCGCCAGCTCCGCGGCCGGCAGCGCGCCGTGCAGGCGCAGCGCCTGCAGCACGACGCGTTCGTTGTACTGGCGCAGGCCGCCCTGGCTGGAGCCGCGCGGCTTCAGCCGGGCCGAGTCTTCGCGCGCTGAAGGGTGGGCTTGCATCGGTTCAGGCCGCCAGCGCCTCGGCGATGACGCCCTTCTTGAAGATGAAGTTGGCGTAGGGCTGCAGCTCGCCGGTGTGCACGATGGCGAAGGCGCGCCGCACGCGGTCGTAGAAGGCGAAGCGCTCGACGGCCTCGCACTGCTCGCCGCGCGCCCAGCCCTGCGCTTCCAGGCAGGCGATCACGCTGCGCTGGAGCGCGCTGCGGTAGCCGGCCGGCGTGTCGCTCACCTGCATGAAGGCCACCGGCTGCGCCACCGCGGCGTCCAGCGGCAGCAGCGAGAGCACCGCCTCGGCGGCGCGCTGCACGCCCACGCCGGGCAGGGCGATGACCGGCCGGCCCTGGCCCAGCGTCTCGGCGGTGAAGTTGGCGTCGGCGACGACGATCTCGTCGCCGTGCCCCATGGCCGCCAGCACGCGCAGCAGGTCGGGGGACAGGAGCGGATCAATACCCTTGAGCATCGCGACTCTCCAAGCGGCCGCCGCGGAACCGGCTTTGCCGGGCCGCCAGCGGCGCCCCCTTGAGGGGGAGCGCCGAAGGCGCTACGGGGGTGGGCCAGTTCATGCCAGGCACTCGGCGGGGATCTGCTCCGGCGGCATGGCGCCGGTCATCACGGCCACGGTGTCGCTCATGCTGATCTTCTTCGGGTTCAGCACCGCCGCGCGCCGGCCCAGGCGGGCGACGTGGATGCGGTCGGCAATTTCGAACACGTGCGGCATGTTGTGGCTGATCAGGATCACGGGCAGGCCCTTGTCGCGCACCCGGCGGATGAGCTCCAGCACCATGTTGCCTTCCTTCACGCCGAGCGCCGCGGTGGGCTCGTCCAGGATGACCACGTGGCGCGCGAAGGCGGCCGCGCGGGCCACCGCCACGCACTGGCGCTGGCCGCCGGAGAGCGTCTCCACCGCCTGCGTCATGGAGCGGATGCCCACCTTCAGGTCGGCCATGCGCTGGACCGCGATCTCCAGCATCTTCTTCTTGTCCAGCATGCGCAAGGCGCTGCCCAGGAAGCCGTCGCGCCGCATCTCGCGGCCCAGGAACAGGTTCTCGGCGATGGTCATCGCGGGTGCCACCGCCAGGTCCTGGTAGCAGCACTCGATGCCTTCGCGGCGCGCGTCCATCGGGTTGCGGAACTTCACCGGCTTGCCGTCGAGCAGGATCTCACCTTCGTCGGGGATCGTCGCGCCGGAAAGCGCCTTGATGAGGCTGCTCTTGCCGGCGCCGTTGTCGCCGATCACGGCCAGGATCTCGCCGGCGCGCAGCTCGAAGTCGGCGCCGTCGAGCGCGGTGACCTGGCCGTAGCGCTTCACCAGGCCCTTGGCCTGCATCACGAGGGTGTTCGTTGCCATGGTGTCTTGCTCCTTCAGCGCGCGGCCTTGCGCGACAGCTGGTCCACCGTCACCGCCAGGATCACCAGGATGCCGGTCACCAGCACCTGGTAGACCGACGAGACGCCCATCAGCGTGAGGCCGTTGCGCAGCACGCCCACGACCACCGCGCCGGCGAGCGAACCGAGGATGACGCCGCGGCCGCCGAACAGGCTGGTGCCGCCCAGCACCACGGCGGTGATGGCGTCCAGGTTCTCGGTCTGGCCCGCGTTGGGGTCGCCGACGCCGGTGCGCGAGACGGCCAGCAGCGAAGCGATGCCGTAGAACACGCCGGCCAGCACGTACACGCCCAGCAGCACGCGGTCGGTGGCGATGCCCACCAGGCGCGTCGCCTCGGGGTTGTTGCCCACCGCGTAGATGTGGCGGCCGGCGCCCGTTTCGCGCAGCCAGAACCACATGCCCAGGTAGAGCAGGATCATCAGCACCGTGCCGTAGGCGATGTTGGTGCCGCCCACGGTGAAGGTGCTGCCCAGCCAGGTCATGGCGTCGGGCAGGTCGGTCACGGTCTGGGCGCCCGAGTACAGCTGCGTCACCGCGAAGGCGATGTTGAAGGTGCCCAGCGTCACGATGAAGGGCGGCAGCTTGATGCGCGTGACGAGCAGGCCGTTGAAGAAGCCGAACAGCGCCGTCACCGCGATGCCCAGCAGGATGGCCAACGGCGCCGGCAGCCCGAAGTCGACCGCGGTCTTGGTCATCACGATGCTGCCCAGCGCCATCAGCATGCCGCAGGACAGGTCGATGCCGGCCGTGAGGATGATCAGCGTCTGGCCGATCGCGATGACGCCGACCACCATCACCTGCTGCAGGATGAGCGAGAGGTTCTCGCCGCTGAAGAAGCGGTCGGTGGTGGCGGCGAAGAAGGCGCAGGCGACGACCAGCGCGATGAAGGGGCCGAGCGTGCCGATGGGCGGCAACTTGCTCTTCAGGCTGTCCATGCGGCAGCTCCTTGGGGTGCACCTCGGGGTGCATGCAGCGGCAGGACCGGGGCGCCTGGGGCGCCGCCGGCCGGGCCAGGCGGGAAGGGACTCAGCGGCGGCGGCTTACTTCTTGCCCCAGCACAGGTCGGTGCCGGTCTTCACGTCCTTGCTGTCCACGCCGGCCACGGGCTTGGCCGCGATCAGCGTGACGCCGGTGTCGGTGTAGCCCGAGACCTTCTTGCCCGACTTCGCGTACTCGACGCCGGCCTCGACGCCCATCGAGGCCATTTTCAGCGGGTACTGCTGCGAGGTGGCGGCGATGATGCCCTTGCCCACGTTGGCGACGCCGGCGCAGCCGCCGTCGACCGAGACGATGACGACGTTCTTGTCCTTGCCGGCCTTCTTCAGCGCGTTGTAGGCACCCAGCGCGGCGGGCTCGTTGATCGTGTAGACCACGTTCACGTCGGGCGCCTTCTGCAGGCAGTTCTCCATCGCGGTCTGGCCCTTGGCGGGGTCGCCGAAGCTGTCGGCCATGCAGGCCACCTCGGCCGGCTTGGCGAGCTCGTTGTTCTTGGCGTCGAAGCTCTGCAGCCCGAAGCCCTGCAGGAAGCCGTTGTGGCGCTGCGCGCCCACCGGGTGGCCGGGGAACAGGTCCAGCGTGACGATCTTCGCCGGCTTGCCGCCGAGCGCGGCCTTCGCGTACTGGCCGATCAGCACGCCGGCCTTGTAGTTGTCGGTGGCGAAGAGGGCGTCGGTCGCGTCGGCGGGGTCGGTCGGGCTGTCGAGCGCGATCACCATCACGCCCTTCTCGCGCGCCTTCTTGATGGCCGGGATGATGGCCTTGCTGTCGCTGGGCGTGATGAGGATGGTCTTGGCGCCGGCGGCGATCATGTTCTCCATCGCCGTCACCTGGCCGGCGTTGTCGCCGTCGGTCTTGCCGGCGCCGGTGAGCAGCTTGGCGCCCTTGGCCTTGGCGGCCTCGGCCGCGCCTTCCTTCATCTTCACGAAGAAGGGGTTGGTCTCGGTCTTGGTGATGAGGCCGATGACGGGTTCGCCGGCGGCGCTGGCCAGGCCGGCGCCGAACATCAGGGCCGCGGCGGCGGCCAGGCGGGTGGTGGTGTGCAGCATGCGTGTCTCCTGGGGTCGGGTGGGGTGTCGGAAAGCAGGCCGGTCGGGGGGCCTGTCTGGTTCCCATTGTCGGCGCCGGTTTTAAATAAATCAAGCTGAGTGATTAATGGAAAACCCGGTGGCGGCGGGCCGGGCGAGCGCCGATGCTTGGCGCCGTCCGGGGTCCTTCGAGGCCCCCTTTTTCCGAGGAGAGAGAACATGTTCGTGGTGTGCGGCGAAGCGCTGATGGACGTCTTCGCGACGGCCGAGACCCCCACCGGCCTGGCGCTGGACGCGCGCATCGGCGGCTCGCCCTTCAACGTGGCGCTGGGCCTGGTGCGGCTGGCGCAGCCGGTGTCGTTCTTCGGCGCGCTGGGCAGCGGCTTCGTCGGCCAGCGGCTCATGAAGGCGCTGCAGGCCGAAGGCATCGGCACCGGCTGCAGCTTGGTGATGGAGGCGCCGACCACGCTCAGCCTGGTCGGGCTGGACGCGAAGGGCGTGCCCTCGTATTCCTTCTACGGCGAAGGTTGCGCCGACCGCCTGCTGCCGCTGACCGCGCTGGAACGGTTGCCGGCCGAGGCGTGCGCCTTCCACTTCGGCTCCTACGCGATGGTGGTGGAGCCGGTCGCGACGACGCAGCGCGCATTGGTCGAGCGCGAGCACCGCCACCGGCTGATCGCCTACGACCCCAACATCCGCCTCAACGTGGAACCGCGCCTGGAGCGCTGGCGCGACACGCTGGCCTGGATGGCCGAGCGCACCCACCTGATGAAGGTGAGCGACGAAGACCTGGGGCTGCTGTTCCCGGGCGAGGACGCCGCCACCCTGGCAGCGCGCTGGCTGGACGCCGGCGTGGGGCTGGTCGTGGTGACACGCGGCGGCGAGGGTGCCGAAGCCTGGTCGCGCGGTGTCCACGTGCGCAGCGCGCCGCAGAAGGTGGCCGTGGTCGACACGGTCGGTGCCGGTGACACTTTCCAGGCGGCGTTGCTCACCTGGCTGGCGGAACAGGGCCGGCTGGCGCCGGACGCGGTGCGCCAGTGGACCGAAGCCGACCTGCGCGCCGCGCTGGACTTCGCCGGCCGCGCCGCCGCGATCACCTGCTCGCGCCGCGGCGCCGACCTGCCGCGCCGCGCTGATCTGGCCTGATCAGGCCTGCTCAGGCCAGCAGGCAGAACACCGCCGGCACGCGGTCCGGCAGCGCGAGCGGGCGCGCGCGCCAGTCGGCCACGCGCGCGCTGCGGTTGAAGGCCTCCGGCAGCGTGAGGCCGCAACTCACGGCCAGCCGGGTGGTGGGCGCGAGCACCTCCAGCATAGTCGCCAGCAGCGCGCCGTTGCGGTAGGGCGTCTCGATCACGATCTGCGTCTGTCCGGCCTTGCGCGACAAGGCTTCCAGCTCGCGCAGCCGCGTGCCGCGGGCCGCGGCGTCCTGAGGCAGGTACCCGACGAAGGCGAAGCTCTGGCCGTTCAGGCCGCTCGCCGCCAGCGCCAGCAGCAGCGAGCTCGGTCCCGGCAGCGGCAGCACCGGCACGCCGGCGGCATGGGCCGCCTCGACCAGCGCCGCGCCGGGGTCGGCCACCGCCGGCAGCCCGGCTTCGGAGACCAGGCCCAGGTCGTGGCCCGCGAGCGCGGGCGCCAGCAACGCGTGCCAGGCGGCGGCGGGCACCGCCTCGCGGCTGCCCTTGCGCGGGCGCGGCAGCTCGGCGATCTGCACGTCCTGCAGCGGCTGCTTCAGGGGCACCAGCTCGCCCGCGCGCTTGATGAGCGCACGCGCGCTGCGGGCGTCTTCCGCCACCCAATGGCCCAGCGTCGCGATGTGTTCGATCACCGAGTGCGGCAGCACCGCCTGCAGCTCGACCGCCGGCTCGCCCAGGTCCAGCGTATTGGGCACCAGCAGCAGGCGGCCCGCGCTCACAGGACGACACTCCGCACTGCGCGCTCCGGGATTCGCGCCTGGGACCGGCCCGGCGCGCTCATGCGGCGGCGAGCACCGGGTCGATGCCGGCTTCGCGCAGCATCCTGGCGGTGCGGATCAGCGGCAGCCCGACGAGCGCGGTCGGGTCGTCGGACTCGATGGCCTCGGTGAGCGCGATGCCCAGCGTCTCGCACTTGGCGCTGCCGGCGCAGTCGTAGGGCTGCTCCAGGAGCAGGTAGCGTTCGATCTCGGCGCGGTGCAGCGGGCGGAAACGCACCTGCACCGCGGCAAGCTCCACCCGTTCATAGCCGGTGGCCGGCCGCAGCACCGCCAGCGCGGTCTGGAAGACGACGAGGCGGCCGCTCATGCGTTCCAGCTGTTCGACTGCGCGCTCGTGGGTGCCGGGCTTGCCGATCGGCTCGCCTTCGAGGTCGGCCACCTGGTCGGCGCCGATCACCACCGCCTGCGGGTGCAGCGCCGCCACCGCGCGCGCCTTCTCCAGCGCCAACCGGCACGCCAGGTCGGCGGGGGTCTCGCCCGGTTTCGGCGTCTCGTCGACTTCGGGGCGGGCGGTGCTGAAGGGCAGGCGCAGCCGCTGCAGCAGTTCGCGCCGGTAGCGCGAGGTCGATCCCAGCACGAGCGGCGGCATGTCCATCCGGCGATTGTCCCATCCGGGCCGCTTGGGCGCCGCCGCTACACTGCCCCTCCACCATGCTCACGCTTTACGGATCACGCGGCTCGGGGTCGGCGGCGGTCGAGGCCGCGCTGGTGCTGCTCGGGCGCCCGTTCCGCGCCGTACGCGCGTCGACCTGGGAAGACGATTCGGCGCAGGCCGAGTTGCGCGCGGTCAACCCGCTGGGCCAGATCCCGACCCTGGTGCTCGAGGACGGCAGCGTGATGACCGAGAGCGCCGCCATCCTGGCGCACCTGGGTCTGGAGCACCCGGCATCCGGCCTGCTGCCGGCGGAGGCGTCGGCGCGCGCGCAGGCGCTGCGCGGGCTGGTCTTCATCGCCGCCAACTGCTATGCGGCGATCAGCGTCATCGACTACCCCGAGCGCTGGCTCGCCGAGCCCGACGACGCCGGCTGCCAACGCCTGCGTCGCGGCACGCGGGAGCGCCTGCACCAGCACTGGAGCCTCTTCGCCGACCAGTTCGGCAGCCGGCTCGGCACCGGCGAGCGCCCTTCGGCGCTGGACCTGCTGGCCAGCGTGGTGAGCCGCTGGTCGGGCACGCGCGCGCTCCTGGCGAAGGAAAGGCCGGACTGCCACGCGCGCCTGCAGGCCGTCGACCGCCATCCGGCGGTGGCCGAGGTCTTCGCGCGCCACTGGCCGGCGGCCTGAGCCCATGGCGCGCCCGAAGACCTTCGACCCGCGGCGGCTGGACGTGCGCGCCTTCGCCGAGGCCGGTGCCACGCTGGAAGGCGAGCTGGCGCAGGCCACGCTCGAGCGCCTGCAGGGCAGCCTGGCCGCCACCGACACGGCATTGCCGCCGGTGCGCTGGCAGGCCGCGGGCGAACAGCGCCGCGTCGCCGGCGGCGTGCCGCAGACCTGGGTCACGCTCGACGCCGACACCACCGTGCGGCTCGTCTGCCAGCGCTGCCTGCAGCCGATGGCCGAGGCGCTGGCGGTCGAGCGCCGGTTCCGCTTCGTCGAGAACGAGGACGAGGCGGCCCGCCTGGACGAGGAAAGCGAGGACGACGTGCTCGCCGCCGGCCGCAGCTTCGACCTGCTGGAGCTGCTGGAAGACGAGCTGATCCTGGCCCTGCCGCTGGTGCCGCGGCACGCCGAATGCCCCGCGCCGCTGCCGCTGGCGGCCGAAGAGGCGCCGGCGCCGGAAGCGCCGGCGCACCCGTTCGCGGCCTTGGCCGCCCTGCGCCGACAGCGCGGCGACTGAGGCGCCGCCCGTCCATGGCCCCGGTTTTGGTACACTGGCGGGCTTTGCAGCGGCCTTGCCCCAGCGTCTTTTCGGCGCCCGCTGCCGCACCATCCGACGCGCGGCGCCCTGCGCCGCCTGCCCCAGGAGCTTCCCATGGCCGTCCAGCAGAACAAGAAGTCGCCGTCCAAGCGCGGCATGCACCGCTCGCACAACGCGATCGCCGCCCCCGGCACCGCCGTGGAAGCGACGACCGGCGAGGTGCACTTGCGCCACCACATCAGCCCGACCGGCTTCTACCGCGGCCGCAAGGTCCTGAAGACCAAGGCCGACGCCTGATCGTCCTTCGGCGCGCCGCCACGGCGCCCCGAACACCCGCGTCCCGGGTCGGAACCTGATCCATGTCCGCCCACCACGCCCCGGATCCGCTCGCCCTGGTCCGCATCGCCGTCGACTGCATGGGCGGTGACCACGGACCCTCGGTCACGCTGCCCGCGAGCCGGGCCTTCCTGGAAAAGCATCCCGCCGCCGAGCTGGTGCTCGTCGGCACCGCCGAGGCGCTGGGGCCGGCCGCCGGCTGGGCGCGCTGCTCCACCGTCGCAGCCACCGACGTCGTCACGATGGACGACCCGGTCGAGGTGGCGCTGCGCAAGAAGCGCGACTCGTCGATGCGCGTGGCCATCAGCCAGCTCAAGGCCGCCGCCGAAGGCGCCGAGCCCGCGGCCCATGCCGCCGTCTCTGCCGGCAACACCGGCGCGCTGATGGCGGTGGCGCGCTACGTGCTCAAGACCTTCGAAGGCATCGAGCGTCCGGCCATCGCCGCCCTGCTGCCGAACGCGAAGGGCGGCCTCACGAAGGTGCTGGACCTGGGCGCCAACGTCGACTGCACGGCCGAACAGCTGCTGCAGTTCGCCGTGATGGGCAGCGCGCTCGTGGGCGCGCTCGACGGCATCGAGGAACCCACGGTCGGCCTGCTCAACATCGGCGAAGAGGTCATCAAGGGCAGCGAAGTCATCAAGCGCGCCGGCGAACTGATGCGCGCCGCGCATGCCGGCGGCCACCTCAACTTCCACGGCAACGTGGAAGGCAACGACATCTTCAAGGGCACCACCGACCTCGTGGTGTGCGACGGCTTCGTCGGCAACGTGGCGCTGAAGACCAGCGAAGGCGTGGCCTCGATGATGTCGAAGATGATCAAGGAAGAGTTCACCCGCAGCGTGTTCACCAAGCTCGCGGCACTGGTCGCGATGCCGGTGCTGGAGCGCTTCAAGGCCCGCGTCGACCACCGCCGCTACAGCGGCGGCGCGCTGCTGGGCCTGCGCGGGCTGGTGTTCAAGGCGCACGGCAGCTCCGACGCGCTGGCCTTCGAGATCGCCCTCACGCGGGCGTATGATGCCGCCCGCAATCGGCTGCTCGACCGCGTGCACGACCGCATTGCCGAGACGCTGCAGGCCCTGCCGTCATCCGACGTCGCGGCGCAGCAAGCCGCATGACGAACCAACGCCCCGTCCATTCGCGCATCACCGGCACCGGCAGCTACCTGCCGCCGCGCCGGCTCACCAACAACGACATGGCCGCGATGCTGGCCGCGCGCGGCGTCGAGACCAGCGACGCGTGGATCGTCGAGCGCACCGGCATCCGGGCACGCCACTTCGCCGACGACGGCGTCAACGCCAGCGACCTGGCGCTGCACGCGGCGCGCCACGCGCTCGAATCGGCCGGCCGCAAGCCGGAGGACGTGGACCTCATCATCGTCGCCACCTCGACGCCGGACATGGTGTTCCCGTCGACGGCGACGATCCTGCAGCGCAAGCTGGGCGTGGCCGGCTGCCCCGCCTTCGACATGCAGGCCGTCTGCTCGGGCTTCGTCTACGCGCTCACGGTGGCCGATTCGATGGTGCGCGCCGGCAGCGCGCGCTGCGCGCTGGTCGTGGGCGCGGAAGTGTTCTCGCGCATCCTGGACTTCAACGACCGCACGACCTGCGTGCTCTTCGGCGACGGCGCCGGCGCGGTGGTGCTGGAAGCCAGCGACAAGCCCGGCATCCTCTCCAGCGACCTGCACGCCGACGGCCGCCACCTGGAGATCCTCTGCGTGCCGGGCACCGTCAACGGCGGCCAGATCAGCGGCGTGCCGCTGCTGCGCATGGACGGCCAGGCCGTCTTCAAGCTCGCCGTCAACGTGCTGGAGAGCGCGGCGCGCGCGGCGCTGGAAAAAGCCGGCCGGCACGAGGAAGACATCGACTGGCTGATCCCGCACCAGGCCAACATCCGCATCATGAACGGCACCGCCAAGAAGCTGAAGCTGCCGGCCGAGCGGCTGGTGGTCACGGTCGACGAGCATGGCAACACCTCGGCCGCGTCGGTGCCGCTGGCGCTGGACGTGGCGGTCAAGAGCGGGCGCGTCCAGCGCGGCGACACCGTGCTGCTGGAAGGCGTGGGCGGCGGCTTCACCTGGGGCGCGGTGCTGCTCGACTTCTGAGACGCCGGCACCCGCCGCGCGAGAACAAGCAAGACGCAGGACAAGAGGGCAGCGATGGCGCAGTTCGCATTCGTGTTCCCCGGCCAGGGGTCGCAGTCGGTCGGCATGCTCGACGCATGGGCCGACCACGCGGCGGTGAAGGCCACGCTGGAAGAGGCGTCGTCGGCGCTCGGCAGCGACGTCGGCAAGCTCATCAAGGAAGGCCCGGCCGAGGCGCTGGCGCTCACCGTCAACACGCAGGTCGTGATGCTGGTGGCGGCGATCGCCAACTACCGCGCCTGGCGCGCCGAAGGCGGCGCCGAACCGGTCGCGGTGGCGGGCCACTCGCTGGGCGAGTACAGCGCGCTCGTCGCCGCCGGCGCGCTCTCGCTCGCCGACGCGGTGCCGCTGGTGCGCTTCCGCGCCCAGGCCATGCAGGAGGCGGTGCCGGTGGGCGCCGGCGCGATGATGGCCGTGCTCGGCCTGGACGGCCCGGTGGTGCGCGACTGCTGCGAGCAGGCCGCCGCGGCGAGCGGCGAGGTGGTGTCCGCCGCCAACTACAACGACCCCAAGCAGACCGTGATCGCCGGTTCGAAGGCCGGCGTCGACGCCGTGGCCGCGGCGCTGAAGGCGGCCGGTGCCAAGCGCGTGCTGCCGCTGGCGGTGTCCGCGCCCTTCCACTGCCTGCTCATGAAGCCGGCGGCCGAGCGGCTGAAGGAGCGGCTGGCCACGGTGGCGATCCAGCCGCCGCGTTTCGCGGTGGTCAACAACATCGACGTCGCCGCCGAGACCGACCCGGCGCGCATCCGCGACGCGCTCTACCGCCAGGCCTTCGGCCCGGTGCGCTGGGTGGAAGTGGTGCAGGCGCTGCGCGCGCGCGGCGCCGCGCAGGTGGTCGAATGCGGCCCCGGCAAGGTGCTCTCGAAGATGGTGCCGCGCATCCTGGCCGACGCCGCCACCGCCGACATCTGCGACCCCGCCACGCTGGCGCGCACGAAGGAACTGCTCGCATGAACGACACCACGAAGCGCATCGCGCTGGTCACCGGGGCTTCGCGCGGCATCGGCCGCGCCATCGCGCAGGCGCTGGCGGCGCAGGGCCTGCACGTGGTGGGCACCGCCACCACCGAAGCCGGCGCCGCCGGCATCGCCGAAGCCGTGCCGGGCGCGCAAGGCAAGGTGCTGAACGTGACCGACGGCGCCGCGGTCGACGCCACGATCAACGCCATCGTCGCCGAGCACGGCGGCCTGCACGTGCTGGTGAACAACGCCGGCATCACGCGCGACATGCTGGCCGCGCGCCTGAAGGACGAGGACTGGGACGCCGTCATCGACACCAACCTGAAGGCGGTGTTCCGCTGCTGCCGCGCGGTGATGCGCACGATGGTCAAGCAGCGCTGGGGCCGCATCGTCAACATCACCTCGGTGGTGGGGGCGGCGGGCAACCCGGGGCAGGCCAACTACGCGGCCGCGAAGGCCGGCGTGGCCGGCATGACGCGCGCGCTGGCGCGCGAGGTCGGCAGCCGCAGCATCACCGTCAACTGCGTCGCGCCGGGGTTCATCGCCACCGACATGACGGCAGCGCTGAACGATCAGCAGAAGACCGCGCTGCTCGCGGCCGTGCCGCTGGGCCGCCTGGGCACGCCGGAGGAGGTGGCGCACGCCGTCGCCTTCCTGTGCAGCCCGCTGGCGGGCTACATCACCGGCACCGAACTGCACGTCAACGGCGGCATGTTCATGGCCTGATCCGGCCCTGCCGCCCCGGGGTAACCCGGTGTCCGCCCCGCCGGTAGAATCGCCGGCTGTTTTCCCGATCCCACTCCTGGAGGAGTCATGAGCGATATCGAAGCCCGTGTCAAGAAGATCATCGCCGAGCAACTCGGCGTGCCGGAGTCCGACGTCACCAACGAGAAGGCCTTCGTGGCCGACCTCGGCGCCGACTCCCTCGACACGGTCGAACTGGTGATGGCCCTCGAAGACGAGTTCGGCATCGAGATCCCCGACGAGGAAGCCGAGAAGATCACCACCGTGCAGCTGGCGATCGACTACGCTTCCAGCCACCAGAAGGCCTGAGGAACGAGTCGAGCGATGAGCCGACGTCGCGTCGTCGTCACCGGCCTCGGGCTCGTGAGCCCGGTGGGCAACAGCGTGGCCGAAGGCTGGGCCAACCTGGTGGCCGGCCGCTCGGGCATCGCCAGCATCACCAAGTTCGATGCGTCCGCGTTCGCCTGCCGCTTCGCCGGCGAGGTGAAGGGCTTCAACGTCGAGGACTACCTCCCGGCGAAGGAAGCCCGCCACATGGACACCTTCATCCACTACGGGCTGGCCGCCTCGGTGCAGGCGGTGAAGGACGCGGGCCTGCCGCACGGCGACGCGCTCGACGAAGCGACGGCCGAACGCATCGGCGTGATGGTGGGCTCGGGCATCGGCGGGCTGCCGATGATCGAGCAGACGCACCAGGAATACAGCGAACGCGGCCCGCGCCGCATCTCGCCGTTCTTCGTGCCGGCCTCGATCATCAACATGATCTCCGGCCACGTGTCCATCCGCTTCGGCTTCACGGGGCCGAATCTGGCCATCGTCACGGCCTGCACCACCGGCCTGCACTGCATCGGCGAGGCCGGCCGCATGATCGAGTACGGCGACGCCGACATCATGGTGGCCGGCGGGGCCGAGAGCACGGTCTCGCCGCTGGGCGTGGGCGGCTTCGCGGCGGCGCGTGCGCTGTCCACGCGCAACGACGACCCGCAGGGCGCGAGCCGCCCCTGGGACAAGGAGCGCGACGGCTTCGTGCTCGGCGAAGGCGCCGGCGTCGTGGTGCTGGAAGAACTGGAACACGCGAAGAAGCGCGGCGCCAAGATCTACGCCGAACTGGCCGGCTTCGGCATGGGCGCCGACGCCTTCCACATGACCGCGCCCAACGTCGACGGCCCCAAGCGCTCGATGCTGGCCGCGCTGCGCAACGCGCGCGTCAACGCGAGCGACGTGCAGTACCTGAACGCGCACGGCACCTCCACGCCGCTGGGCGACGTGAACGAGACGAACGCCATCAAGCTGGCCTTCGGCGACCACGCGAAGCGCATGGTCGTGAACTCGACCAAGTCGATGACCGGCCACCTGCTGGGTGGCGCCGGCGGCATCGAGTCGGTGTTCACGGTGCTGGCACTGCACCACCAGGTGTCGCCGCCGACCATCAACCTGACGAACCCCGACCCCGAATGCGACCTCGACTACTGCGCCAACCAGGCGCGCGAGATGCGCATCGACGTCGCGGTGAAGAACAACTTCGGGTTCGGCGGCACCAACGGCACGCTCGTCTTCCGGCGCGCGTGAATCCCCGGTGCGCCAGCCGCCACCGGTCGGCGTGACCTGTTCCGGCGGCGCCGGCTGGCGCCTCGCGGGCACCTTGCTGGTGCTTGGCGCCACGGCCAGCCTGCTGACGTGGGCATTCGCGCATCTGGAAGTGCAGACCCCGTTCGGGCCCCTTGCCGCTGCCGGCTTCGCGCTCGCCCTGGCCGCGCTCGCGTGGCGGCGTCTTCGCGAACGGCCGCGCGAACTGCGCTGGGACGGATCGCGCTGGACGCTGGACGGTGTCGAAGGCGCGGTGCAGGTGATGGGCGACCTGGGCGGCTGGATGCTGCTGCGCCACCGCCCCGCGGCCGGTGCCGCCGGCTGGCTGCCGGTGGCGGCGGCCGAGGCGGGCCCGGCCTGGCACGGGCTGCGCGCCGCCCTCTACGCCGGTCCGCCGGTCCTTTCGCCGCCGGACGGCGGGGCAGAAGCGCCATGACCGACGCCGACGCCGACCGCCTGCTGGTCGACCGCGCGCGCCAGGGCGAGGTGCGCGCCTTCGAGATGCTGGTCGTGAAGTACCAGCGCCGCATCGAACGCCTGATCGCCCGCATGGTGCGCGACGTCGACCTGGTGCCCGACATCGCGCAGGAGACCTTCATCCGCGCCTACCGGGCGCTGCCGCAGTTCCGCGGCGAGAGCGCCTTCTACACCTGGCTGTACCGGATCGCCGTCAACACGGCGAAGAAGGCGCTCGTCGACCTCAAGCGCGACCCCCTCGTTTCCGAGACTTCCTTGGCGGGCCAGGAGGAGGGCGATGAAACTTCGCGCGTCGAGAACGAACTAAGCGACGGCGAAACGCCCGAGGCGCTGCTCGCCAGCAAGGAAGTCGCCGAGGTCGTGAACGCCGCCATCGAGGCGCTGTCGGACGAATTGAGGCAGGCGATCACGCTGCGCGAGATCGAAGGCCTGAGCTACGAAGAGATTGCCGAAGTGATGAACTGCCCCATCGGCACCGTGAGGTCCCGCATCTTCCGCGCCCGCGAAGCCATCGCCGGCCGGTTGCGGCCGTTGCTGGACACCAGAGAGGGCGAACGCTGGTGACGCCGCAGGCGCCGCCGCGACAGAATCGAGTTCGAGGGTGAGTCAGTTCCCATCCGCACCATGAACGCCAAACCCCAGAGCGCCGCTGCCGCGGCCGATGCCCGCCATGAACAACTCTCCGCGCTCGCCGACGGCGACGCCGGCGCGCTGGCCGAGGCCTGCGCCCGATGGCGGGACGACCCCGAAGCGCGGCAGCGCTGGCATGCCTACCACCTGATCGGCGACGTGCTGCGTTCGGACGACCTGGCCTCGCCGCCGGGGCACGACGCCGCCTTCCTGAGCGCGCTGCGCGGGCGCCTGGAGCGCGAGCCGGTCGTGCTGGCGCCGGCGCCGCGGCGCCACCGGCACTGGCTGCTGCCCGGCGCCGCCGCGGCGGCCGGTTTCGTGGCGGTGGCGGGGGTCGTCGGCGTGCTGCGCAACGGCGCGCCGCCGGCCGAGACCCCGGTGGCGGCCGCGCCGGCGCCGGCCGGCAACGTGGTCCCGGTGGTGGACATCCCGGCGACCAACACGCTGATCCGCGACCCCAAGCTCGACCGCCTGCTCGCCATGCACCGCAGTGCCGGCGGCGGCTTCGCCGCGGTGCCGGGCGCGACGCCGCGCAACCTGGAAGTGATGGCCACCACGCCGGCCATGCCCGTGACGCCCGTCGTGGCGCCGGCTCCGCGCTGAACGGCCGTCATGCGCGAGCAAGTCCGGCGCTGGCTGCCTGCCTTCACCTTCGCCACCCTGCTGATGCCGGCAGGCCTGGCGCTGGCCGAGGGCGCGAACGGCGCGAACGGGGTCAACGGCGACCCGGCGGATGCGCGCGGCTGGCTGGCGCGCATCCACGCCGCCGCCAACCAGCGCAACTACCAGGGCACGCTGGTGTTCAGCGCCGGCGGCGCGCTCTCCAGCTCGCGCGTGGCGCACTTCTGCGTCGGCGACCAGTCGTACGAGCGCCTGGAAACGCTGGACGGCCGCCAGCAGCGCATCTACCGCCAGAACGACACCCTGCACACCGTGTGGCCGCAGTCGCGCGTGGTGGTGCAGGAGAAGGCCGGCGCGATGAGCAGCCTGCCTTCGAGCACGCAGGTGGTGGAGCCGCGCGCGCTGGAGCGCTACGAGCTGAAGGCGGAAGGCAGCGACCGCGTCGCCGGCCGCGAAGCCCAGGTGTTCCTGCTGCAGCCGCGCGACGACATGCGCTACGCGCAGCGCCTGTGGGCCGACAAGGCCACCGGCCTGATGCTGCGTGCCGACGTCATCGGCCCGAAGAACCAGGTGCTCGAGTCCACCGCCTTCAGCGAAGTCGAGATCGGCATCAAGCCGCAGCCCGAATCGGTGCTGCAGGCCATGAAGAAGCAGGACGGCTACCGCGTCGTGCGGCCGCAGCAGCAGCGCACCCAGCTCGACGCCGAAGGCTGGGCGCTCGACAAGCCCGTGCCCGGCTTCGCCTTCGCCGGCTGCATGAAGCGCAGCGTCGAGTCGCCGGACGCGATCGGCAGCGACCCCGTGCTGCAGGTGGTCTATTCCGACGGCGCGACGCACGTGTCGCTGTTCATCGAGCCCTTCGACGCCAGGCGCGCCGTGGTGCCGCTGGCCGGCCAGCTGGGTGCCACCGCCACGCTGCGCCAGCGGCGCGGCGACCACTGGATCACGGTGATGGGCGACGTGCCGGCGTCGACGCTGAAAGTCTTTGCCGAAGCACTCGAAAGGCGGCGCTGAACGCGTGGCGCCGCGGCTTCGCCCGCACCCGGAACATCGCTTCGAGGGAGAGCCCTGTTTCATGAACCCGATCACCGCAATCCACCCGCTGACCCGGCGCACCGGCCTCGCCTGCGGCGCGCTGCTGCTTGCCGCCGCCGCGCTGTGGCCGGCCGCCGGCCGCGCGCAGGCCGCTGCGGCTGCCATGCCCACCGTCCAGCTGCCCGACTTCAGCGAGCTGGCCGAACGCGTCGGGCCTTCGGTCGTCAACATCCGCACCACCGAGCGCGCGCGCAGCCGCTCCAGCGGCGAGATGGACCCGAACGTGGAGGAGTTCTTCCGCCGCTTCGGCATCCCGCTGCCGAACCGGCCCGACCCGCGGCGCGGCGGCCCGCGTGGTGACGACGAGGACTCGCAGCCGCAGCAGCGCGGCGTCGGCTCGGGCTTCATCCTCTCGGCCGACGGCTACATCATGACCAACGCCCACGTGGTGGACGGAGCCGACGAGGTCGTCGTCACCCTCACCGACAAGCGCGAGCTGAAGGCGCGCATTGTCGGCGCCGACGCGCGCACCGACGTCGCCGTCGTCAAGATCGACGCCGCCGGCCTGCCGGCGGTGAAGATCGGCGACGTCAACCGCCTCAAGGTGGGCGAATGGGTCATGGCCATCGGCTCGCCCTTCGGCCTGGACAACACCGTCACCGCCGGCATCGTGAGCGCCAAGCAGCGCGACACCGGCGACTACCTGAACTTCATCCAGACCGACGTCGCCATCAACCCCGGCAATTCCGGCGGCCCGCTGCTCAACCTGCGCGGCGAGGTGGTGGGCATCAACTCGCAGATCTACAGCCGCTCGGGCGGCTTCATGGGCATCAGCTTCGCCATCCCGATCGACGACGCGATTCGCGTGGCCGACCAGCTGCGCACCAACGGCCGCGTGGTGCGCGGCCGCATCGGCGTGCAGATCGCGCCGGTCACCAAGGAGGTGGCGGAATCGATCGGCCTGGGTGCGAAGGCGGCCGGCGCGCTGGTGCGCAGCGTCGAGAAGGACAGCCCGGCCGACAAGGCCGGCGTCGAGGCGGGCGACATCATCACCAAGGTCGACGGCAAGGCCGTGGAACGCTCGGGCGACCTGCCGCGCATCATCGGCAGCATCAAGCCGGGCACGCGCAGCACGCTCACGCTGTTCCGCCGCGGCAGCACGCGCGAGCTCTCGGTCACCGTCGGCGAGTTCGAGGAAGACCGCCAGGTCGCGCGCCGCTCGCCGGGCGAGCCGGGCGCGGCGCCTTCGACCAAGAGCGCGCTCGGTCTCACCGTGTCCGACCTCGGCGAGGCGCAGAAGCGCGAGCTGCGCGTGAAGGGCGGCGTGAAGGTCGACGCGGTCGAAGGGGCAGCGGCGCGCGCCGGCCTGCGCGAAGGCGACGTCATCCTCTCGATCGACAACACCGAAGTGGCCGACAGCAAGCAGTTCGCCGCCATCGCGGCCAAGGCCGAGAAGGCGCGGGCGGTGAGCGTGCTCGTCCGCCGCGGCGAGTGGGTGAACTACCTGGTCATCCGGCCGACGCGCTGAAGGCCCCGGCGCCGGCCGGCTAGTTGACCGGCGCGCCGGGTCTTTCCGCATGGCGATAGGAGCAACCGCCGGAATCGATGACGAAAGCCTGGTAGTTTCTGACCGGCGAGTTGGCGGCCGCTTACTTCAATCCGGTGTGAGCGTCGATTCATCCGGGTGGCGTCTAGAATGTGTTCTTCCGTGCCCCGTTTACCGGTCGGATCATGAACAAGAGTGGCCATCCGCAGGCTGCCCACAAGCCCGCCGGAACCCTGTGGATAAACTGTTGATGGATTTGCTTGTTGGCAACCCGCAACGGCCGGAAAACAAGCATTGGCGCGGCTTCCAGCGGGGTGCTTTTGGCTACAATGGTCGCCCAACAAGCAGTTGCCAAACGTTCTGTTGGAAGGCGCGTCTCGATTTTGGACGTGCCTTTTTTTTGGCTTCAGCACGGCGCTTCGCGCCTTCACATCGCCAAGCGATGTGAGCTTTCGCTGAAGCGGCTTCGCCGCTTTACCTCCGGCCCCGCGAAGCACAGCAGACAGACATGAACCACATCCGCAACTTCTCGATCATTGCCCACATCGACCACGGCAAGAGCACGCTGGCCGACCGGATCATCCAGCGCTGCGGCGGACTGTCGGACCGCGAGATGGAGGAGCAGGTGCTCGATTCGATGGACATCGAACGCGAGCGCGGCATCACCATCAAGGCGCAGACGGCGGCGCTCAGCTACACCGCGCGCGACGGCCAGACCTACAACCTCAACCTGATCGACACCCCCGGCCACGTCGACTTCAGCTACGAGGTGAGCCGGTCGCTCTCGGCCTGCGAAGGTGCGCTGCTGGTGGTCGATGCGAGCCAGGGCGTGGAGGCGCAGACGGTGGCCAACTGCTACACCGCGCTCGACCTGCACGTGGAAGTGGTGCCGGTCCTCAACAAGATGGACCTGCCGCAGGCGGACCCCGAGCGCGCCAAGCAGGAGATCGAGGACGTCATCGGCATCGACGCCAGCCAGGCCATCCCCTGCTCGGCCAAGACCGGCGAGGGCATCGACGACATCCTGGAGGCGGTGATCCACCGCATGCCGGCGCCGCGCGGCAACCCCGAAGGACCGCCGCGGGCGATGATCATCGACAGCTGGTTCGACAACTACGTCGGCGTCGTCATGCTGGTGCGCGTGGTCGACGGCCGCCTGGCCAAGGGCGAGCGCATCCGGCTGATGGCCACCGACGCCGTCTACGGCATCGAGCAGATGGGCGTCTTCACGCCCAAGTCGGTGCCGCGCGACGAGCTCAGGGCGGGCGAGGTGGGCTTCATGATCGCCGGCATCAAGGAGCTGCACGCCGCCAAGGTGGGCGACACCATCACGCTGGAGAAGAAGCAGCCCAACAACGCCGGCCCGGCGAGCGAGCCGCTGCCCGGCTTCAAGGAGATCCAGCCGCAGGTCTTCGCCGGCCTGTACCCGGTGGAGGCGAGCGAGTACGACTCGCTGCGCGACGCGCTGGAGAAGCTGCAGCTCAACGACAGCAGCCTGCGCTTCGAGCCCGAGGTCAGCCAGGCGCTGGGCTTCGGCTTCCGCTGCGGCTTCCTCGGCCTGCTGCACATGGAGATCGTGCAGGAACGGCTGGAGCGCGAGTTCGACCAGGATCTCATCACCACCGCCCCGTCGGTCGTCTACCAGGTGGAGTTGAACGACGGCACCGTGCTGGAGGTGGAGAACCCCAGCAAGATGCCCGACCCCGGGCGCATCCGCGAGATCCGCGAGCCCATCGTCACCGTGCAGCTGTACATGCCGCAGGAATACGTGGGGCCGGTGATGACGCTGGCCAACCAGAAGCGCGGCGTGCAGGTCAACATGTCCTACCACGGCCGCCAGGTGCACCTGGCCTACGAGTTGCCGCTGGCCGAGATCGTGCTCGACTTCTTCGACAAGCTGAAGAGCGTGAGCCGCGGCTACGCCAGCATGGACTACGCCTTCAAGGAGTACCGCGCCGCCGACGTGGTGAAGGTCGACATGCTGATCAACGGCGACCGCGTCGACGCGCTGGCCATCATCGTGCACCGCAGCCAGAGCCAGTACCGCGGCCGCGAGGTGGCCGAGAAGATGCGCAAGCTCATCCCGCGCCAGATGTACGACGTGGCGATCCAGGCCGCCATCGGTGCCAACATCATCGCGCGCGAGAACGTGAAGGCTTTACGCAAGGACGTGCTGGCAAAATGCTACGGTGGCGACATCACCCGCAAGAAGAAGCTGCTGGAAAAGCAGAAGGCGGGCAAGAAGCGCATGAAGCAGATCGGCACGGTGGAAGTGCCGCAGGAAGCCTTCCTCGCCATCCTGCAGGTCGACGACTGAGAACAACACGATGAGTGCTCTGACGGCCGTCCTCTACGGCTTGCTGGTGGTGTACCTGGGCGGCTGGTTCGTGGGCCAGTGGACCGGCAACTTCGCGCTGCTGTTGCTGATGTTGACCGTGGTCACCTTCGCTTACTGGCTGGCCGAGCGCTTCCGCTTCCGGCCGCAACGCGAGGCCGCCGCCGCGCAGCTGGAGCGCAGCGACGCCGAGCGCCGCGCCGGGCTGGCGAAGATGGGCATCGAGAAGGTCGACGGCGACGTCGCCGCCGCCAAGGCCGCCGTGCTGGCCCAGCCCTGGTGGCTGGACTGGACCGCCGGCCTCTTCCCGGTGATCCTCATCGTCTTCCTGCTGCGCAGCTTCCTCTTCGAGCCCTTCAAGATCCCCTCGGGCTCGATGATCCCCACGCTGCTGGTGGGCGACCTCATCCTGGTGAACAAGTACCACTACGGCGTGCGGCTGCCGGTGATCAACAAGAAGATCATCGCCAATCACGACCCGCAGCGCGGCGACGTGATGGTCTTCCGCTACCCGGTGGACCCGCGCGTCGACTACATCAAGCGCGTGGTCGGCATCCCGGGCGACGAGATCACCTATTCGAACCAGAAGCTCTTCGTGAACGGCCAGCCGGTGGAGGAGAAGTCGCTGGGCGAGTACTACAACGAGGACCGCCTGCGCTACGCGCCCCTGTGGAGCGAGAAGCTGGGCGAGGTCGAGCACAAGATCCTGGTCGACCCCAAGCTGCCCAGCTACTACGGCAACCTGCCCAAGACCTTCCCGATGCATGAGAATTGCCGCTACACGGCCGAAGGCATGACGTGCAAGGTGCCACCCGGGCACTACTTCATGATGGGCGACAACCGCGACGATTCACAGGACAGCCGTTTCTGGGGATTCGTGCCCGACGAGAACATCGTCGGCAAGGCATTCTTCGTCTGGATGAACCTGGGCAACCTGGGCCGCATCGGGCCCTTCAAGTGACGGCTTCGCCGTCGCAAGGCAAGCGCACTCGATGATGAAGAACACCTCCATGCGCCACCGGCAGCGGGGCATCACGCTCTTCGGGCTGCTGTTCTGGGCCCTGTTCTTCGGCTTCACCGGCTACGTGCTGGTGCGCACCCTGCCGACGGTGAACGAATACGCGACCATCCAGCGCACGGTGGAGAAGATCGCCGCCAGCCAGCCTTCCACCGTGAACGAGGCGCGCATCGCCTTCGACCGCCAGCGCGACATCGAATACTCCATCGCCTCGATTTCGGGCAAGGACCTGCAGATCACGAAGGAGAACGACCGCGTCGTGATCGCGTACGCCTACAACAAGGAAGTGCCGATCTGGGGCCCGGTCTACATCCTCATCAAGTACGAGGGCCGCTCCAAGTAGTGGCGATGGACGCGCGATCCGAAGCGCTGCAGCAGCGCCTGGGCCACCGTTTCGAGCGCGAGGAACTGCTCGCGCGCGCGCTCACCCACCGCAGCTTCGGCGCCGAGCACAACGAGCGGCTCGAGTTCCTGGGCGACGCGGTGCTGAGCCTGGCCGTCTCGGCGCTGCTGTACGAGCGCCACTCCGGCGGCGACGAAGGCGACCTCACGCGCGTGCGTGCCCACCTGGTGCGCGAAGACAGCCTGCACAAGGCCGCGCTCGCGCTCGGCCTGCCGGAGGTGATGCGCCTGTCCGAAGGCGAGATGAAGGCTGGCGGCGCGCTGCGCCCGTCGATCCTGGCCGACGCGGTGGAAGCGCTCATCGGTGCCGTCTTCCTGGACGGCGGCTACGCGCCGGCGCAGGCGCTGGTGCAGCGCCTGTTCGGCGACGTCATCGCCGCCACCGAGGTCGACGCCTGGAGCAAGGACGCCAAGACCGAGCTGCAGGAATGGCTGCAGGCGCGCCGCCTGCCGGTGCCGGCCTACCGCATCGTCGCCACGCGGGGCGAGAAGCACGCGCAGACCTTCGAGGTCGAATGCGCCGTCGCCACGCTGGGCCTGGCCGAGGCCGGCGAAGGCCGCTCGCGCCGCACCGCCGAGCAGGAAGCGGCGCGCCGCATGCTCGAACGGCTGAAGGCCGACGACCGGCCCGGCAGCCCGTTGCGCACCTGATGGACGAACCCGCGCCGCCGGCCCCGCAGCGCTGCGGCCTGATCGCCATCGTCGGCCGGCCCAACGTGGGCAAGTCCACGCTGCTGAACGCGCTCGTCGGGCAGAAGATCAGCATCACCTCGAACAAGGCGCAGACCACGCGCCACCGCATCACCGGCGTGCGCACGCGCGGCGCGGCGCAGTTCGTCTTCGTCGACACGCCCGGCTTCCAGACCCGCCACGGCACCACCCTCAGCCGCACGCTCAACAAGACCGTGATGGCGGCGCTGGCCGACGTCGACCTGGTGCTCTTCGTCGTCGAGGCGGGGCGCTTCGACCTGGCGGACGCCAAGGTGCTGGCGCTGCTGCCGCCGGACAAGCCGGCGGTGCTGGTGGCCAACAAGCAGGACGCGGTGCGCCGCCGCACCGAACTGCTGCCCTGGCTGCAGCAGATGCAGCAGCGCCACGCCTTCGCCGAGTACGTGCCGATGTCGGCCACGCGCGAGGCCGACGCCGAGCGCCTGCTCGGCATCCTGGAACCGCACCTGCCCGAGCAGCCCTGGTTCTACGAGGAAGACACGCTCACCGACCGCAGCGAACGTTTCCTGGCCGGCGAGATCGTGCGCGAGAAGCTGTTCCGCCTGACCGGCGACGAGCTGCCCTACGCGAGCACGGTCGTGATCGACAAGTTCGAGGAAGAAGGCAACCTGCGCCGCATCGGCGCCACCATCGTCGTCGAGCGCGACGCCCACAAGGGCATGGTCATCGGCGAAGGGGGCGAGCGGCTCAAGCGCATCGGCAGCGAGGCGCGCGTCGAGCTCGAGCGACTGCTGGGCGCCAAGGTCTTCCTGGAGCTGTGGGTCAAGGTGCGCTCCGGCTGGTCCGACGACGAAGCCCATCTGCGCAGCTATGGCTACGAGTAGGACGGCGGCCGCCCCGCTGGCGGCCTACGTCCTGCACAGCTACGACTGGAGCGAGACCAGCCTCATCGTCGAGCTCTTCACGCGCGAGCGCGGCCGCGTCGCCGTCGCGGCCAAGGGCGCGAAGCGGCCGACCTCGCAGCTGCGCGCGGTGCTGCTGCCGTTCCAGCCGCTGGCCGCGCACCTGGGCCGCACGCCGGCCGACGAGGCGGCCGAGATCCACACCCTCAAGACCGCGGAATGGGTCGGCGGCGCGCCGCTGCTGGCCGCGCCGGCGCTGTTCCCGGCCTTCTACCTGAACGAGCTGCTGATGAAGGGGCTGGCGCGCCAGGACCCGCACCCGGCGCTGTTCGACGCCTATGCCGAGACGCTGGCCGCGCTCGCCGAAGGCGGCGACGAGGCGGCCGCGCTGCGCGCCTTCGAGCTGCTGCTGCTGCGCGAGCTGGGTTTCCTGCCCGATCTGGCGGTGGAGACGCAGAGCGCGCGCGCGCTCGACCCCGCGCGCCGTTACGCGCTGTCGGCCGAGAACGGCCTCGTGGCCGACGCCGAAGGCCTGCCCGGCGCGCTGTGGACCGCGCTTGCCGGCGCGCTGGCGCACGACCACGCGCC
>CAYVXO010000028.1:0-35443 GCA_964454485.1 uncultured Rubrivivax sp.
CGGCCGCGGACGGACCGGCGGCGTCGGGCTCGCGCCGCCGGGCGTCGCGCAGCGCATCGGCGAGCTGGCTCGCCATCGTCTCCTGCACCGGCGCCGCCGCCACCGGGGACACCGATCCGGCCGCGGCGACCTCGGCCTTCGCCGCCGGCCCCGGCGCAGGAGCGCCTTCCGGCAACGTGAGCACGAAGCCCGTCAGCGCGGCGCACACGCCCGCGGCGGCCAGCGGCGGCGCGAGCCGCCGCGGCGCGGGCAATGCCGCCAGCTGCTGCCGGCTGGCGGGCACGCGCTCTTCCAGCCACCGGGCCAGCCAGTGCAGCGCCGGCATCTGCGTGCCATCGCCGTGCCCGAGTTCGAGCCAGGTCGAATAGGCCGAGGCACCGTCCAGCCGGCGGTCGGCCCAGAGCGCGCAGGCGGCGTCCGAAGGTCGTTGCCAGGCGCTGCGCGCCAGCAGGGCCGGCCACAGCAGCACAGTCGCGCCGAGCGCGATCTCGACGCCGCGAAGTCCCGCCAGCCTGAGTCCGGCCGCCAGCAGCAGCATCAGGCAGCTGGCCCAGCCGGCGCGGCGCAAGGCGCAGGCGACCGCGTCGAGCCACAGGCGGCGTCTCACCTGCGAGAGCAGCGCATCGACGGCGGTGGCGGGAGCGGTCATCTCAGTTGCCCATGGCCGAAGCCACACACGACCGATGAACCACGAAGGCATCCAGCGACCGCTGCAGACCGGCTTCGCCGGGCTGCCAGCGGTGCCCCCTGGAGGGGGCGCGCGAAGCGCGTAGGGGGTGGTTCATTTCAGAGCGGCAGCTGCGCACGCAGCGCCCAGAGCGTGGCGGCGAGCGCCACGCCGAGCAGCGTGGCGGCCGTGTCGGCGTGGCCTTCGAGGGCTCGCGACCGGGCTAGGCGCGCGCCGACCCAGGGCAGCGACAGCGCCGCCAGTAGGAGTGCCGCCTCGCCCAGCAGCAGCGACCGCAGGGGCCCGGAGCCGGCCATCCATGTGAGCAGCGAAACCGGCCAGCTCGGCGCGGCCAGCAGCAGCATCGTGAGCCCACCTTCGCGGGCGCCGTGCACGGCGCCGACGCGCAGGCCCAGCAGCAGGAGGGCGAGCGCGCGTGCCAGCAGGCCGGCGGCGCCCGCCTGGGCCGCGAGGCGTCCTGCGTCGGCCCCGCGCTCGAGCGCCAGCGCGCTGCCGGCCAGCCACCAGATCGCGACCGCCGCGGCCAGTGCCCAGCCGGCGAGCGCAGCGCTCCTTCGGCGCACCTTCATGGCTGGCGGGCCGGCACCAGCAGCCAGCCTTGCGATCCGGGGGCCAGCGGGCCGACCCCGGCCAGGTCCAGCTGCCACAGCGCGGCCGGCCGGTCGGGCGCGACGCGCGCCTGCGTCTGGCGCGTCACCGGCGCGGCCGGCAGAGTGGCCGCCGGGCCGGGCGCTGCGGCTGCGCCGGCCGCGAGCGGCGGCAGTTCGCGCCAGCCGCCGGCGTCGATCCACCAGCCGGCCGGCCATGCCGTGGCGCCGCCGTTGCGGACCCGGCGCGGGCCGTCGGCGGCGGTCTCCAGGCGAGGTTCGCGCTTCATCGGGAAGCCGCCCGCGAAGCACAGCGCGGCGCGGCCGAACAGGCGGGTCTCGAAGGAGGCCTCGCTCGGCCGGTCGTGCGCGGCGTCGAACGCCAGGCGCGGCGGCGGGCTGCCCGGGCAGGGCTGTGCGGCGTCGGCCAGCTGCGCCGGGATCGGCAGCACCGTGCGGCCGCGCGCCAGGCCGGTGAACTCTTGTCGTGCGCGGTAGCGCGCCACCGGATCGCCGGCTTCGCCTTCAGCCCAGACGACCAGGGGCGAAGGCGCCGGCACCAGCGGCAGCCAGGCCGCTGCCGCCAGTGCCGCTGCCGCGGGCAGCACCAGCATCGGCCACGAAACGCTCGCGAACAACGCCAGCAGCAGGCTCGCCGCGAAGTAGGTGGCCAGCCCCACGGCCACGGCCTGCCAGGCGCTGCCGGGTCCGTTGGCGGCCTCGGGCGGCGCGGGCAGGTCTTTGCCGTCGTGCGCCAGCGAGGCCTCCAGCGCCGACAGCGCCTGCGCGGCGTCGGCCGCGTGCAGGAGCATCCGGCCGCCGCAGCCGGCCGCACCGTCCAGCATGCGGCGCACGCGCTCGTCGCGGTTGACCACGGCGATGCGGCCGCAGGCGCCGGCGTGCGCCAGCAGCGCCGCCAGCTGGCGGGCGTCCAGCGCCGCCAGGGTGGAGGTGTCGAGCACGAGCGCGTCGATGCTCGAGTACGCCGAAGCCTGGCGCGGCAGGTCCTGCGGCGACAGCGCGAGCGACTTGAAGCCGTCCAGGGCCCTGGCGGCGCCGTCGGCCAGCGCCAGGCCCAGCAGCGGCGACTCCGACAGCGCCAGCGTGATCTCGCGCCGCTCGGGCGCGGCGCCTGCCACTGCCAGTTCTGCCACCAGCGTGGGCGCGGCAGCCACCGGCAGGTGCAGTCGCAGGGGCTGGCCCGGTGCCAGGTCGGCATGGCTGCGCACGAGCGTGCCGGCGGGTCCGAGCACCTGCAGGTCGACGGTGGTCGCTGCGGCGGCTGCCGACTGCCATTCGATCTCGGTCGTGCGGCCCGGCCGCGACCAGCCCTTCCAGGCCGCGGCGGCCGACCAGTCGACACGCGCCAAGCCTTCGGCCTGCACGCTCGCACAGAGCGCGGCGGCCGTCAGCAGCCAGGCGCGGCGCACCGGCTCACTGGAGGGCCGGCTCGAGCGCGATCACCGACCACGCGGTCACCAGCGGCGGGCGGTCTTCCCGCGAGGCGTTGGGCTCGCGGTTCGCCCGGCCGCCGTCGGGCGACTGCAGGCCCGGCGAGGGCAGGCCGACGAGATCTCTGCGCTTCATGAAGGACGGCTCCCCTGCGTGATGTCCATCGGGCCACCGGCGCGGCGCCGCGTGACCAGGGCGCGCGCCGCGAGCAGGGCGCAGGCCGCGGCGCAGGTCCAGGCAACGGTCGACAGCTCAGGGTACGAGAAATGCAGAAGCGCCAGGTTCGAACGCTCGTACCACCACTGGTTGCGCAGCAGGTCGTTGCCCCCAGCCAGCGCCAGGTGGGTGAGCGGGCTGGCCGCAAGCACGGCGTCGACCGCGCCTTCGCGGCGTGCATCGAGCGACTCGGCCAGCGGCCCGGCCCACAGCGGCAATGCGCCGGCCAGCGCCAGCCACAGCCCGACGGTGCGTCCCGCGCGTTCGCGCGCCGGACCATCGTTTTCGCCCTGGCGGCGCCAACGCGCTTCCAGCGCGGCGAGCGCAGCGTGCGAGAGCAGCACGATCGGCAGCAGCATCGCGCACGAGGCGGCCACCTGCGCCGCCGCCTGCGGCCGCGGATCGACCAGCAGCAGCAGCGTCGCGGCCACGGCGGTGGCGATGGCGGTCCAGGCACCCAGGCGCGAGATTCGTCCTGCCGCGGTGGCGCCGGTGCCCGGCCAGAACAACGGCGCCAGCAGCGCAACGATGGCCGTCGCCGCCAGGCGCGACGCCGAAGGCTGCAGGTCGCCGGCGCGGCCGCCGAAGGCGACGAAGGCCAGCACCGCGGCCAGGGCGAGCGCGGCGCCGCGCGCCAGCATCACTTGGCGCCTCCTGCCGCTTCGACGATCAGCTGCACCGCGGTGCCGGTGGCCGGCAGCGAGGCGTGCCCGCGCACCGAACCATAGGCGCCCAGGCCGATCGGCATGACCGATTCGATGAGCGTGTTCGGGTCGTGCACGAAGCCGATCAGCGTGCCGGTGTCGTCGGGCGTGAAGCGGCCGCCGCCCAGCGAGGCGGGCGAACCGGTGTAGACCCACTCGACGCTCTCGGGCTTCACTTCCGATTCGGGATTGAGCAAGAGCTCCGCGGCCGGCACCTGGCGCCGCTTGCCGGTGTCGTCGGCCCAGGACACGAGGATGCGCACGCGCGGGCCCGGGACCGGCTTGAAGGTGCGGCTCTCGTTTGAGACCGAACGTGGGTCGGGTTCGAGGCCGATGAGAATGCAGGCCAGGTTGAACTCGCCGCCGGTGGTGTCGAGCTCGAACAGCGTTTCGTAGGCCTTCATCCCGCCGGGAGTGGTGGCCAGGTACTCGAGCGGCTTGCCCTGCACGAGAACGCGCCCCGGCACGCTGAAGCTGCGGCCGCGTTTGTCGACGACGATGCGGCCCACCTGGTAGCGTTCCTGCCCGAGCGGTTTGAGGTCGCCGACCCGCGGCGCCGCCGGCTGCGCCAGGGCGGCGGCCGGCGCCGCCAGCGCGAGCGCGGCCAGCAGGCGGCGTCTCATGCCTTGACCCCCAGCACCACGCGGTGCGGCATGGGCGGCGGCAGCGGCACCATGCGCATGTCCTGCAGGCCGGCGTCGGCCATCCAGCGCATCACGTCGGCGTCGGCATGCACGCCGCCGTCGGGGGCGGTGAGCATCATGTTGAGGCCGAACAGGGTGGCGAAGGCCGGTGCGGTGCCGCCGGGGTCGGTGAAGACGTCGCTCACCACCAGCAGGCCGCCGCGGTCGAGGCAGCGCGCGCCGCGTTCGACGAGCTGGCGGCAGGCTGCTGCGGATTCGCGGTGGAACATGCCCGACATAAGCACCACGTCCTTGCCGCTGCCGAAGTCGGCGCTGTGGTAGTCGCCGTCGCGCAGCGTCACGCGGCCGGCGGCGCCGGCTTCGGCCACCAGTTCGCGCGCCACCGCGGCGACGCCCGGCAGTTCCAGCACCTCGGCCCGGAGGCCGGGGAAGCGTTCGGTGAGCAGGACCGAATAGGTGCCGGGGCCGCCGCCGACGTCGAGCAGCGCACGCCGGCCCTGCAGGTCCAGCACCGCGACGAGCGCGCGCGCGATGCCCTTGGCGCGCTCGTGCATCGCCATCACGAAGGCGCGCGTGCGCGCAGGGTCGTCGCGCAGGTAGGCCTCCGGGGCGAGCGCCGGTCGGCCGCTGCGCAACGAGTCCTCGAGCCGGCCCCAGGTGTCCCAGAGCTGGTCGCTGTAGCGGATGGCGTTGCCCATGTAGGCCGGGCTCTTCGACACCAGGAAGGTCGCCGCGGTGGCGGTGTTCTCGAACCGGTTGCCGGCGGCCTGCACGAAGCCCAGGCCGGCGCAGGCCTTCAGCAGCAGGGCGGTGCCGCGCGGGTCCAGCTGCAGGCGGGAAGCCACTTCCTCGGCCGTGCCCGCGCCTTCGGCCAGGCAGTCGAACAAACGCAGGCGGGTGGCCGTGAGCAGCGCCTGGCTCTCCCAGTAGGCGGTGGTGAGGCGGACGATCGCCGACGGGTCCGGCGCGCCGGCAGATTTCGGCGGCTGGCTCATGCGGCCACCCGGTCGGCGCGGTCGAGGTCGCACTCCAGCTGCATGTAGGCGCAGCGGTGGCACATGAAGCCCTCGGAGATCTCCAGGCCGTGGCGGCGGCGGATGTCGCGGTAGCCGTTGATCAGCGTCTCGAAGTACTGGCGGATGCGGTCGTGGAAGTCGGGGCGCTGGCGGCCGCCGACCGGCCACACCAGCGAATAGACCGGGATGATGCCGCGCCGGCACAGGTCTTCGGCCCCTTCGAGCGCGATGCGCGCGGCCTCGTCCCACTCGAGTCCGTGCTCGGGCTCGAGCTCGATGCCGGCCACCATCGCCGAATAGACGTGGCCGCGGCCCCAGTGGCGCACCGCGGTCTCGAGCGATTCGATCCAGCGCCCGTAGCCGACGTAGCGGTGCTTGCCGGGGCAGATCTTCGCAAACAGCGGCTCCGACCACATCTCCAGGTTGAAGCAGACATGCTGCACCAGGCCTTCGGCGTGGAACTGCGCGATCACGTCGTCGGGCAGCGCCCCCGAGCCCAGCGCCACCGGGATGCCGCGGCGGTTGATCTGCTTCACGTAGCGCGCCAGCTGCAGGAAGCGCTCGCCTTCCTGGCGCGCGTCGGTGAGCGAGCCGCCGACCAGGTAGATGTGGCGGATCTCGGTCTGGTCGATCACCGCGTCGAGCGCCTCGCGCATGCGCTCCAGCGTCGGCTGCGGTATGTCCACGCGGCCCGCCTTCTGGCCCAGGTGCACGGTGCGCTCGTCGGGCGCGCCGTAGGCGCAGAAGCTGCAGCGCATCGACACGCCTTCATGCTTGTGCAGGAAGTACTCGCAGCCGGGCGCGACGTTGACGACCAGCATGTCGCCGTGGGTGGTGACGCCGGCCTGCGCGAAGGGCAGCCCGTCGGCCGTCTTCTGCGTCAGCCAGGGCCGCAGGGGCTCGAACTCGATTGGCACACGCTGGCCGCTGCGGTCGTCGACGAGCAGGTAGCCCTTTGCCGAATCGCCTTCGACGTGCCAGGGCGAGTCGCCGTTGCCCAGCACGCGGATCTCGGTGCCGTCGGCGGTGTTGATCAGGTAGGGAATCGTCGTGTAGCCCTTGCCGGTGGGGTCGTGTTCCCCGGGCTTGAACCGGTAGGGGTAGTAGTTGGGCATCGAGTGGGCCGCCGCCTGGCCCAGGGCCTCGGTGTAGCGGATGCCCTCGCACATGACCTGCACCTTGAGTGCGGGCGACCCCGTGAGCGTGACCATGAAGTGCCTTCCTGCTGTGCTGCGCGGCCTGCCTTCGCCGCGGCAAGGGCCGCGACACCGCGTCTGCTATTGTGCTGGGATGATGCCATGCACCATTGCGCCAACACCTGTAGAAGCCGCGTCGGAATGCCGGAGACGCCGCTCGTTCGCGGGGGTTATCGCGCCGGTGGCCAGGGCATGAACCGGAGCGCGAATCGATGCTGTTCCTGCTGACCAACCGCACCCGCGCCGGCCTCGGCGCGGGCGAGTACGCCGAACTGGCGACGCTGGCCAAGGCGTTCTATGCGTCGATCCCGGCGGGGGTGACGATCCGCGGCGAATGGGCGGCGGTGGACCGCAGCCACAACTACAGCCTGATCGAAGCGCCGGACATCGAAACGGTGCGCGCCCTTCAGGCCCCGTTCGCCCGCTTCACCGACAGCGTGATCGTGCCGGTGACCGCCATCACGGGCTGGACGGCCAGCTGAAGAGCCGCCGGTGCGTGCGCCGGCGAAGAGGGCCCCACAAAGAAGAAGGCAGATCGCTGCGGGTCTTCCCCGCGGACGATCTGCCTCTTGTTCCGAAGACCTGCCGGCTGTTCGCCAGCAGGCCGAAGCCTGTTGTCAGCCCTGCTTGGCACGGCGACGGGTGGCGCCGGCGATCCCGAGCGCCGTGGCGAGCAGGAGCGCTGTCGCCGGCTCCGGCACCGTGGGGCCGCCGTCGCAGGTGCCGACGCAGATGCTGCCGTTCGTCGAGGTGACGCCGGCCAGCGTGGCGGTGCCGTCCCAGTTGGAAAGCACGACGCTGGAAAGCGTCAGCGGGCTGGTGCCGTCGATCAGGCCCAGGAAGCTCAGGCTCGCGAGCGTGAACGAGGCGCCTTCGGAGGCGCTCAGAGTGCTGCTCGTTTCCAGCGCGTCGGCCACGAAGTACAGGTCGAGCGTGTTGCCGCTGAAGCCGCCGCTCAGGTCGAGCGGGAGCAGGCCCATCTTGCCGCCAGGATCGTTGGCAAAAGTCACACCGGAAACGATCGAACTGTCGAACGTCAGTGTGAGCGAGAAGCCGCCCGTCGGCTCGGTCAGGCCGCTGACCACGATGTCGACCAGTGCGGTGCCACCGACGCCGATGTTCTGGGTGGCAGGGTTGACGCTCACCACCGGGGCTGCCTGGGCGATGAAGGCGCCCGCGGCCAACGCCAGGGCGGCCAGTCCGCGAATCGTGCCCTTGAAGATGTTCATTGAAGGTTTCTCCACTGATGGGAAGGACTTGATGGGTCCTCTCGAGATGGACTTTCCTCGGACCCTGCCGCCCTGCCAAGTCCCGGAATGCGGGGTGCTCCGGTGATGCTTGGCAGGGCCGGCCGGCCCCGATGGATCAGGGCGGCGTGAGCCTCAGCTGGCAGTAGCGCACGTCGGCGACGTTGATGACGCCGTCGTGGTTGGCGTCGTAGGCGTCGCTCGGGCCGCTGGCCGCCTGGCCGTTCTTGGCGCGGATCAGCAGCAGGTCGGCCTGCGTCACCTTGCCGTCGCTGTTGACGTCGCACTCGAGCACCCAGCTCTTCGACACCACGTTCGAACCCAGCGTGCCGATGAAGGCCTGGATCGTGTCGGTGCCGAAGCCGTTGTCGTCGTGGTACGTGAACGAGGTCTTGCCATCCGCGCCCGTGGTGCCCGTGCCCGTCTTGCCGGTGTTCGGACCGGTGAGCACGCGGAACGTGATCGTGACACCCGGCACCGGCGCGTTGGTGGCGCTCTGCGCGAAGGCCACGACCGTATGGTCGGTGCCCACGGGGTTGGTGGCGGTGTTGGGCGACAGGCCGACCGTGGCGAACAGCGTCGGGTCGGGCGCGATCAGCGCCACCGGCGCGAGGATCAGCTCGGCGACCGCGGCGTTGAACTGCAGGCTGCTGTAGCAGCACGAGAACGACATCGTGTTCCACGAGCCGCCGCCGATGGCGGTGGGGCTGGTCTGGTTGGTCACCAGCCAGTCCTGGTATTCGGCGTACCAGTCGGGCGCCGCGGGCAGCGCGGTCACGCCGTAGAGCTTGAGGCCCTTGAAGGCGTTGTACATGCCGTACGCGCAAGACTTGTTCTGGACACCGCAGGTCGAGGTGTAGTCGCCGGCCACGTTGGTGGTCCAGCGGGCGTTGATGGCGTTGATGGCCGCCGTCACGCGCGCATCGCCCAGCGGCACGCCTTCGTAGAAGAGCGACTGCAGGTAGATGCCGGCGCGCGCCAGGTTGGGCAACTGGTCGACCGTGGCGCTGCCGTCGGCCGTGTAGTCGAACGTGCCGTCGCTGTTGCCGTGGCCGGCCAGCGCGTTCGCGAACTCGGTCTTCACGAACGGGGCCACCGGCACGCCGCTCGCACCGGCGTCCAGCAGCGCCAGCACGTTCCAGCCGACGGTGGAGCCGTCGGAACGGCCATAGCAGCCGGAAGTCTGGTTGACGAGGCCGTAGTCCCAGCCGCCCCGCGGCGGGCAGGTCGTCACCGGAGAGCCGACCGGACCGTCGACCTGGCCCCAGGCGACCGTGTTCATGATCCGCTGCGCGACTTCACCCAGCGTCTTGCCGGCCACGTAGGCGCCGGTCGAGCCGGCCAGGCCGGCCGGCACCAGCCGGTTCGGCGCCTGGCTGCCCAGGACCGCCAGCGCGGCGATCGAGGTGCCGTAGCCCGGGTTCGCGTCGGGGTTGTACAGGCCGATGCAGTTGGTGGCCTCGATGCCGGCGCCGACGCAGGGGTTGCCGGCCTGCTGGACGTTCAGCACCTGCTGGCCGAGGTTGGCGGCGAGGAAGTTCAGGCCGCGCTGGACCGCGTACTTCGCGTAGATGCCGGTGGGCGTGCTGTTGTCGTTCGGGACCACATAGCCATGGTTCTCGAACGCCAGCACGGCCAGCGAGGTGCCGACGCGCGGGTAGCTGCCGTCCCACGAGGTCTGCGGGTTGGTGTCGAAGTTCGTGCGCTGCGACTGCGCAGTCCACAGGTAGCGCAGGCCGTTTTCGATCGCGCGGTTGATGTTCAGGCCGCGCAGGTCGGCGGCCGAGAGCAGCGCCGAGTTGTAGACGTTCACGGTGGTGGTGGCCGATTCCGCACCGACGGTCAGCGTGACGGTGAACGTGCCGCTGGTCGCGTAGGTGTGGTTGAACGCGATGTACGAGCGGTCGGTCACCGTGCCGCTCTGGTTCGGCGACCCGTCACCGTAGTTCAGCGTGTAGGCCGAACCGTTGGCCTGCGTGGTGATGCCCCACACCACTTCCGACGCACCCATGAGGTAGTCGCGCTTGGGCATGAGCAGGGTTTCGGCAGACACCGCCGTGGCGGTGGCGCCCGAAATGGCAACGGCCAGCATCGCGTTCTTGAAAACACTCTTTGCCAGCCTGGCGACGGAGCCGCCGGGGCGCGCTCTCGCAGTGACCGTATCGCTGATGGACATCGAACTGCCCTCCTGGGTTGGAAACCTCCGCCATCCGGTGGGGGCTGCGGCGACCGCTCCCACCGGCTGTCGGACCTGACGACTCGCGGACGATGCCGATTGCCAGCCCCACCCGCATTGCAGCAAACCGCTTCTCCTCGGTTGCGAACTCTGCGCGCTCGCTGCCGTCGCCTGTCTCTCCCCCGCATTTCGGGGGGTGCCGCGTGACGAACAGCTCACGTCCCATCTTCCATTGCCACGAACCCTTCACGGCGCGTGACGCAAGTCCGCCATTGCATATTTCAGGCCATCAGCCGGATGACGCGAGAAATCATGGACTTGGGATAGCCACCCCCAAAATGAAGGGTCTCGCTGTCAAGAATCTCGACAGCGGTCACTCGTCCGCGGAACACGACCGATTCCCGTCGACCTGTCGATGACCGGTCGATGGGCGGCCCCGGCTGGCGCGCGCAAGGGGTCAACGCCGCGCGTGACGCGGCATCCAGGCGCGCTGCCGGAGCTTCGGCGGGCCGTTCGGCGCTAGCGCCCGAAGCTCAGGGCGCCGTGGCGTGCAGCCCCGCGCACAGCGCTTCCAGCCGCTGGGCGTCGTTCGCGGGCAGGTCGCCGGCGCGCAGGCGCGCCGCGCGCTCGATGCCCTGCAGGCGCGTGAGCAGCTCGTTTTCCACCGCTTCGACCTCGGCCACGTCGAGGTCGGCGGCGGCCTCGGTGCTCCACAGGCCGCTGGCGTACCAGCCGGCGCGCAGGCGGCCCAGCAGGTGCTGGACCAGGCCCAGGCTGTCCTTCAGCGCGGGCGTCTCGGCCATCGAGAGCGCGACGGCGGCGCTGGACTGCGACACCTTGAGCGCCGTGTCCAGCCGCGAGAGGCGGGCGCGCACGGTCTCGGCGTCCATGGTGGACTGCAAGGCCGGCGCCTGACGCGCCGCCTCGGCGATGCGCCCGATCCACCCGAGGTCGAACTCGCCCGGCACCACGCGCAATGCCACGCTGATGCGCGCCAGGCTGCCCTGGCCGCCGCGCAGCACCGCGAGCGCGCCTTCGGTCACCGCCAGCAGGCGGCCCAGCGGCGAGACGGCGTCGCGCTGCAGGCCGTGCGGGTAGCCCGAGCCGTCGAGCCGCTCGTGGTGTTCGGACACCGCGCGCGCGATGGCCGCCGGGTAGTCGGTCAGCTGCGCCAGCAGCAGGTGGCCCACGTGCGGGTGCACCACCAGGTGCTTGTAGCTTTCGAAGTCCAGCGTGCGCTCGGCGTCGACCTCGCCGTGGCGCGGGTCGATGTACATCTCGCCCAGGTCGTGCAGCAGGCCGGCCATCATCGCCAGCCGCAGCTCGCTCGTGTTGCCGCCGTGGGCCAGCATCAGCGCGCCGGCGAGTGCCATCGCCTGCACCGCGTGGTCGAAGGTCTCCGGCCGCGAGGCCTGGCCGGCCGTCAGCAGCAGCTGGGCCACCGAATGCAGCGGCAGCTGCACCGCCTCGCGTTCGATCTTCGCGGCGTGCGGCTTCACCAGCTGCGCCACCGGGTGGTCGCTGTCCATCAGCGCGTGCGTCGCCTGCACCAGCACGAGCGGCGTCACGCCGTCCTCGGCCATCAGGCAGGTCTCCAGCGGGTTCTTCAGCTGGCGGTCGAGCAGCTTGCGCTGCAGCGAAGCCGACACCGGCTGGTCGCGCGCCCAAAGCTTGGTGCCGGAGATGTCGAAGATGTCGCGCGAGGCGATGATGCTTCGGGTCTGGCTGGCTTCCAGGATGGTGGCCAGCGCATGCTGGTTGGCAACCGAGAAGGCGGGGGCGCGGGCGGCGACGGCATTCATGGACGAGACTCCGGCAAAGGCCTGGGGGCCTTCTTCGGTATCGACCGCCGGGCGGGCGCGCTGAACGCCCGCATCGTGAGAAATGGAAACCTGCGGCCGGTTCAGGCCGGCACCGGGGTCCCGAAGAGCATCGGCGCATGCGCCGGCGGCGTGGCGCCGATGGCCGCGCGCAGAGCGCCGGCGTCCAGCTGCGGGTAGTCGGCACAGGCGCGGTCGGCGATCTCGGCGCCCAGCGCGTGCAGCCGGTCGACCGAGGCGTGCAGCCGCCGGCGCAGCGCCGGCGCGTCCAGCTCGTCGTGCAGGCTGCGGTTGAGCTCGACGAACCAGGGCTGCGCCGCCTGGTCGAGCATGACCGCCGGGTTGCGCCGGTCGCTCTCCTCGCCCCAGCGGCGCAGGAACTGCTGCACCGCCACGTTCAGGCGCTGGCAGGCCATCAGCTCGTCGCGCAGCGCCGACAGCGTGGCCAGGTCGGTGAGCCGGTTCTGGAAGAACAGCTGCGAGAGCACGCTCCAGTAGTACGTGTAGTCCCAGATCACCTTCACCGGCAGCACCTCGGGGTCGCCGAAGAGGCCGTACTGGTCCAGGTAGAGCGCCATCGTGCTCTCGTAGAACGAGCGGAAGATCTGCTCGTAGACCTGCGTGTGCGCCGGCAGCCGCAGGCCGGCGCGGTCGCGCGCGATGAGCTCGGTGATGAAGGTGTTGCCGATGGCGATGAAGTCGCTGCCGGGCGAATAGAACGGGTCCAGGAAGCGCCCCGCCTCGCCGGCGAGCGCCCAGCGGTCGGCCGAGAAGACCTGCCGGCAGTCGTACGAGAACTTGCGGAAGAAGGCGAAGTCCTGCAGCAGCTCGCGTTTGCCGTCCAGGTCGTCGAACAGCGCCGGCTGCTGCTCGGCGAGCCAGTCCATCGCGCGTTCGAAGGTGTTCATGCGCTCCAGCGGGTGGAAGCGCGGGTCGGCCACGATGCCCACCGAATGCGAGCCGGAGGCGAGCGGGATCAGCCAGACCCAGTAGCCCGCGCCCACCAGGTGGTTGGTGGACAGCCAGCGCGTGGGCGTCACGCAGCGCGCCTGCCAGTCGGGGTCGTCCGACCAGCGGTCGATCTCGATGCGGTCGTGGATGCGGAACCACACCGCGTGCACCGGGTGCTCGTTGTCCTGCGCCAGCCCGAGCTGGCGTTTCAGCAGCCCGGCACGGCCGCAGGCGTCGACGACCCAGCGCGCGTGGCTGTCCTGCGGCGCCTCGCCGGCGCGCTGCCAGCTCACGCGGTGCGCGGCGCCGTCGGCGCCGAGCGCGACCTGGCGGATGAGCGCGTTGTCGACGAAGCGCACGCCCAGCGACTGCGCATGCTCGGCGAGGAAGTTCTCGAAGATGCCGCGGTCGATCTGCCAGCTCGTCACCGGCAGCGGGCGGCTCGCGCCGAGCTCGGTGACGTTGGCGATGTCGCGCCGGCCTTCGCTGAAGAAGAAGCGGAAGCCGAACTTGCGCAGCTGCGCGTTGCGCAGGTGCTCGCCCAGCCCGAGCACCTTCTCGAAGTAGTGGGCGCCGATCTCGACGCTCGACTCGCCCACCTTGTGGCAGGCGGTGGGCACCGGGTGCGAGCGGCGCTCGATCACCAGCAGGTCGATCTCGGGGAAGCGGCGCTTGAGCTGGATCGCCAGCGTCAGGCCGGCCAGGCCACCGCCCATGATGACGACGTCGTGGTCGGGGGCGGGGGTGGTCATGGGCGGGCGGCTCCGGTCGCGGTCGGCTGGAAGCGAGATGATGCCTCAGCTCGGCTCGAAAGACGCCATCGGATGCAGCGCCAGCGCGAGCGCCAGCGCTGGCGGCAGCGCCAGTCCAAGCCTTGTCGGAGCACCGCCGGCGAGCGCGCCGAACAGCGGCAGGGCATCGGCCATCGCGTTGCCGGCCAGGGCCGACAGCGCCGGCGGCACCGGGGCCGGCGGCGCGTCGGTGGCCGGCACGAGCGACCAGTCGAGCTGCCAGCGCGAGCGCTCGCTGCGCCCGGGCGCCAGCACCAGCGCCACCCCCAGCAGGCCGCGGCTGGTGTTGACCGAATGCAGCGGGCCGCGGGCGTCGGTGTCGAAGCCCACCAGCAGCACCGGGCGGCGGTCGGCCGCGCATTGGCTGGCCGCCTCCAGCAGGCCGGCGGCGAAGCTGGCCGTGTAGCCGGCGACCGCGCTGCTGGGCGCGTGCGCCGCGCTGCCGATCGCCCAGTAGCCCGAGGCGGCGTTGTGCACCGAGTGGTGGAAGCGGGTCGGCGACAGCAGCGTGGGGTCGCTCGCCAGCGTGCGGCAGAGCGCGTCCACGATCGCCAGGTCGCCGTGCGCCGAGGCGAACACGCTCGCCAGCGTGGCCGCCTCCCGGCCCGACTGCGCCACGGCGGCCAGGGCCACCTCCAGCGCCACCAGCACCGAATCGGGCGCGCGGCGGCGCTCGTTGGCCGCCAGCAGCGCCGGCGCCGGCCGCTCGCCGGGGGCCGCGGGTGTCCACAGGGCGTGGCCTTCGACGTAGAGCCGCTCAGCCACCGGCCGCTCCGAAGACGAGCACGCAGTTGTTGCCGCCGAAGCCGAACGAATGGCTCGTCGCCCAGCGCAGCCGCCGCTGCCGGGGTTGCAACTGCAACTGGCCGGCGAAGACCGGACCGAAGGCCGGGTCGACCGCCTGCGTGCCCGGGCTGCCGGCAGCCAGGCCGCGCTGCAGCGCCAGCAGGCACGCCACCGCCTGCAGCGCGCCGGCGGCGCCCATCGTGTGGCCGGTCAGGCCCTTGGTGGCGCTGGCGTGCACGCCGGGCGCGTAGCGCCGCGCCACGAGCGCGGCCTCGACCTCGTCGTTCTGTGCGCTCGCGGTGCCGTGCAGGCTCACGTGGTCGACGGCCGCGGCCTCCAGGCCTGCGCGCGCCAGCGCCGCGTCCAGCGCCAGCTCGGCGCCCAGCCCCTGCGGGTGCGGGCTGGACATGTGGTGGGCGTCGTTCGACTCGCCCCAGCCGGCCAGCACCGGGCCGTCGCCCTCGCGCTCCAGCAGCGCCCAGGCCGAGGCCTCGCCGATGCTGATGCCGGCGCGCGCGGCGTCGAACGGGCGGCAGGGCTCAGTGCCGACGAGGCCGAGCGCGCGGAAGCCGTAGAGCAGGCTGTCGCAGAGCGCGTCGACGCCGCCCACCACGACCGCGTCGACCAGCCCCAGGCGCAGCCAGCGCTCGCCGCAGGCGAAGGCCTTCGCGCTCGAGGAGCAGGCGGTCGAGACCGTGAGCGCCGGCCCTTCGAGCGCCAGCAGGCGCTGCGCGAACGCCGCCGGCGCATGCGGCGTGTTCAGGTGCGCGTGCGCCAGCTCGGGCGGGAAGCGGCCCGCTTCGTCCAGCCGCCGGTAGGCTTCCTCGGAAGCGCCGATGGTGGCCGCCGAGGTGCCCAGCACCAGCCCCACGCGCGTAGCGCCGTGGCGCCGGCGGGCGCGCGCCACCGCCGCGTCGAAGCCGTCGGCCTGCAGCCCCAGCGCGACGAGGCGCGTCGCGCGGCTGTCCCAGGTCGACCGTTCCGGCGGCCAGGGCAGGTCTTCCAGGCCGGCCACACGGCCGGTCCAGCCGGCCGGCGGCGGGTGGCCGAAATCGTTCGGTGCCAGTGCACTCACATTGGCGGTCAGCGCCGCGGCCAGCGCCTCGACGCCGCGGCCGGCGGCGCAGGTGGCGGTGCAGGCCGTCACCGCGACCGGGGCGATCGCGGCCGTCATGCCGCCGCCGCGCAGTCCCGGCCCAGGCGCCCCTCGTCCAGCCAGCGCTCCCAGAGCGCGCGCCAGGGCGGCCAGTCGTGGCCGCCTTCGGTGTCGAAACGGCGTTCCGGCGGCAGCAGGCTGCCGAACAGGCGGTTCGCGTCGGCGAAGCGGTCGTCGCGGCCGAAGCCCAGCCATACCGGCGGCGCGGCCGGCGCGCCCGCGGCCCAGCGCCAGATCTCGCGCTCCAGGTCGTCGCCTTCGGGCGGCGCGTTCGCGCGCCGCCAAGCCACGGGGCCGCCGGCGGCTTCGATCTCCTGCAGCACCGAGCGCCGGCCCAGGTAGGGCGCAAGCGCCAGCACGCCGGCGATCTCGTCGCCGTGGCGCGCCGCGTAGCCCAGTGCGCCGAAGCCGCCGAGCGAGATGCCCACCAGCCACACCTGCGGCACGCCGCGCGCGCGCGCCGGCCCCACGATGTCCTGGCGCAAGCGCTCGACGATGGTCTTGTCCTCGTAGTAGCGCAGGTGGGCGTCGGCCACCTGCACGTCGGCGGCGATGCCGTGCCGGCGCAGCGCGGCGACGGAACCTTCGTCGACGAACTCGCGCGGCCGGCTGTAGGCGCCGGGCAGCAGCACCACCAGCGGCGGCGGCGCGCCGCGGCAGGGGCCGGGCAGGTTCAGGGTGAGCATCGGCACCACGGCCGGGGGCGGCACGAACGCGCAGCCGGCCGCGGCCGCGCCGAGCGCGGCCGCCAGCCAGTGGCGACGCCGGATCAGCGTTCGCCGGTCTCGTTGGCGCTGTGGATGATCCAGATGAGGTGGGTCTCGCCGAGCGCGTAGCCGGGCGAGCTGGCGAAGATGAGGCGGCCGATGCCCTTGTAGGTGACCTCGTAGCGGTACTTGTCGGACCCGAAGTAGAACGGGATCCAGGCCTTGCCGGTCATGTAGGCGCCCTGGTCGGTCGGGTTGCCGACGATGCTGATCGCCTGCGCGGCGGTCATGCCGATCTTCAGCTGGGTGAACTTGCTGCCGGCGACCGGCTTGCCGGTGATCTCGCCTTCCCAGTCGTCCATGCCCTTGACCTTGGTGCCGTAGCCCTGCTCGACCTTCTTCGGGTCGACCACTTCGCCGGCGGCGTTCATGCCGGGGCCGATCTTCGGGCCGGCCGGGGCGGCGGCGGCGGCGGGCGCCGGGGCGGCGCTGCTGTCGCTCTTGCCGCCCATCGAGCCGCAGCCGGCGACGAGGGCGCCGGCGGCAGCGAGCAGCGCGAGGCGGGTGATGCGGTCCTGGGTTCTCATGCAGTCCTCCTTGAGTTAATTCGGTTGCGGGGCTCTCCCCCACGCGCCATCCTAACGGCGCCCGTGCCCCCGGCGCGCAAGGCCCCCTTCGAAGCAGTGTTCAGTACAGGCCACCGTTCACGGAGATGACCTGCCCCGTGATGTAGCCTGCCTCGGGCCCGGCCAGGAAGGCGGCCAGCGCGGCCACCTCCTCCGGCGTGCCGGCGCGCTTCGCGGGCACCATCTTCGAGACCGTCTCGGCGTCGAAGGCGCCGGCGGCCATCGGGCTTTCGATGATGCCCGGCGCGATCGCGTTCACGGTGACGCCGCGGCTGGCCACCTCGAGCGAGAGCGCCTTCGTCGCGCTATTGAGCGCGCCCTTGGCGGCGGCGTAGTTCACCTGGCCGCGGTTGCCGGCCAGCGCGCTCACCGAGCTGACGTTGATGACGCGCCCCCAGCGCGTGCGGATCATCGGCAGCAGCAGCGGCTGGGTCACGCGGAAGAAGCCGTGCAGCGACACGTCGATCACGCCGTACCACTGCGAAGCCTTCATGGCGGGGAAGACGGCGTCGTCGTGGGTGCCGGCGTTGTTGACGATGACCTGCACCGGCCCGCCTTCGAGCATGCGCGCGCAGGCGGCGGCGCAGGCCTCGTCGCTCGACAGGTCGAACGGCCAGCATTCGGCGCTGCCGCCGGCGGCGCGGATCTCGCCGGCCAGCGCTTCCAGCGCCGCGGGCCGCGAATGGCCGTGCAGCAGCACGGTGGCGCCTTCGGCGGCGAGGCGGCGCGCGATGGCGCTGCCGAGCGCGCCGCTGGCGCCGGTGACGAGGGCACGCTTGCCTTGCAGGTTCATGGCCGGGGCAGGGGAGTGTTCAGCACCACGGTGGCACGCCCGTCGACGAGCGGGCGGCCCGCCTCGTCGGTGAGCGCGAATCGGTAGAGCGCCTGCGCGCCTTCGCCCGCCAGCCGCGTCGCCGTGACGACCAGCGCGCCGGCCACGTCGTCCAGGCGCGGCACGTGCAGCCGCACCGAGCGCGCGGCGGCCAGGAAGCCGGGCACCGACGGCGTGCCGGGCGCCGCGGCCAGCGAGCCGTGCAACGCCATCGCCTGGCTGGCGTATTCGATCGCGCAGGGCGAAAGCAGCCCGCCGGCGCTGCGCAGCGGGTTCGCCGGGTCGGCATGGCTGGTGGCGCGGCAGCGCACGTACTCGGCCGACCAGTCGAGCAGGCTCTCCAGCAGGCACATGGTGCCGGCGTGCGGCACGCGGGCGGCGATGCCGGCATGGTCCAGGGTGGCGGGCGCGTTCACGCGAAGTCCAACTCGACCATGACCGACTGGCCGGCCAGCCCTTCGACGACGACCTGTCCGGCGCGCCGCCGCGCCAGCGCTTCCAGCAGCGGCAGTGCGCGCGCGGCCGGGATCGTGCGCCGCAGGTCGTCGAAGCCCGGGTGCACGCAGGGCGTGGCCGCTGCCTCGCCTTGCAGCGCCAGGCGCAGCACCGGCCCGGCGCCCGCCGGCGCCAGCACGAAGGCGACGCCGAAGCTGTCGGCCAGCGGCCGCTTGCTGTGCAGCGGCTCGGGGTAGGGAACGTCGCAAGCCACCAGCAGCACCGGGTGGCGGCCGGTCGCGCATTGCACTGCCGCTTCGACCAGGCCGGCGCCGAAGCTGGCGTCGAACGCGCCCAGGCTGGTCGAAGGCGCCATCGCATGCGCCGCGATGTGCCAGTAGCCGGCGGCCGCGTTGTGGACCGAATTCGTGAATCGGGTCGGCGAGACCATGCGCTCGGGCGCCGCCAGCGCCTCGCACAGCGCGTGGCAGTTCGAAGGCTCGCCGGTGGACGAGGTGAAGACCGTCGGCAGCGTGGCCGCGTCCAGCCCCGAGGCCGCCACCGCCTGGTCCGCCACGACGAGCGCGCACTTCACCATCGGCCCGGCACGCCGGCGCTCGGTGGGCGGCAGGCGCGCCGGCGGCGGCACCACGGTGGCCGCGCGCTGCCAGCCGGCGGGGTCGCGCAGCAGCGCTTCACCGCCGGCCCAGTCGGCGAGGCCGGGGCCGAGAAGCCCGATGCCGGCCACGCGAACGCTGACGCTCACCTGGCCCTCCCGAAAAGCAGGCAGCAGTTGCTGCCGCCGAAACCAAAGCTGTTGCTCGCCACCACCGCCAGCGGCTGCTGCTGCGTCTCGCGCAGCACGTTGGCGCGCAGCGCGGGGTCGCGCTCCTGCAGGTTCAGGTTGGCCGGCGCCAGGCCCTGCTGCAGCGCCAGGATGGCGATCACCGCCTCCAGCCCGCCTGCCGCGCCCAGCGTGTGGCCGGTGAAGCCCTTGGTGCTGCTGCAGGGCAGCCGTTCGCCGAACACGGCGCACACGGCCTGGTCCTCGGCGGCGTCGTTGCCGGGCGTGCCGGTGCCGTGCAGGTTGAGGTAGTCCACGTCGGCCGGCTGCAGCCCGGCGGCGGCGAGCGCGGCGCGCATCGCGCCCGCGGCGCCGGCGCCCTCGGGGTGCGGGCTGGACATGTGGTGGGCGTCGCTCGTCTCGCCGCAGCCCAGCAGCCAGGCCGCGGGGTGCGGCGCGTCGCGCTCGACGAGCGCGAAGGCCGCTGCCTCGCCCAGCGAGAGGCCGGCGCGGCGCGCGTCCCAGGGCCGGCAGATCTCCGGCGAGACCAGTTCCAGCGCGTGGAAGCCGTAGAGCGTGGTCATGCACAGGCTGTCGACGCCGCCGACCACGGCCGCGTCGATGAGCCCGGCGGCGATGAAACGCTGCGCGTTCGCGAACACCTTCGCGCTCGACGAGCATGCGGTCGAGACCACGAAGGCCGGCCCGGCGAGGTCGAAGCGCGCGCGCACGTAGCGCGCCACCGAGTAGGTGTTGTGGGTCTCGGCGTAGTGCAGGTCGGCCGGCAGCGCGCCGGTGGCGGGGTCGCGCCGCCGGTAGGCCAGCTCGGTCTGCAGGATGCCCGAGGTGCTGGTGCCCAGGAAGACGCCGATGCGCGCCGGCCCGAAGCGCGCGCGCGCGCGCCGCACCGCGGCGGCGAAGTCGTCGGCCACGAGGCCCAGTTCGGCGAGCCGGTTGTTGCGGCAGTCGAAGGCTTCCAGCCCGGCCGGGAAGGCGAGCGATTCCACGCCCTCGGCCACGCCCAGCCAGCTGCCGAGCGCGGCGGTCTCGAAGTCGCGTTTGACCAGCCCGGTGACGCCGCGCTCGAGCGCGCGCAGGTGCGCGTCGCGGCCGCGGCCCAGGGCGCTGGCGGCGCTGAACTCGGTGACGGCCAGCGGCTTCATCGCGCCTTCAGGTCGGCCACCAGCATCACGTTCGCGAACGGGGTGCCGCGGCTCATCGGCACCGCCTGCACCGCGAAGCCCAGCTTCGCGAGCAGCGCGCTCCACTCGGCCACCGTGCGGCCCCAGGTGGGCGGCACGCGGTGGCCGCGCACGGTGGTGACGAGCCGGTCGACCCACTGGCTGGCCGCGAAGCCGCGCGGGCGCGCCATGTCGCCCACGCGCGTGACCAGCCGGCCCGCCGGCGCGAGTGCGTCGCGCACGCGCACGAGCAGCGCTTCCTGCGCCGCGTGGTCCACGTAGTGCAGCACGTCGAGGATGACGACCAGGTCGCACGCCGGCAAGGCGGCTTCGCGCATGTCGGCGCAGACGAAGCGCGGCGCCAGCGCCAGCCCGGCGAGCGCGGCCTCGGCGCGTGCCACGTCGCGCGCCATCAGCTCGATGCCGGTGTACTGGCGCACGCGCGGCGGCGCCGGCCAGCCGGCCGGCCAGGCCGTGGCGTGGTCGTTGCAGCTCTGCAGCAGGCTGGCCAGCAGGCCTTGGCCGCAGCCGATGTCGACCACGCGCGCGCGGCCGGCGAGGTCGCCGCGTTCGAGCAGCGCGCGGAAGGCCGGGTCGCGCCCGAGCTTGCCGCGCGCGAAGTGCCATGCGAAGCGGCCGGCGCCGCGGTAGCGCGCGCTCGCCGATTCGTGCAGCCGGCGCCAGGCCGCGTCGGCGTCCGGCGCCGGGCCGGCGGTCATCACCTGGGTGTTCATGGGCGGCGCGGAGGCAGGGCCTGGGTCAGGGTCTCGGTGGCGAGGCCGGCTTCGCGCAGCGCGGCCGCCAGCGGCGGCAGCACCTCCAGCAGCACCGGCCGGCCGCTGGCGGTGCGGCGCGCGTGGCCGTCGTGCAGCAGCACGATGTCGCCGGCCGAAAGGCCGGTGCGCAGGCGCGCGAGCACGCGGCCGGCGTCGGCCTCGCGGGTGTCGAAGCCGCGCCGCGTCCAGCTCACCAGGTGCAGGCCCAGGCGATGCAGCACGGGGTCGAGAAAGGGGTTGCGCAGGCCGGCCGGCGCGCGGAAGGCGTGCGGCGCGCGGCCGGTCAGGTCGGACAGCATCGCCTGGCCGTCGGCCACCTCGCGTTCGATGGCGCGCGGCCCCATCAACGAGAAGTGGTGGCGGTGGTGCGCGCTGTGGTTCTGCACGTCGTGGCCGGCCTCGACGATGCGCCGCACCAGCACCGGCTGCGCGCGTGCGCGCTCGCCGATGAGGAAGAAGCTCGCCTTCAGCCCCAGCGTGTCCAGCAGGTCCAGCACCGCGGGCGTGACCTCGGGGTCGGGGCCGTCGTCGATGGTGAGCGCGAAGGCGCGCCGCGCGGCCGCTTCGGCCGGCAGGCGCGTCACGTTGGGGCCGAGCCAGCCGCTGCGCGGCGTGAGGCCGGCGCCGGTGATGACCGCATGGTCCAGCAGCACCACCGCGAGCGCCCAGGGCGCGGCGCCGGGCACGAAGGCGGCAGCGCCGGCCGCGGCCGCGTGCAGGCCGACGCTGGCACGCACGAGCGGCGGCCAGGGCCAGCGCGACGGGGCGGCGTTGGCGGAAGCGGTCAGCATGGCGGGGCAGAAGTGTGTCATACCGAGGAGCGCCGGCGCGCGAAGGCGGCCGAGAGCACCAGCCCCAGCAGCGCCCCCGGCGCGACCACGCGTCCGACCGCCGACAAGGCGGGGATCTGCGAGGCGGCGATGAGCGCGAACGACACCACCGTGGTCAGGTTGGCGAGCAGCAGCGAAGCGAGCGTGTCGTCGTCCAGCCGTTGTCCACCCTGCGCGAGGTCGAAGAAGAGCGCGTAGTTGGAGCCGATCGCCACCACGAGCAACAACCCCACCAGGTGCAGGATGCCCGGCTGCACGCCCGCCGCCACCAGCCCGCCCATCACCAGCAGCACCGAAAGCGCGAGCGGCTCGCACACCGCCAGCAGGCGGCGCGCGGAGCGCAGCGACACCGCCATCAGCAGCACCACGCCCAGGGCGCCCAGCAGGGCCTGCGTCTGCGCTTCGCGCAGGTAGCGAGCGTAGAGGCGGTCGAGCTCGGGCTTGATCTGCAGCACCTGCGCGCCGGCGCGGCCTTCGAGCGCCTTGCGCACGGCGGCCAGGTCCACGTCGTCCTTGCCGGCCGGCGGCTGCAGCGGCAGCAGCGCGGCCCAGCCGCCGTCGCCGCGGCGGAACATCAGCGCCGACAGCAGCGGCGCCGCCGGCCCCTGGCGCGCGCTGTCCAGCGTTTCCAGCGGCCGCGCGCGCGCGGCGGCCACCTCGGCGACGAAGGGCGCCAGCCGCTCGGCCTTCAGCGGCCCGTCCTTCGTGGCTTCGGCCAGGGCGCTGCGCAGCGCGGCTTCCGCGGGCAGCGCGGCGCGCCGCCTTTCCTGCGTGGCGCGGCTGGGCAGCAGGCGCGTCACGCTGTCCACGCCGGCCAGCACGCCGGGTTCGACCAGCGCTTCGAGCGCGGCGGTGGCGGCTTCGGTGCGCTGCAGCGTCTGCTCGGGGTCGTCGCCCTGCACGACGACGAGCGTGCCACCGCCGCCGGGGCTGAGTTCGGCGCGCAGCTGTTCGTCCAGATCGATCGCCTCCTTCGGTACCGGCGACAGCGACGACAGGTCGGCGCGCCACAGCGCGCCTTCGTGCAGCAGCAGCACCGCCAGCGCGGCCGCGGCGGCGCCCAGCCAGAGCCAGCGCGTGGCCGGCAGCCGGCGCACCGCCGCACCGGCGAAGCGGGCCAGGTGGCGCCGCAGGCCCTGGCCGCGCGCGCCCTCGGGCATCAGCACCGGCAGCACGAAGCGGGTGGCGAGCGCCGCGCCGAAGAGGCCGGCGACCGAGAACACGCCCAGCTGCGCCAGCCCGGGGAAGCCCGAGAAGGTGAGCGCCGCGAAGCCGCAGACCGAGGTGAGCAGCCCCAGCCGCACGGTGGGCCAGCCGCGCTGCAGCCAGCCGCGCCAGCCTTCCCCGCCGGGACCTGATGTCGAGCTGGCCTGGATCAGGTAGTAGATGGCGTAGTCGACCGCCTCGCCGATGAGCGTGGTGCCGAAGCCCAGCGTGATGGCGTGCACGCCGCCAAAGCCCAGGCTCACCGCCACGATGCCGGCCAGCACGCCGCTGCCCACCGGCAGCAGCGCCACCAGCAGCGGCTTGGGCGAGCCGAAGGCGGCCAGCAGCAGCACGCTCATGAGAACCGTGCCGGCCACCGCCAGCCAGTGCACCTCGGCTTCGATGTGGGCGCGGCTGTCGACCGAGAACAGCGGCGTGCCGCTCAATTTCAGTGTCAGGCCCGAAGCCGCCGGGAAGGCACCACGGATGGCGACGATGGCCTTCTGCTGCGCGTCGAGGTCGGCGCCTTCGGCTTTCACCACCGCCAGCAGCAGCGCGCGGCCGCCGTGGCGCGAAGCCCAGACGCCTTCCTCGGTGCGCGGCGCCGAGGCGGGGATCAACGCCTCGGCGATGCGCTGCGTCTCGCCGGTGGGGTCGCGGTCGAGCAGCGGCTTCAATGCGTTGCCCGCCGGCGTGCCCAGCAGCGAGACGTTTTCGGCGATGGCGTCGGCCAGGCCGGCGGCGGTGAAGCGCTGCGCGTCGACCGCCGGGCTGAGCAGGTAGCGCCGCTCGAAGACCCAGCGCCCGAGGTCGCCCATGCCGCCGTCGGCCGAGGTATCGCCGTTCTGGACCTGTTCGAAGAGCCCGCTCTGCCGCAGCGCCGCGGCCAGCGTGCGCGAGGCGTCGGCGCGCTGCAGCGGCGTGCCGCCGTCGATCGCCATCATCAGCGTGCGCGCCGGCAGGCCGGTCTTCAGCTGGTCGATGAGCAGGCGCTGGCCGGCGTCGGGGCTCGCGGGCAGGAAGGCCGAGAGGTCGGCGGTGAAGGGCGTGCGCGCGATCTGCCAGCCGGCCGCGGCGACCAGCGCCAGCCAGACCAGCAGCACCTGCAGGCGGCGCCGGGCGGGCAGGGCCAGGGTGCTCATTTCCTCGCCGGCGCCGGCAGCGGCTCGATCAGCATCAGCGCACGGTCGCCACCGGCCAGCCGCAGGTCGATGCTGCGCACGTCGGCGCCGCTGCCGACGATCTCGATGTCCGAGACCTGCTGGCGCAGCCGCGTTTCCGTGGGCGTGAGCAGCAGCACCCACTTCGGGTTCGAGCCCGTGAGCTCCACCTTGAAGTGGCGCTGCAGCACCGCGGCGTCGCCCGAGAGCGTGCCGCGCATGGCGTCCACGAGCGCCGCCAGTTCGGGCACCGCATCCAGCTGCAGCGTGCGCGTGCGGCCACCGCGCCTGAGCGTGACGCTGTTGCCGGCCACTTCCATCGCCTCCGGCCGCGGCTCCTGCGTCTGGCGCACGAAGCGATCGGGCGCGGTGTAGCTGAGCGTGCCGCTGCTGCGCAGGGGGCTGTCCAGGCTGGAGACGGTGCGTTCCTCGGTGAAGCGGGCTTCGGCGCCCTTGCGCGCGGCCAGCAGGCCCATCAGCGTCCCGAGGTCGAAGGCCTGCGCTGCCGGCAGCCAGGCGGCCAGCAGCAGCGCCAACGCGGCGCGCAGCAGATCAGGACGCAGCGGCGTCTTCATGCCAGAAGTCGTGGAAGTTGAACCAGTTGTAGGGCGCTTCGCGCACCAGCGATTCGAGCCGCCGGACGTAGCGCTCCAGCGCTTCGCGCACTAGGCGTTCGCGCTCGGCCGGGTCCTCGGGCGGGTGGTTGAAGTCGGCCAGCTCGTCGAACGCGATCTCGTAGCGGTTGCCGCCGCGGTACAGGCCGGCCATGAAGATGACGCGCCGCTTGAGCAGCATGGCGAGCCGGAACGGGCCGTCGCTGAAGGGCGCGGGCACACCCAGGAAGGGCAGCATCGTCGGTGCGGCGCGCGCCGCGTCCGTCGGGAGGAACCGGTCTCCCAGCAGGCCCACCAGGCCGCCGTTGTCGAGCCAGTCACGGATCTGCAGCGTGCTGCCGCGGGTGCCGATGGCGATGATGCCCATCTCGAACTCGGGCGCGATGGCCTGCAGCACGCCGTGGATCATGCGTGCGTTCTCGGGGTACATCACCATCGCCACTTTCAGCCCGGGGCGGCTGGCGCCGACCGAGTGCAGCGCCTCGAAGCTGCCGATGTGGGCGCCGAGCAGGAAGGCGCCGCGGCCTTCGGCGAGCGTGTCGTCGACGAGCTTCTCGTTCAGCACCTCGAGGTCGAACACGTCCATCCGGTTCTTGACGAACCAGATGCGGTCGAGCGCGCAGGCGGCAAAGGCGTGGACGTGGCGGTCGCCGTCGGCCAGCGCGGCGCGGCGGCCGAGCACGCGGTTCAGGTAGCGCTTGGACTGGCGGCGCGCCTTCGGCGAGAACACCACGAAGTAGGCGGTGATGGGGTGCAGCAGCAGCCGCGCCACCGGCCGCCCCAGGTGGAGCGCGATCCAGACGATGAGCCAGAGCGCGAAGCGGTTGCTGCGCTCGCGCGCGCTCGTCCAGTGCGGCGGTGCGGCCGTCGAATTCATGGCGCCAGCGTGCCGCGCGCGACCACGGTGTCGCCGCGCGTGACCTCGAAGGCGGCGCCGCGGCCGGCCGGCTGCAGCTTCACGCGCACGCGCTGGCCGGGGCCCACGGGGGCGAGGAACTTGACCTGCTCGATCGCGGGCGTGGCGCCCAGCGTCGCGGCCAGCGTGGGCATCGCGGCCAGCGTTTCCATCACCCAGGACAGCAGCACCACGCCGGGCAGCAGCGGGTGGCCGGGGAAGTGGCCGGCGAAGGCCGGGTGGTCGGCCGGCACGTCGAAGGCCACGCCGTCCAGCCGCGCCAGCGTCTCGCGCGCGAAGCGCGCCAGCGTGCCGGCGGTGAGCTTGCCGGTCGCTTCGCGCGGCAGCGCGTCGACCGCCACCACGCGCCGCGGCACGAAGGCCGGCTCCAGCCGTTCGCGCAGCGCGGCCACGACGGCGCGCGCATCCAGCTTCGGCGCGACGACGAAGGCCACCGGCCGCGTCACCTCGCCCGGCACCTCGTCGGGCAGCCAGAAGGCGCCGTCCTCGACGCCTTCGACGCGGTTGAGCTGGAAGTTCAGGTGCGCGAGCGAACTGCGCTTGCCGGCGACGTGGATCAGGTCGTTGGCGCGCCCCAGCAGGCGGAAGCGGCGGTCGCTTTCCAGCTCCAGCACGTCGGCCAGCGGGGTCGGCTCGACGACATGGCCGCCGGCGACGATGAAGCGTTCGCCCTCGGGGCCGTCCTCGCGCGCCAGGCGCAGCGCGCCCAGCGTGGTCCAGACCTCGCCTTCGGTGGTGCGGCGCGCGGCCACCTGGCCGGCTTCGGTGCAGCCGTAGATCTCCACCAGCCGGCCGCCCAGCCGCGCTTCGGCCTCGGCGGCGAGCTGCGGCGACAGCGGCGCCGTGGCCGACAGCAGCAGGTCCACCGGCGGCAGCGCCACCCCGGACAGCAGCAGCGTCTTCAGGTGGAAGGGCGTGGTGACCAGCGCGCGTGGCCGCGGCACGCTTTCCAGCGCGGCGGCGATGTCGGCCGGGTAGAACGGCCGGCCGGCGTCGAACGTGGCGCCGCCCAGCAGCGCCAGCAGCACCGTCGATTCGAAGCCGTAGCTGTGCTGCGCCGGCACGGTGGCGACGATGTTGAGGCCGGCGATCGAGTCCTGCCCCATCAGCTCGGCCAGGCGCGCCGCCTCGGCGCCGATGTTGGCGACCAGCGGGCCCCAGAGCTTGGCGTGCGGCTGCGGCGCGCCGGTGCTGCCGCTGGTGAGCAGGCACACCGCCGGCTGCGCCACCGGCAGCGCCGGCACCTCGAGCGCCTCGTGCGCGTCGCCATCGGCCACCTGCACGCGCACCACCGGCAGCGCCACCGGCTCGTCGTGGTCGACCAGCGCATAGGGTGCCGCGCCTTCGGGCAGCCGGGACAGCGTCTCGGGCAGCGCGTTCGGCGGCATCAGGCTGGTCTGGCCGCGCAGCAGCGCGGCCGCGACTCCGAGCGCGAAGTGCAGCCGGTCGTGGCACAGGTTCACCGGCCGGCCGCCGGCGGGCAGCCGTTCGGCCAGCGCCTGTGCGGCGGCGAGGAAGCGCGCGCCGCTCAGCGCCCGGCCGGCGCGCCACGCGATCGGCGCCGCGAGGTCGCGTGCGGCCAGCAGCGGCAGGCGGCCGGTCATCGGGCGGCGGTGGCGTGCGCCTGCCAGGCGCGCAGCGCGCGCGCCAGCGTGATGCGCTCGAACTCGGGGTGGCGCCAGTAGCGCAGCACGTGTTCGCCGGCGAACAGGCCGACGGCGGCCAGCGGCGTGAGCACGTTGCAGAAGAACGACCACCAGGGCCAGGGCGCGAGCGCGTAGATCGCCAGCGAGACGGCGATGATCGCGAAGAAGTAGGCCGTCCACAGCCCGGTGAGCCAGCGCGTGTAGGCGGCCAGCGCGGGCGGGAACTGCTCGTGCACGCTGCGCGCCAGCAGGCTGATGAGCGGCGTCGCGCCGGGCCTGAGCGTCATGCCGAAGGTCCAGCCCAGCACGGCATGGATGGCGGCGTGCTGCAGCACGTAGAGCCGGCTCACGTCCTCGACGCCGCCGCGCGCCACCACGACCGCCACCGCCACCGCGGCGGCGGCCGCCGCGGCCAGCGTCGGCCGGTGGCGCCGCTTCCAGCCGGCCACGGCCACCGCGGCCAGCAGCGGCCCGAAGAGCGCGGCCACCGTCCACGGGCGCGCCGGCGCATGCACCATCAGCCAGTGGGACAACCAGGCATAGCCGCAGAGGGCCGCGACGCCGGCCAGGATGCGCCAGGCGGGCATGGGCGAGGCTACTTGGTGCGGTTGCGGGCCACGTGGGCGGCCAGGCTGCGCAGCGACTGGAAGATCTTGTGGTTGTTCTCGTCGTCGGACCGCAGCTGGAAGCCGTAGCGGTGCGAGATCTCGAGCGCCACCTCGAGGATGTCGATCGAATCGAGGCCGAGGCCGTCGCCGAACAGCGGCGCGGTGACGTCGATCTCGGCGGCCGGGGTCTCCAGGTTCAGCGCGTCGACGAACAGCTGGGCGAGCTCGCGCTCGAGCGCAGGCTGCTCGGCGGACGTCACGGCAGGTTCGGCAGCGGCATTCTGGGGCAGGGACACGACAAATTCCTCCCGTCGGTCCGGGGCGGCAAAGGCCCCGGCGGCGAAAGGCTGGATTGTAGGCGGGCGGCCGGGGCGTCCCGGCCGTCGGGCCGGGACGGAATCCGCCTCAGGCGTGCTCGAAGACCGCGATCGCCCGCGTCAGCCCTTCGGCCTGCGAACGCAGCGACATCGCCGCCGCCGTGCTCTGCTCGGCGAGGGCGGCGTTCTGCTGCGTCATCCGGTCCAGATGGCTCACCGCGCCGCCCACGGTGCCGACCGACGCGGCCTGCTCGTCGCTGGCGCGCGCGATCTCGGCGATCAGCGCGTTCACCCGCTGCACCTGGCGCACGATCTCCTCCATCGTGCTGCCGGCACCCTGCACCAGGCCGGCGCCGGCCTCGACCCGCTCGACGCTCTGGGTCACGAGCGTCTTCACCTGGGCGGCGGCCTCGGCGCACTTGCCGGCCAGCGTGCGCACCTCGGCGGCCACGACGGCGAAGCCGCGGCCGTTCTCGCCGGCGCGCGCCGCCTCCACCGCCGCGTTGAGCGCCAGCAGGTTGGTCTGGAACGCGATCGCGTCGATGACGCCGATGATCTCGGCGATCTTCTGCGAGGCGTCGGCGATGCCCTGCATCGTGGTCACGACCTCGCCCACCACGCGGCCGCCGCGTTCGGCCACCGCACTGGCCTCGCCGGCCAGGCCGTGCGCCGCGCGCGCCGACTCGGCGTTCTGGCGCACGGTGGCGGTCAGCTCCTCCACCGAGGCGGCGGTCTGCTGCAGCGCGCTGGCCTGCTGCTCGGTGCGGCTGGACAGGTCCTGGTTGCCGCGGCTGATCTCGCTGCTGCCGGCGTCGATCTGCTCGGCCGCGCCGCGGATCTCGCCGACGATGCCCGACAGCGTCGCCACCATCGAGCCCAGCGCCGCCATCAGGCGCGCCGTCTCGTCGTTGCCGCTGCCGGCTTCCACGGCGACCAGGCGGCCCTGGGACACCTCCTCGGCCACCTTCACCGCGGCGTCGAGCCGGCGTGTCACCAGCCGCACCGTGAACCAGGACAGCGCGCCGATGACGGCGATGATGCCGCCGGCGATGCCCACGATCAGCACCAGCGAGCTGGTGACGCGGCGGTCGACCGCGCGGCTCACCTCGGCCTGCCGTTCGCCCACGCTGCGCACCTGCTGCTCGCCCAGCTGCGACTGCTGCGCCGCCACCGCCTTCAGCTGTGCCAGCGAGGCGGCCATCTGCGTCTCGCTGGCGAGCAGGCGCTTCTTGGTGGCGGCCACGTTCTCGATCGCGCTGACGACGCCGCCCATCGCGTTGAGCGCGTCCTCCACCTGCTGCGCCAGCTGCGGCCGGCCCATGCGGGACAGGCCCGCCTGCATCGCCTTCATGCCCTGCGCGAGCGCCTGCGCCTGCTGGCGCAGCGCGGTGCGCGTGGCCTCGGCCTCGTCCTCGGCGGCGGCCAGCATCAGCAGGCGCAGCCCGCCGACCATGTCGCGGATCGCCAGCGTCACTTCCTCGCTCGTGTTGACGACACCGCCGGGCTCGTTGCGCAGCTTGAGCGCCGCCTCCAGCGCCTGGCGCTGCTTGACCGCCTGCACCTCGATGCCGTCGATCAGCGCGCCCAGCTTGGCCGACTGCGCCTCGATCGGGTCGGTCACCGCCTTGCGCTGCTTCGCGTAGGCGGCGGCCACCTCGGCGTCGTCCTTCTTCGCCAGCACGGCGGCGCGCGCGGCGAGCAGGCCGCTGCCGTCCTTGGCGATCGCCTCGAACATCTGCGCCGCGGCGGCGCGCAGGTCCTTCAGCGCGTCCTCGGCCCCCGGCTCGGCTTCCAGGCGCTGCAGGCTGTCCAGCGGCGCCTTCACCTTCTCCTTCAGCGGCGCCAGGCGGAAGCGGTTGGGCACCTGGTCGATCTCGGCGACCACCAGCGCCACCTCGCGCAGCAGGGTCTGCGCCTGCAGCGCGCGCTTGGTCAGGTTGCCCAGCCGGCGCGTGGCCTCCTGCGCGGCGTCGGCCGCCTTGCCGGCGTCGACGCCGATCTGCGCCACCGCGACGCGCGTGGCGCCGATGTGCTTGGCCGCGCTGGCCAGCGAATCGCGCGCGGTCTCGGTCTCGCGGCGATACGACTCGGCATCGACCAGCCGGCGCTCGACCGCCTTCGCGATCTGCTCGCGCGCGGCGCGGAAGTCGGCGCCTTCCAGCTTCGCGTTCGGGTCCAGCGTGCGGATCTCGCCGCGCAGCGCGTCGATCGCCTTCAGTTCGGCGTCGACAGCGGCGCGTGCCTTCGTCGCCTCGTCGGCGCCGTGGGCCAGGCTCATCTTCAGCAGGCCGCCGAGCAGCCGCTCGGTGCGCTCCTGGAGTTCGAGCGTGCGCGCCTGCAGCGGCGCGGCATGCAGCGTCAGGCCCTGCAGGTCGGACTGGATCGAGGTCACCGCGAAGTAGCTCACGGCGGCCACGCACAGCAGGCCGGCCGCCGAGACGCCCGACAGCGCCACCAGGCGGTGGGAGATCTTCATCGGAAGGGTCCGGTGGCGGGTTCGGGGATCAGCGCAGCTTGGCGATCTTGCCGTCGCGGATCTGCGTCAGGAACACCTCGTTGCTGGCCTGGTGGTTGTCGGCGCTGAAGTTCACCTTCAGCCCGCCCAGGTCCACGCCCTGCATCGCGGCCAGCGAGTCGACGAAGCCGGCGCGCTCGGGCGCGGCGCCGCTGCGTTCCAGCGCCGCCACCAGCACCTTGGCGGTGATGCAGCCCTCGAAGTTGACGAAGCCCAGGTTGCCGCCGCCGCTGGCGGCCAGCAGCTCGCGGCATTCCTTCGTGACCGGCAGGTCGTTGTCCTCGGGGAAGGGCACCACCTGCGAGATGACGACGCCGTCGCCGTCCTTGCCGACCTGGGCCACCAGGTTGTCGGTGCCGACGAAGGAGACCGTGGCCAGCTGCGACTTCAGGCCGGCGGCGCGCGCTTCCTTGATGAAGGCGGCCAGCGGCGTGTAGGGGCCCACCATCACCACCGCGTCGGGCTTGGCTTCGAGCATCGCCGCCAGGCCGGACTTGATGGCCACCGTGTTGCGCTGGAAGGTGCCCTTGGCCAGGACCTGCTGGCCGCGCTTCTTGAGCGCCTTCTCGGTGCCCGAGAGCACGGCCAGGCCGAAGCCGTCGTCCTGGTAGAAGACGGCGACCGTCTTCGCGCCCTTGGCGATGAAGTGGGCGACCAGCGCCTCGGCCTCGTCGTCGTAGCTGGCGCGCACGTTGAACACCTGCCTGGTGACCGGCTGGCGCAGGCTCATCGCGCCGGTGAAGGCGCCGACCAGCGGCACGTCCATCTCCTTCACGATCGGCAGCACCGCGTTGGCGGTCGGCGTGCCGACGTAGCCGAAGAGCGAGAACACCTTCTGGCCCTCGATCATCTTGAGCGTCTCGTCGACCGCCTTGTCCGGCTCGTAGCCGTCGTCGCCGATGACGAGGTTGATCTTGCGGCCATTGACCCCGCCCTTGGCGTTGACGGCCTTGAACACGGCCTCGGCACCGCTTTTCATGCCCTGGCCCAGGCCGGCGGCCGGGCCGCTCTGCACGTTGACCATGCCGATCTTGATCTCCGAGGCGCTCACCCCGTCGGCGGCGAGGGCGGGCAGGGCCGCGAAGGCGGCGGCGAGGAAGAGGACGTTCGGGCGCATGGCGGTCTCCGGGCAGGCTGGTTTCGACAAGGGCACGGGCCCGGTGTCGATACAGCCCGACCGGAATCCCGTTGTGAACGCTTATCGACCCGCCGCGGCCGCCGCTTGAGGTGCCTACATGCCGCGGAACAGGTGCGCGTAGAGCCGACTTGCGACCAATGTCTCGGGTCGGTTTCGCAAGGTCAGAACTGCCTTGCCGGAGTCATCGCGCAAGGCGCTCGCGATGCACTTCGCCTGCACCACGAGGCCCCTGTGCACCTGCCAGAAGATCTTCGGGTCCAACTGAGGTATGAGCGTCTTCAGCGAGACGCGGATGAGGTACTCGCGCTCCGCGGTGACGACGCGCACGTACTTGTCGGCGGCCTCGAAATAGACCACCTCGGCCACCGGCACCAGGTGCACCAGGTTGCCGGTCTGCGCCTGGATCACGTCGAGCAGCGGCGTCGTCGAAGGCGCCTGGGTGCCGAGCAGCCCGCGCAGCGGTGCGAGCGCGCGTTCGATCGCCTCGGCACCACTCGTTCTTTCGGCCAGCCTGGCTTGCAGCCGGCCCACGCAGGCGGCCAGGCGCTGGCGGTCGACCGGCTTGACCAGGTAGTCGGCGGCCTGCGCCTCGAAGGCGGCGAGCGCGTACTGGTCGTAGGCGGTCACGAAGACCAGCAGCGGGAACGGGTGGCCGGCGGGCCAGTCCTCGGCCAGCGCCTGCGCCGCCTCCAGGCCGCTCTGGCCGGGCATGCGGATGTCGAGGAAGCAGACGTCGGGCCGCTCGGCGAGCGCGGTGGCGAGCGCGCGTTCGCCGTCGCCCACCATCGCCACCACGTCGAGTGCCGGCCACAGCGCGGCGAGGTCGGCGCGCAGGCCGGCGGCGAGCAGCGGTTCGTCCTCGGCGATGAGCGCGGTGGTCATGCGGTGTCCTCCAGCGGCAGCGAGATCTCGGCGCGCGTGCCGCCTTCGGGCGCGCCGGCGAGGGACAGGCGTGCGCGGCCGCCGTAGACCGTGGCCAGCCGCTCGCGCACCTGGGTGAGCCCGAAACCGGTGCCGGCGGTGTCCGCGCCGCCGGGCCCGACGCCGCTGTCGGCCACCGTGAGGAGCAGCATGCCGTCGGCGCGCGTGGCGCTGACGACGATGCGGCCGCCTTCCACCTTCGGCTCCAGCCCGTGCTGGATGCTGTTCTCCACCAGCGGCTGCAGCAGCAGCGGCGGAACCTGCAGTCCGGCCAGCGCGGGCGGCAGCTCCAGCTGCACCGAAAGCCGCGGGCCCATGCGCACCGCCATCAGCGAGAGGTAGTCCTCGATGCGCTCGAACTCGGCCGCCAGCGGGTGCCGTTCGGCGCGCGAAGCGGCCAGCGTGGCGCGCAGGTAGGCGATCAGGCGGTCCAGCATGGCCTGCGCGCGCGGCGGGTCCAGCCCGATCAGCACGCGCAGGTTGGCCAGCGTGTTGAACAGCATGTGCGGTTCCAGCTGGCTCTGCAGCAGCCGCAGCTGGTGCTCGGCGGCCTGGCGCTGCGCCGCCTCGGCCTGCGCGCGCGCGCCCGAGAGGCGTTCCATCGTGCTCAGCACCACCACCGACGCGATCGAGCCGATGAGGGTGAGCACGAAGGTCACGCGCGTCGTCGTGGAGGTCCACTCCAGCAGGCTGGGCGTGACGTGGCCGGTGAGCCAGTCGCCGATCGTCAGCCCTAGCGAGGGCCCCACCAGCACCGACAGCAGCACGCCCGGCACGATGCCGCGCCAGCCGGCCTGGAAGCCCGAAGGGTGCGGCGGCAGCCCGCGGCGGCGGCGCAGCAGGTCGGTCAGCGCGGCGGCGGCGATGCGCCCGGCCTCGGTGAGGCCCCAGCAGAGGAAGCCGATCACGAACGAGTAGACCAGGTGCTCGAAGGGTGCGCCGCCGTCGATGGCGGTGAGCAGCACGCCGATGGCGATGCACAGCACCACCATGTAGACCACGGTGCGGCCGGCGCGGCGGCGCACCCGCGCCAGCGCGGCCTGCACGGCCGTGTCGGCGACGACGGGGCGCGAGTTCATGGGCCGCCATTGTCCGGCGGCGGCGCGGCCCATCAGCGCGCCCGCGCCAGCAGGCCCCAGGCGCGGCCCATGAAGAGGCCGCTCAGGGCGCCGAAGGTGGCCGACATCGGCATCGCCACCGCCAGGCTGGCGCGCCAGTCCGGGTGCAGCACGAGCGCCACGCTGCCGGCGTAGCGCAGCGTGAAGATCGCCAGGATCAGCGCCAGCGGCAGCACGCTGCCGGGCAAGAGCAGGGTGCGCGTGGCCGGGTCCCAGCTCGCGTCCGGGCGCAGCAGGCGCCAGCCGGCGAGCGCGCCCAGGGCGAGCGCTGCCGCCCAGGCGGCCAGCGCCGCCAGCGGCACGCGGAAGCTGGTGGCGGTGGAGAAGAGTCCCAGCACCAGCAGCACCGCCGGCAGCAGCACGAGGCGCGCGCGAGAGAGCCGTCGTGTGCGCAGCTGGGCGGCGCCGAGGGCGACCAGGAACACGAGCAGCCCCCAGACCCAGAGTGGCGTGTAACGCAGGATGTCGAGCATGGCGGTGGCGGAATTCGGCGAAGGAGCCCCATGCTCGTGCCGCGCGCCCGGCGGCGCGAGCCCGCTGCGACGGAACGCCGCCGGCGGGCGCGAAACGGTGCCGGCGCGGCGCCGGGCGCTTCAGAGCAACTGTGTCAGTTCGGGCGCGGCGCCGCGCAGGAAGATCAACGCGCCACCTTCGCTGGCCACGTGGTCGTGCAGCACGTCCTTCAGCCCGCGGTGGTAGCCGCCGGGGCCGACGCGCAGGGCACCGATCTGCACCTCGCCTTCCAGCACCACGCATTCCTCGTCCAGCGGGTGGCGGTGCGGCGCCAGCGCGGCGCCCGGCGCCAGCCGCACCAGGTAGGACATGACGCCGCCGGCTTCGTGCAGCACCTTGATCGACAGGCCTTCGCCGAAGGGCTGCCAGCCGGCTTCGCCCGCCGGCACGGTGTGGTGGCGCGGCGTCGAGTCGGCGGCCACGCGCTGCAGCAGCCGGCGCTTCACGCGCGCGGCGGCGGCCGGCGGCATCGGCACCGGGTCGAGCGCGGCGGCCATGAGCGCGGCGGTGTCGTCGTCGAGGGCGGGTTCGGTGGGCATGAGCTTTCCCGATGGTACGGCCGGCTCAGCCGGCGAGCGCGCGCCGCAGCTTCGACTGCGCGCGCGACAGGGTCGACTTCACGCTGCCCGGCGCCAGCCCGGTGGCGGTGGCGATCTCGGCCGGCCCCAGGCCGCGGAAGAAGGCCAGCCCGAGCACCCAGCGTTCGCGCGCGTCCAGCGCGCGCAGCGCCTGGTCGAGCCGGCTGCCGGCTTCGCGCCGCCAGAGTGTTTCGGCCGGGTCGGCGCTGTCGTCCTTCGGTTCGGGCGGGTCGTCCATGGCCGTCTCCGGCCGCGCGGCGGCGCGCCGCAGGCGGTCGAGGGCGCGGCTGCGCACCAGCGTCAGCAGCCAGGTGACCGCGCTGCCGCGTGAGGGGTCGAAGCGGGGCGCGTTGCGCCAGGCCTCGAAGAAGGCGTCGGCCAGCAGGTCTTCCAGCTCGGCACCCCGCACGAAGCGCCAGGCCAGCGCCTGCGCCAGGCCGACGGTGGCGTCGTAGAAGGACTCGAAGGCGGCGGCATCGCCGCGCGCGGCGGCCGCCAGCAGTGCCGCCAGCCGGGCGTCGCGTTCGGCGGTGCCGGGCCCGGCCACGGCCGCGCCGGGCTCAGCGGCGCGACCCGCCGATCAGCGAGCCGA
>CAYVXO010000029.1:0-35424 GCA_964454485.1 uncultured Rubrivivax sp.
GCAGCCACTGCTCGAGCATCATCAGGATCCACACCATCTCGCCGTAGTAGCCGGGATGCTCGTGGATCTTCCGCTCGACGAGCGTCTGCACGAAGGCCGGCCGCACGATGCCGCGCTCGGCGAGGGTGGACATCGAGTCCCGTGCCAGTTCCATCAGCGCCGCGTGCCGCGTGGCCCAGACGCCGAACGGCAAGCCGAAGCCCTGCTTCTTCTTCGTGATGATCTCTTCGGGCAGGAAGCCGCGCAGCGCCTGCTTGAAGAACCAACGCAGCTGCAGGCCCTTGACCTTCCAGCTCGGTGGCAGGCGCATGGAGAAGTCGACCAGGCGCTCGTCGAGCATCGGGTAGCCCACCTCGACCTGCGCCAGTGCGGTCGCGGCACGCACCTTGGGCAGGTCGCTCTCGGCCAGGGTGTAGCGCCAGTCGTAGGCCAGCGTGCAGTCGATCTGGCTGTCGGCAGGCACCTCGTCCCAGACGGCGCGCTGCTGTCGCCCGGGCGCGCTCCTGTCGATCAGCGCCTGGAATCCGGGCTCGAGGACCTCGTCGACGCCCAGGCGCAGCAGCAGGTTGTACAGATGGGTCCGTTCCGGCATCGGCAGGCGGGCCTGACCGATGTAGCTGGCGGCTTTGCGGAGCAGCGCGATGCCTGAATCGTCGCGTCCACCGAAGACCGGCTCCAGCAGTCCGGTGCGCAGCGGCCCGGGCAGCCAGGCATAGGCGTCGAAGATCTTCTGCTTGGCGTAGCGGGAATTGCCTCCGAAAAGTTCGTCGCCGCCGTCGCCGGCCAGCAGGCGGGTGACGCCGGCCTCGCGGGCCATCTTCGCGCAGAAGTACGCCGGCACGACCGACGAATTGCCGAAGGGCTGATCGAACGAGGCCGCGACCTGCGCGATGCTGCGCACCAGGTCGTCCGGCGTCACGTAGTAGGCATGGTGGTCGGCGCCGAAATGCTTGGCCGCGATGCGGGCGTACTGCATTTCGTCGTAGCCCTCCGCCTCGAATCCGATCGAGAACGTCGAGACCTTGCCGGCCGCGCGCGCGATCATGCCAGCCACGGTGGAGCTGTCGGTGCCCCCGCTCAGGAAGCAGCCCGGCACCCCGGCGTCGAGCTGCTCACGTACGGCCGTTTCCAGCAGGCCCATGAACTCCTTCGCCAGCACGTCGAAGTTCGCACCACCGGCCGATGGCGCGAAATGCGGCGTCCAGTAGCGCCGGGCATCGACCTTCCCGCCGCGGGCCAGCGCCAGGGTCGCCGGCGGCAGCCGGTGCACGCCCTTGAAGATCGTGCGCGGCGACGGGATCGCGTGGAAGAACAGGTAGTCGTAGATCGCCTGCGGGTCCAGTTCGGGCGACGGGCCGGCCAGTTCGTCGGCCCGGGCCGAGAACCGGACCCCCTGGTCCGACTCCGCATAGCAGATCGTCTCGCGCGCGAACCGGTCCACGCCGAGCACGGTCGTGCCGTCCTTCAGCGGGACCGCCAATGCGAATCCGCCCCGCAAGGCGCCGATCGCCTTCGCAGGGTCGGCGGCGGAGAGTTGCCGGCTCCAGGACGTGCCGTCTCCGTCGACGGGGCGGCCCAGCACGAGTGCTGCTTCGAGGGTCGAATTCATTTCGTTTCCACGCTTCCAGCCTTCAGCACCGACGGCAGCCGATGCCGCATGCGCGAAGCAAACTGCCTTGCCGCCCCCAGCCAGCCGATGGGCGAGTCCAGATCGTTGGCGACGAGCCCGCATCGATCGCGGCGGTGCGTCATCCACTGCTTCTTGTACGGCTCGTCGCCGACCAGGTAGTCGACCTCCACGACGCGGTCGTTCACGAACGCGTGCCGCATCAGGGTGGCCGTCAGCACGGTGCCGGGTGCCAGACGCTTGTGCGCCTGGTCGTAGGCGAGCTTGTAGATCATCGCCCGTCCGCCGTTGACGACCCAGATCTGCGCCGCGATCGGCTTGTCGTCGAGCCAGATCAGGCCCATGCGCAGCCAGGACCGGCGGGCGCAGAGGCTGACCAGCCCGTCGACGATGCCCGGCAGCGGTTCCGAGTGCTTCCAGCTGCGCGTATAGACCGCATGAAAGGCCGACAGCGCCCGGTCGACCTCGTCGACGGAACTCAGGATCTCGATGCGTCCGCCCAGCTCCTGCAGGCGCTTGCCCATGCGCCGGATCGTGCTTCGCAGCTCACCCGGGCGGGCCTCGAGGTATTCCTCCCACGACTGCGTCACCGGCAGGTACCAGTTGCCCAGGCAGCTGTAGCGTTCCACGGCGTACCCCGCGGCCCGCAGCGCCGATTCCAGGGCCGCGGTCTGCGGCGCTTCGGGATCCATTGATTCGAACTGCAAGGTCGGCGCGCCGTTGCAGAGTTCGCGCAGGCGTGTGACCAGCGGCAGCAGGTCGAGCCCGGTGACGTCGTCGCCCGCCACCGGCAGGTAGGTGGTCGAATAGAAGTTCATGAGGGCGCCGACCATGCCGCCCATCGGTTCCAGACCGGGTTCGACATTGACGGGAAGCGCCGCGACCGGGTGGCCGCCCCTGCGCAGCAGCAGCATGCGCGAGCCTTTCGTCGCGCCCATCGCGACCCGGTCGAGGAGCCGCCACCAGTCCAGGCCCAGCTGGAAGTGCCGCGCCTCGTGGGCGGCGAACAGCCGCTCGGTGTCCTGGTCCAGCGTCTCCGCCAGGTTCATCGTCTCGACCGATTCTTCCAGCAGCGGGGCCTGCTCCGCTTCCGGCTTCGAGCCGGCACGCGCGGCGCGCACCGCAGCGCGCGCCCGCAATGCGGCGTCCCACGCGGCCCCGCGCCGGATGCAGACGTGGACGATGCGCCGCTGCTGCACGCCCCACGAGAGCTGGTCGGCGGTCGCGTTGGTGTAGAACTCCAGCGAACCGCCCGGCCAGTTCGAGAAGGCATGCTCGACCACGCGGGCCAGCAGCAGGCGGCCCGGCGCCCATTCACGCAGCGACTCGTCGAAGGTGGTCTTGAGCATGATGATCCGGCCGGCCTGGCGGATCGTCAGCCGCGAGGCGGCAAGCCGGTCGCCCGACCACAGCTCGAACACGTGGGCTTGACCCTGCGCCGCAAACCGGTCGAGCAGTTCCTCGTAGAAGCGCAACTGCTCGGGCACGGAGCCCAACGCGGTGCCTTCCTGGCCCTTCCAGCCCGCGCCTTCGAGCTCGGCATAGCGGCGCACGGCGCTGCCGAGCTCGGCGCGATCGCTCAGCGTCACGAACCGCAGCGCCTGGCCATCGGCCTGGGCCCGTTTCTCGTAGCGCTTCAGGTTGTTGCGCAGCGAGCGCTGCATCGATTGCTGCCACGCCTCCAGGCGCATGCCCAGGTCGATGCCGATCGTCACGGCATGCGGATGGCAGCTGAACGCACCCTCGCAGCCGCCGGCCCAGAGGCGGCCGAGGCGCGGGTCGCAGCACAGCAGGTCCAGCTGCACCGCGTGACCGGGCAGCGCCTGGATCAGCCCGTTGAGCTGCGAGGCTTCACCGACCAGCGTGGGGCCGAGCTGGGCCTGGCTGGGCAGGAAGCTGCACCACGCGCCGTGGCCCTGGGGCTCGAGCAGGCACATCGCGTCGCAACGGTCGTCGACGTAGCGCGCGGCGACGACTTCGCGGCCGTTGCCGAAGTGCTGCAGCAGGCCCTCGACGAAGCGGCTGTCCAGCAAGGGGTGGTTGCCGAAGCGGATGGCGTTCAGGCGGTCCCATTCGGGGCCGAAGCCGGCGAGCGACCGCCGCACCGGCGTCACCCGCCACCGACCCCGCTCCGCCGGCACCGTCGGCAGCGCGTTCATGGCGTGGCGGCCCGCCGCACGCAGTCGATCATCCATGCCATCTGGGGGTCCGTGATCTCCTGGTGGCAGGGCAGGTGCACGAGCGCCGTGCGGTAGCGGGCGGCCACGTCGCACGGCGAGTCGAGCATGTCGTCCCAGCGGCCCAGCGCGACGCCCCAGCGCTTGAGCGCGAAGAAGGTGTCCGGCGGTCCGTCGAGGAGCAGCGGAAAGACATAAGGCACAGTGTCGGGGTCGAGGGTGTCGTGCAGCGGGCGCAGACCGGCGACGCCGGACAGTGCGCCGGCCCACTGCTCGAACCGGGTACGACGGGCCTCGATTATCGAGGCGAGGCGACTGTGCCTGACCACCCATCGGCTGGCCGGCAGGCTGCCGGCGCGTGACATCGTGGGCTCGAACGCGGGCGACGGCGCTCCGCCGTCCTGGCCCGCCTCTTCGCGTCCACAGGGGCGTGCATCGCGGCCGGCTGTCGCCGGCGGCGGTTCTGGCCGCGCCAGGAGAAGGTCGCGCGCGAGAGCGGCCCAGGCCCGCAGGGCCTCGCCCGCACCCGGCTCGCGGCAGCCGTCCTCGGGTGGCAGCGGGCGCCGGGTCCAGAGCGTGCCGCCGTCCTGCGCGGGGAACATCTTGTAGGGGCTGGCGATGACGAAGTCGCCATGCACGCCGTCATGCCCGTCGGAAGCTCCGGCCCGCCCGACGGGCAGCCCCGAACCGTCGACCAGGCAGTGGCTGCAGTCCTCGATCAGCGAGGCGCCGGCCGCCTGGCACAGGGCCAGCACTTGCGCGATTGGAGCCGGGAAACCGAAGAAGTGGGTGGACAGCACGATCGTCGAAGACCCCCTGCGGGCCTTCAGCATCGCGGCCAACGCGTCGAGGTCGGGTGCGAGGGATGGTGTGAGGGGATACAGCGTTACCCGGACACCGCGCGCCACGGCGGCGTCCAGCATCGTCCGGCAGTGGTACGACGGTGCGAACAGCTCGCCGCCGCCCCCGGCAGCGAGGGCGGACAGCACCCGATCGATGGCGTAGCGGGCGCGGCTGAAGTGCTCCACCTGGCCCGCCGATGGGGCACCCTGGCCGGCACGGCCGGCCATTCGCAGCCGACGCCAAGTCGCCCGCGTAGGACGGGGCCAGAGCGCCACCGGCGGTGCCGGGAAACCGCAGTCGCCGGGGTCGAACCTCCGGTAGGCGTGCGTCTCGTGCGCTGACATGGGGGTCGCGGTCACCGGCGGCCGGCTTCGGTGCGCGATCAGTTGGACTTCGAGGCGCGCGGGCCACGCCGGCGGTTCAGCTCCGTTTCCCAGCGCAGCCGCTCCCATTCGAGGACCAGCGACTTCAGGGCCGGGCCGCGCGCCGAGTCGCCAGGCGGATAGCGCAGCGCTTCGGGCCGGGCCGGGTCCGGCTGCGAGAACGTGCCGCGCCGGTCGGTGGGGTTGAAGGTCACCATCGTCCGGTCCGCCAGGGTCAGGCCGATCGTGCTCGGACGGTCCAGCGTGCCGACGTAGTGGAAGACGGCGCCCTCGGGGTCGCGCTCCGGCTGGACCCGGAAGCCGGCATTCGAGAGCAGGATCGGCGCGAGGTCCGCGTGGCCGAAGACCTTGGGGATGCTCAGCCGCCTGTTCGCCGCGAACACCGTGCGCAGCTGGGTTGGGCTGACGATGAAGCCGTGGCCGAGGTAACCGTCGTCGAACAGCGACTCGCCGTGGTCGCCCACGACCACCAGCAGCGTGTCGGCCCAGCGGCCGCTGCCGCGCAGCATCTCGACCAGCCGGCCGATCGCCTGGTCGTTGTAGGCGCCGGCGTTCAGGTAGGTCTCGCGGATGGCGGCCAGGTTCTCGCGCCGGAGCTGGTTGCGCGGCAGCGCCTGCCCGATCGTGATCGTCGGCATGCCGGGATGGAAATAGGGGAAGTGGGCTGCCTGCAGGTTGACGTAGAAGAATTGCGGCCGCGACCAGTCGGCCGCGCCGGCCACCCGCTCGACCTCCGAGGTCACCTCGGTGTTCGAGAGCGCCAGGCTGCCCGAGGCGCTCGACGAGAAGACCCGCTTCTCGGGTGCGCTGCGGGCGTCGAAGAAGGTCGTGGCCAGTTCCTTCGCACCCGTGGCTTCGGCCATCTCGCCGAACTGCTCGTCCTGCCCCGAGACGATGTGAATATCGTAGCCCCCCCGCTTCAGCGCCGGCAGCAGCAGGGGCGGTGCCGACTCGGCCACGCTGCCCGAGAAGATCGACTTGATGGAACTGGTCGTGTAGCCGGTGTGGCTGAAGTAGTGGTCAGAATGCGTGCCCTGCGCCGCCAGCTGGCGCAGCACCGGCATCACCGGCTGGCCGTTCGCGGCCACGGCCTCCAGCACATCGGCGCGGGTGCTCTCCAGCACGATCAGGAAGATGTTCGGGTGCCGTCCCTCGACCGGCTGTGCCGAGGGCGCGGGCCGCTCGACGTAGCTGAAGTCGCCGAAGAAGCCGTCCTCGTCCTTGCCGTTCCCGGGCACGTCCAGCGCGCCGGGGAAGATCGAGGCATCGAAGGGTGCGGGGTCCTTCGGGAAGCTGAACAGGCCGAAGCCGTCGCGGTCGAAGTCGGTCAGGGCATCGAGCGTGCGGTCGAGCGCGAAGTGGATGTTGGCGCGCCGCATGTGGTACCACATGGTCTCGTTCTGGCTCACCAGCGCCATCACACCGACGGTCGCGAGCGTCGCCACCAGCGCCGTCCAGCCGCCGTAGGCGGTGCCGGTGCCGGCGCCGCCGAGCTGCCAGCGGCGCGCGACGAAGCGGCGCGCCAAGGCGTAGGCCACCACGAAGGCGACCAGCCCGACGACCACCAGCGTCGCCTCGTCGGCGACGTAGCGCAGCGCGTCGGAGACGCTGCCGCCGCCCAGGTTCTTGGCGATCGCGAAGGTGAGGAAGTCGCCGAAGTAGCTGTGGATCTGGTAGCGGATCGAGGTGACGACGCTGCTCAGCAGAAGGGTCCCGGCGAACCAGTCGAGCAGGCGGGTGGCACGCGGCATGCCGGCGGCGCGGGCCAGCCTGAACCAGACGACCCCCAGGGCCGAGAACGCGCAGACGTGCAGAAGCAGGATCTCGGCCACGAAGACGGCACGGGCCGTGCCCGTCGCGAGTTCGTGGCTCTGCAGGAAGCCCCCGGAGAAGGCCTCGTACTTCGCGTTGAGGAGCACCACCTCCAGCAGCGTGACCAGCAAGGCCACCGTCAGCACGGCGAGGGTTTCGGCGTGACCCTCGACGATGCGCGGGATCCTTGAAGACATGAGGGCAGTTGTGGGCCGGGGGGGGCCGCAGTATGCACCGCGTGTCAGGACTGGCGCGCCACGGGGCGCGCCGGCGGGGTTCACTCGCCCAAAGGCTTCACGCTCCAGACCGGCGCGCTGTTCATGTCGGTCACCACGGCGCCCCAGTTCGAGGCGCCCTTCATCCGCGCATAGGCCGTGGACGCTCCCGCGACGCCGTGCTGCACCGCATAGGCCAGCGCCGGCTGCAGGTTGCCCCAGTAGCTGGTGGCGCCGGGGAAGTTGCCGCCCCGCAGGTCGCCGTCGACGCGGGCGCCCGGCGAGCCGTACTGCTTCCAGGTGGCGTCGTAGGCCGCGCCCCAGGACGAGAACCACGGACCGGTGCCGTTGTCGAAATCGGGGTTGTCCGACAAGGCGATGGCCACCGTGTAGGGCGCGGCGTCGCGATACAGCCAGTCGGTGGTGGCGGTCGTGCCGAAGCGGCCGATCACGCTCTTGGCCTTCCAGTTGAAGAACTCCACGAGCTTGGTGCGCGTGGCGCCGGCGCCGGTCACTTCCATGGCCAGGCCGTAGCCGAAGACGCCGGTGACGAAGTCCTGCTGCCAGGCGGCTTCGAAGTACATGTTGTTCTGGATCGAGTAGGCCACCGAGGCCGTCGACACGGTGAACGGGGACGAGACGGTCGCGACCTTGGTGTTGCTGTTGTAGGCGCTCACCGTGCGCGTCTGGCCACCGATCGTGAGCGTCCAGCCGATGTACCAGCCGTCGGTCCCGCTGGTGCCGTTCGGGATCTGGATGGCGGTCGAGGTCGAACCCGAGCCCGTGGTGTCCGAGACGCCTTCCGTGTAGTCGGTGTAGGGCGTGATCCAGCCGTACGGGTTGTTGGTCTTGGCCACGTAGCGCGCGTGCAGGAACTCGACGTTCGCTTGCACGCTGGCGAGGAACTCGGCATGCAGCGGATCGTCGTCAGGCGTGATGCAGGCCGCCTGCAGCAGCGAGCGGTTCTGCCAGGCCATGCCGCGGGTGGTGCTGGCGCCGGTGAACGACTTGTAGATGCCCGCCGAACCCTGGCGCTGCGCGGATCCGGAGCCCTGCTTCAGGTAGCCGACGGTGGCGACGAACTGCGCCTCTTCCATGAAGTACCAGCGCCCGGTCACCAGGTAGGCGGTGAAGCCGATCGACGGATGGTGGGTGCCTTCCCACAACTCGGGGAAGGCCGGGCCGGCGGAGGCCACTGTCGTCTCGCCGGTGGCCGACTGCCCCTTGCTGGAGATGTTGTCGGTGCCCCCTTCGGCCAGGCACAGGTTGGGCCAGCTGCTGAACTTCAGCGGCCGGTTCGTGTTCTCGTCGCGGAAGTGGATGCCGTAGCGGCCGCCGCTGTAGGCGTTGAACTGCAGCGCCTTCCAGGTCGACGCCGCGTTGGTGACCAGGTAGAGCACGTCCCATTCGGGCAGCAGGCCGATCGAAGGGTGATAGCCGGCCGAGCCCATCGCGTTCGGCATGCTGCCCTGCTGCAGCGGCACGAAGCTGCTCGGCAGCCCGGTGACCACCGACGAGTTGTCGGCCACGCTGGCGCGGTAGGAAGGCACCAGCCCGGTGGACTGCAGGTAGGTCGAGTCGTGCTTGATCGAGACCTGGGGATCGGTCCCGAGCCAGTGCGAGACGGCGGACCCGGACAGCAGCACCGTCCGACAATGGCAGGCCAGCGCGATGCTGCGCGAGAAGCGCTGAGTGCCGCCCAGGCTGAAGGTGAAGGTGGCGCTCTTGCTCTGCGCGCCCGCCACCTTGAGGTAGCCGTTCTCGATCCAGGGCAGCACCTCGACCGCGCCGCCGGCGTACAGGCGCACTTCCAGCCAGACCACCAGGTGCGCGTCGCTGCCGACGGGGCGCCTGTAGATCCAGGAAGACATCTCGGGGCCGCTGATCCAGGCCAGGAACGCGGAGTCCCAGTCGGTCCCGGACCAGGAGACCGAGCCGTAGCCGCCGCAGCCCACGTCGACCGTCACGCCGGTCGCCTTGAGGGCAGCGAGCCCGAGCGGCGTGGCCGTCGATGCCGCAGCGGCGCGCAGGTCGACGGCCAGCGGCGTGCCGGCGGTCAGCGGCGCGCGGCCGGCGACCACCGCGAACTTGAGCGACCCGTCGGGCCAGGTGTTCTTCGGCACGACCTGGAAGTTCGCAATGCTCGCCGACACCGACTGGCCCGCCGGAATGTCGCCCTTCTTGAAGGCGAACCCGGCGCAGAACGGTGCCGACGAGTTGGTGGCCGAGCTCGTGAGGGTGATGCGCATCGCGCCCACCGGCGGCGGTGCGGGCGAAGGCGAGGGACTGGGCGAGGGCGACGGACTGGGCGAAGGGCTCGGCGACGGCGACGGGCTCGGCGACGGCGAAGGGCTGGGTGAAGGCGAAGGGCTCGGCGAGGGCGAGGGACTCGGCGAAGGGCTCGGCGAGGGTGAAGGACTCGGCGACGGCGAAGGACTCGGCGACGGGGGCTCGTTGCTGGTCTGGGCCGAACTGTCGCTGCCGCCGCCGCAGCCTGCGATGACCGTGCCTCCGGCGGCCACGGTCAGTTGGAGCAGTTGTCTGCGGCGGATGCTGTGCATGGGGATTCGGCCGAAGCGGGTCGGCGTCTGAAGTGGCTCGGAGCGGACGCTCAGTGTGGCACGGCGTGGCCAGGCGCCTGGCTCGAACCGGTGTGAAACACTTGCCAGCGCGGTCGCTAGAGAGCGTTGCTCACACTTGTCACCGCAGGTTGCCCCGTGGCCGCGGTGAGCGGGCGGCGCTGCCGAGGGCGGCGGCCGCCAGCCCGAGCATCGCGCCGCCCAACGCCCACAGCCAGACGTGGCGGGCATCGGCCTCTTTCGGAGCCGAAGCTGCGCCGATCAACTCGACGGTGCCGTGCCAGGGCGCAGGCGCCAGCCTGCCGGGACCGACCAAGGCGTCGCGGAGTTCGTCCAAGCAGGTGTCGGCGATGGCGGCGGCGCGCGCGGCGTCGCTGTCGCGGACCTCGATTCGAAACGAGCCATCGGTGCGGTCGGTGACGACACGCACGCGCCTGGCCAGGCGCGCCTCGGCCTGCCAGCCGGGCGCCAATGCCCAGGCGCGCTCCAGGTCGAGCCGCTCGACGACGCGGCGCCCCAGGCTGCGCCCATCGAGCCCGACCAGCAGGTCCTGCAGCGCGAGCGCGTCCGGCTGCGGCGGCATGCCGCGCCAGGCGAAGGTGGCCGTCGACTTGAAGACTGGCGGCTCCAGCCAGGCTGCCACCCATGCGATCGATGCACAGGCAAAGGCCGCGAGCCACCAGCCCGACCACCGGCGCAGAAGTCTCACGGGCTCGCCGGAAACGGCGAGGGCGGAAGCAGGTTCTGACGCGATTTCGGTCGCGGACATGGGACGTGCGCCTCGTGGGTGTCGTCCCGGGGTCCGGTGAAACGACGGGCGCAGCGTAGGCGCCCGCGATGACAGGCGCGTGACGGATCAGCGCGAGAAGCGGATCAGGCGCTTGATGCGCGCCTTCCATCCCCAGCGCTCCAGCGACCGGCCCAGCAGGGCCGAGCCGCGGTCCAGCCCGTCGTGGGCCGTGAGCAGCAGGCGCGTCCAGACGGTGCGGCGCACGAAGAACACATGCGCGCAATGGCGCTGGTGGGTCGAGAACAGCCGCTTGTGGTCGGACTGGCCTTCGGTGAAGTCGAACAGCCTGAAGCGGCCTTCGGCGAAGATCTGCTCCAGCGCCAGCCATTGCAGGATCGTGCCCACGGACCACTGCATGAAGCCGGGGTCGTAGCCGAGATAGGCGTAGACGAGCACGCCGTCGTTGACCGGGCAGTACAGGTAGGCCACCGGGCGCTCGCCGTGGAAGAGGAGGTAGGCGCGCAGCCGGTCCTCGCGCGCCAGCGCCTCGGCCTGTTCGGCGAAGGCGGCGCTGTCGGGGATGCCCACCCCGAGCAGCCGCTCCTGGTAGCTCAGTGCCGACACCTGCCGCGCCAGGGCCAGGAACTCGCGCACCTCGTCGGGGTTCTTGTACGTGCGCCAGCGGATCTCGCCGCCGCAGTGTTCGGCGAACTTCTTGACCTTGCGGGTGATCGTGGAGCGCGTCTTGGACGAGAACTTGGCGCGGTAGTCCTCGAACGAGCCCTGCAGGTCGATGTAGCAGTGGTCGTACTGCAGCGGGGCGTAGCGCAGGAAGCGCCCGCTGCCCACCAGCTTGGGCAGTGCCGCCGCCACGGGCAGGCCGCGGATCAGGAAACCCCGGCAGCCGGTCGGCAGGTCGGCCGCAGGCGGCTGCGGGTCGGCCACCGGCGGCGTCTCGTCGAGCAGCTCGACGCTGGTCACCTGCAGTTGCAGCGGCACCGAGAAGAGCGTCCAGTCGCCGACCTGGAACTTCAGCGGCACGGTCCGCGATTGCCAGGGACTCATCGGTACTTCCAGCGGAAGGCCTGCTCGGCCATGCGCGCGTAGGTGTGCCGGCGTGGCACGTGGAGCGGCTCGGGTTGCTGCGGCCAGGCGTGGGGCTCGAGGCCTTCGAACCCGCGCACGCGGAAGCAGTCGCGGTTGTGGTCGAGAAAGGCGAAGAGCTTGCGCAGGCGGTTCACCACCACCTTGTCGACGCGTGTCTTGGCGGGGTTGAGCGCCTCGAAGTTGTGCGACAGGATCACGAAGGACCGCCGCCCGGCGTGCAGGGCCTGCCAGAGCAGGGTCTCGAGCTCGCCGTAGGAGCACGATGTGACCTGGGCGTGGCGCAGCGCGCCGGTGCCGTCGCGGTAGACCGTCATCGGGTACTCGTGAACGCCGTCGACTTGCGTCGACTCGACGAGGGTGACGCCCGGCATGACGCCGCTGTCGGCACCGAAGAGCACGGCGTTGTAGCTGGAGTCGAACGCGATGCCGTTGCCCGCCAGTGCCGGCAGCGTGTCGTGGTTGAACGCGAAGCTGCCGGCGCGGAAGGCGTCGACGCCGGCCACGCCGGCTTCGCGCAGGAGCCGGGCGCCGGTGGCGATCAGGCTCGCCTGCTCGTCGCGCGAGAAGTACCTCAGGTGCTGCCGCTTGGAGCGCACGTCCGGCAGCAGGGGCACCCGGGCCTCGTCGACCCACTCGGTGTGCAGGTGGAGCTGGATCTCCTGCTGGCGTTCCTTCAGGATGCCGACGATCTCCTGCAGCGGCTCGGGACCGAAGCGCGCCGAGAACAGCGGCTCGACGAAGAACACGCCCTTCATCCCGTGGTCCTTCAGCAGGTCGGCCTGGAACGGCAGGCCGAACTCGCCCTCCGGCGTCGGGCCGTAGACGTAGCTGCGGAAGGCGGCGGGGAACTTGCGATCGATGTCCTGCCAGTTGTCGCACCAGACCTCGACGTCGACGGTGAAGAACACGTCCAGCATGGTCAGCGGGCGACGCGGTCGAGCAGCGAGGCGAGTTCCTGGCTGCGATGTTCGCGCGAGGCGCGGCGCACGGCGTCGGCCGTCGGCTTCGCGGCGCGCCCTGCGCGCAACTGCTCGATGAAGCGCGCCAGCGCGTCGGCGATGGCCGCCGCGTCGTCCAGCGGTGCCAGGCCGTCCAGCCCGGCGTCGCGCACCACGCCCGCGGTGTCGCCGCGCGGGTCGGACAGGCAGAGGATGGGCCGCGCCGCGCGCAGGTACTCGTAGACCTTGGCCGGGATCTGCTCGTTGCAGCCGGCGCTCTGCAGCACCAGCAGGGCCTCGGCGCGGCGCATCTCCTGCAGGGCCTGCCGGTAGCCGACCGGCGGCAGCGTCTCGACGAATTCGCCCACGCCGGCCGCGCCGGCCAGGCGCGCGATCAGGTCGTCGTGCACCGCCGCCCGGAAGCGCAGCCGCAGGGTGGCGGGCGTGACGAGGCCGCGCCCGGCCAGCAGCGCGATGGCCTGGAACAGATGGGTCGGGTCGCGTTCCTCCGGGTAGACGATGCCGCTGTGCAGCAGGGTCAGCGCCCCGGCCACCAGCGGCCCGCCGGCATCGGGTTCGGCGTCGGCGGCGGCGAAGCTGGCTTCGTCGTAGCCGTTCTCGATGACCTGGATGCGCGCCGCGGCGTCGGGGTAGCGACCGGCGTAGATGCGTGCCGCGCCGGGCGTCGTGAACACGCAGGCTGTCGCCGACCGCAGGGTGTCGGTCTCGATGCGCTTGAAGGCCTGCCAGGTGCGTGGGTCGGACGGGTAGCCGTCCTGCGCCATCGGGTCGCGGAAGTCGGCGATCCAGGGCAGCCCGGTCCGGCGCTGCAGCTCGCGCCCGATCACCAGCGCCGTCGGGATCGGGAACGTGCTCCAGATGACGTCGGGGCGGAACTCGCGGACGAGGGCGAGGCCCTGACGCAAGCCGTCGAAGCGCCAGCTGAGCCAACGGTCCGGCCGGGCCAGGGCGCCGACGTAGCGGCCGCCGATCGAGAGGTGCCGCGCGGTGTCGAGCGCGAAGGCCCGGCGCACGACGCAGTCGGCGGGCACCTCGGCCAGCAGGTCGGCACTCACGCGTTCGTAGGCGCGCGGCTGCACGGTCAGCACCAGCGGCTGCCAGCCGTGCGAAGGGAGCTGCTGCACGAAGCGCAGGGTCCGCTGCACGCCGCTGCTGCCCGCCAGCGGCGGGAAGTGGTAGGCGATCATCAGCACGCGGCGCCGGCGTGGCGACGGCGCGGCGCCTGTGGCGCGCGAGAGGTCGGGCTGCATGTCGTTGCGTTGCGTCCGGTGGCTCAGGGGGCGGACGCGCGCGTCCGGTTCAGCAGGGCCACGGTGCGGTCCTCCAGCCGCTGGCGCGCGGCCGCGGACGAGAACGTGTGGTCGGCGCCGGCAACGTCGAAGCGCTCGACGCTTTCGCGGCCCAGCGCCCGGCGCCAGGTCGGCGACGCGCCGGAAAGCTCGTCGAACTCGCGTGCCGTGATGTCGTCGTCGCTCAGGGCCACCAGCACCGGCCCGCTGAACGCGAGGCAGGCCCGCGCCATGCGCGCGACGTACGCCGGCCCGCTCTCCTCGCGGGGGCCGGTGCGTGCGAAGCCCAGGCGCAGCTTGCGGCCGAGCTCGCGAAGTGCGCCGAGCCCGACGCCGCCGCGCAGCAGCTTGAGCCAGAACTCCCTCTCGGCCAGCCGCTGCAGGTAGTAGTGCTTCAGGTGCGTGCGGGCGAGCGTCTCGTCGGCCCGCACCCAGGGATTGACGAGACACAGCGACCTCACGCGCCGGTCCCTGGCGCTGTCCAGGTAGAGCAGCGCGGCCGACGCGCCGTCGCAAAGGCCCCAGAGGACATAGCCTGCGGGCTGCGGATGCCGGCGCTCGAACGCGCCGAGGGCGGCGGCGATGTCGGTGGCCGTCGACTCGAACGGCGTCTGCGCGCCGCTGCTGTCGCCCATGCCGCGCAGGTCGAAGCGGAGAACGGTGAAACCCTCCGCGGCCAGCCGGCGCGCGAGCAGGACGAACTGCCGGTGGCTGCCGGCGCGGTACTGCGGACCGCCGACGACGATGACCACGCCGATGCCTTGCGGACGCTCGGGCACGCTGAAGATGCCGACCAGTGTCTCGGCTTCGCAGGCGAACTCGACCGGGACCTCGCGGCAGTTCATGGCTTCAGCGGCCCGCGAGCAGGGACAGCGATGCGTCGATCAGGGCCGGCGCGTCCTCGATCTCGGTGGTCTGCCAGAACGACGGCCCGTTGACGACCATCGCGTCGACGCGGCACCCGCGCGCACGCCAGTCCGCCAGCACGGTCTTCGAAGCGGGCAGCGGCTCGGCATCCGGCCGCGTGCTGAGCTCGATCCAGACAGTGCGTGCGCCGTTCCGCGCCGGTTGCAGCTGCGCCGCTTCCAGCCCCGAGGCCAGGGCGGGTGCGACCGTGTAGCCGGCGATGTCGACCGGCTCGCCGCGGGCCAGCCGCTGGCGCGCGGAGTCGCGGACCGCCGACTCGCCGCCCAGCGCTTCCGACACCACGGCCAGGCGCAGGAACTGCTGCAGCGGCGCCCGGCCGGAAGCCGGCGGCTGCCAGTACAGCAGGTTGACCGCTTCGTCCAGACGCGCGGCCGCGTCGCTGGCCACCAGGCAGCCCGCGCGCAGGCCCCACAGCCACAAGGGAAGCTCGTGGCGCGCGCGCATCCAGCGAAGCGCCAGCAGGACGTCGTCGACCCAGTCGACCCAGGTCGCGTCGGCGAAGTCGCCACTGCTGTCGCCGCAGCCGAGCAGGTCGACCTGCAGGACCGCGCAGCCGGCGGCCGCGAAGGCCCGCGACTGCAGCGCCGCCATGCGGCGCGACTTGTTCATCTCCTCGGCCAGAGGATGGACGTAGACGATGGCGGCCCTCGCGTCCCCCGGCGCCGGAGGGTGGTACAGGCACAGCCGCTGACCGCTGCGGCCCGGCGCTGCGTCCAGGAAGAAGGCCTGCATGGTGGCGTGGAATGCCCGTCGATCCTGCGCCCTGGTGACCCGAGGACCCGGTCAAAGCCGGGCGGCGACGAAATCAACCAGGGTCCCGATGTCGCGGAATGTCGAGCCGTCGATGTCGTCGTCGTGCACGACGATGCCCAGCTGCTCCTCGAGGGCGGTGATCAGCGAGACGACGGCCATCGAATCGAGTTCGGCGATCGCGCCCAGGAGTGGCGTCTCGCGGGTGAAGCCCTTGGCCCGGCCACCGAGGCTGAGCACTTCGTCGAGCACCCGCAATACTTCCTGTTGGACATCCATCCCCGTCTCGCTTCGCACCCTTCGTGTTGAGCGGGCATTCTAGGGTGCACCTCGCGAGCGCCCGTGGTCCGCCGGCTGTCGGCCCCCGTTCTCCGTGCCGTACTTCGCACCGCGAACGTGGGGTGTCGCCCGGGGCGGCAGGCCCGCTGTGCCATACTTTTTTTCCGGTCCGTGCACCTCGTGCGGACGGCCCCGGATGGAGAAATGGCCGAAGCCCACCTGCTGCATGAACTGCTGAGCGTCGCCGCCGAACGGGACGCCGAAGCACCGGCGCTCACGAGCGCCGGAAGCACCTGGAACTACGCGCAAGTCCAGAGTGCGGTCCAGGGCTTCGCGCACGGCCTGCTGGGGCTGGGCATCGGGCGCGGCCAGCGGGTCGGCATCTATCTCGAGAAGCGGTTCGAGATGGTGGTCGCCTGCTTCGGCGCGGCGGCGGCCGGCGCAGTCTTCGTGCCGGTGAACCCGCTGCTCAAGCCCGAGCAGGTCGGCTTCATCCTGCAGGACTGCAACGTCCGCGTGCTGGTCACCTCATCGGAGCGCCTCGCGACCCTGCGGCCGGCGCTCGGGAACTGTCCCGACCTGCGTCACGTGGTCGTCGTCGACGCACAGGCGGCCGGCTCGGGCACGCTGAAGGTCACGCCCTGGAACGAGGTCGTCGCGGCCGCGCCGTGCGCCGCTCACCGCGTCATCGACACCGACATGCTGGCGATCCTGTACACCTCCGGCAGCACGGGGCGGCCCAAGGGCGTGGTGCTGTCGCACCGGAACATGGTCGCGGGCGCGAAGAGCGTGGCGCACTACCTGCAGAACCGGCCGACCGACACCCTGCTGGCGGCGCTTCCCCTGTCCTTCGACGCCGGCTTCAGCCAGCTCACGACCGCCTTCCACGCCGGCGCCCGGGTGGTGCTGATCAACTACCTGTTCCCGCGCGACGTGCTGAAGGCGCTCGAGTCCGAACGGGTCACCGGCCTGACCGCCGTGCCGCCGCTGTACATCCAGCTGGCCGGCCTGTCGTGGCCGCAGGGCATCGACCGCCACCTGCGCTACTTCGCCAACACGGGCGGCCGTATGCCGCGCGAGACGCTCAACGCGCTGCGCCGCCAGGTGCCTTCGGCCAAGCCCTTCCTGATGTACGGCCTGACCGAGGCCTTCCGCTCGACCTACCTGCCGCCGGAGGAGGTCGACCGCCGGCCCGACAGCATCGGCAAGGCGATCCCGAACGCGGAGATCCTCGTGCTGCGCGAGAACGGCACCGAGTGCAATGCCGGCGAGCCGGGCGAGCTGGTCCATCGCGGCGCCCTGGTGGGCATGGGCTACTGGGGCGACGCCGAGAAGACCGCGGAGCGTTACCGGCCGCTGCCCACGGGCACCGCGGGCCGCGAGACCGGCCTCGTGCTGCCGGAGATCGCGGTCTTCTCGGGCGACGTCGTGCGCCGCGACGAGGAAGGGTTCCTGTACTTCATCGGGCGCCGCGACGAGATGATGAAGACCTCGGGCTACCGCGTCAGCCCGACCGAAGTCGAGGAAGTGCTCTATGCCACGCGCCTGGTCGGCGAGTGCGCTGCCTTCGGCGTCGAGCACGACACGCTCGGCCAGGCGATCCAGGTGGTGGCCACGCCCCCCGAAGGCAGCACGGCGGTGGATACCGATCGCCTGCTGACCGAGTGCCGCGGCCGCCTGCCCGCCTACATGGTGCCGCACGGCATCGCCAGCGTGCCGGGGCCGCTGCCCCGCAATCCGAACGGCAAGATCGACCGCCGGGCGCTCGCAGAACGCTTTCGCGCCGCCCAGGTCCAAGCCTGAACGGTCGCGCACCCGCGACCCCCCGCAGGAATCCAGATGAGCGAATCAGCGCCGCGTCCCACCCATGCCCCGATGGACCAGTTCGCGGTACGCGACGGCGAACTGGTGGTCGGCGGGCAGAAGATCAGCCTGCTGGCGACCCGGGTCGGCCAGACGCCGTTCTTCGCCTACGACCGCGAGGTCCTGCAGCGCCGCGTCGCCGAACTGCGCGCCGCCCTGCCCCGGGGCGTCAAGCTGCACTACGCGATGAAGGCCAACCCGATGCCGGCGCTGGTGCAGTTCATGGCCGCCCTGGTCGACGGGGTCGACGTGGCTTCCGCCGGTGAACTGAAGGTGGCGCTGGACGCCGGCACGCCGGTCGAGGAGATCAGCTTCGCCGGACCGGGCAAGCGCGACGCCGAGTTGCTGCAGGCGGTCGCCGCCGGCGTGCTGGTCAACGTCGAGTCGGAGCGCGAACTGCCGGTGCTGGCCGCGGCGTCGCAACGGCTGGGTCTTCCTGCCCGTGTCGCGGTGCGGGTCAATCCCGACTTCGAGCTCAAGGGCTCGGGCATGAAAATGGGCGGGGGACCGAAGCAGTTCGGCATCGATGCCGAGCAGGTGCCGCAGGTCCTGGCGCGGATCGGCCGCGAGGGCCTGGCCTTCGAAGGCTTCCACCTCTTCGCCGGCTCGCAGAACCTGCGCGCAGAGTCGATCTGCGAAGCGCAGTGCAAGAGCTACGAACTGGCGCTGCGCCTGGCGCAGCAGGCTCCTTCGCCGGTGCGATTCGTCAACCTGGGTGGAGGGTTCGGCATCCCGTACTTCCCCGGCGAGCGAAGGCTGGACATCGCGCCGATCGGCGCCAACCTGGCCGGCCTGCAGGAACGCGCGCGGCGCGAGATGCCCGAAGCCCGCTTCGTGATCGAACTCGGGCGCTACCTGGTCGGCGAGGCCGGGGTCTACGTCAGCCGCATCCTCGACCGCAAGGTCTCGCGCGGCCACGTGTTTCTCGTCACCGACGGCGGGCTGCACCATCAGCTGGCGGCGTCGGGCAACTTCGGCCAGGTCGTCCGCAAGAACTACCCGGTCGCGATCGGGAACCGCATCGGTGCGGCCGCGCACGAGTCCGCCTCCATCGTCGGCCCCCTGTGCACGCCGCTGGACCTGCTGGCCGATCGCATGGACCTGCCCGTTTCCGACGCAGGGGACTTCGCGGTCGTGTTCCAGTCCGGCGCCTACGGCGCCAGCGCGAGCCCGCAGGCCTTCCTGGGGCACCCGCCATGCGTCGAAGTGCTGGTCTGAGCATGCGCGGCATGTGGCGTTGGGCGTGCGCCGTCGCGCTGCTCGCGTTGCACGCCGTGAGCCACGGCGCGCCGGGCATGGATCCGTTCAACGTGAACGTGGTCTCCCAGGGCGAGTTCGCGCGCCTGCCGGACTACTGCCGCGACACCCAGACCTACGCCGGCCACGGCGACCCGACGCCGCGGCAGGCACGCTGGCTCTCGCTGATGGGCGACACGTTCTGGCATCTGCACCACTACTGCTGGGGCATGCTGAAGGCCATGCGGGCCGAAGACCCCGACCTCGACGAGCAGCGTCGCAACAGCCTGCTGTCGTCGGCGATCGGCGAGTTCCACTACGTGCTGGAGCGCGCGCCGAAGGACTTTCCGCTGCTGCCCGAGATCCACTACCGCGAGGGCCTGTACAACGACAAGCTCGGCCGCCCCGTCGATGCGCTCACCCACTACGACCTCTCGCGCGCGGCCAAGCCCGACTACTGGCCGCCCTACGTGGGCATCGCCGACGTGAACCTGCGCATCGGGCGCCGCGCGGGCGCGATCGAGATCCTGGAAAAGGGTCTGCAGCTGATGCCGAACGAACCTCGGCTGCTGGAGGCGCTCGAGCGCGCGAAAGCCGCGCCGGACCCGGCGAGCCGGCAGCGCAAGAAGTAGCCTCGCCCGCGCGCCCCCGGCGCGCTCAACGCGCCGCCGCCTCGGCCGGCGCGCCGGCGCAGCGCGGCGACAGCGTGGCGCCGGGTGGGTTGGCCATCGGCCTTTCGCGCCCGCAGAAGTCGCGCGGGACCATCGCCAGCCGCGGCAGTGTCGAAGGCAATTCGCGCCAGCGAAGATCGAGCGAGTCCGGGGCGACGAGTACGTTCTCGAGCGACGACTCGACCCGGTTGTCGGCTTCGCGAAGCCGGCCGCCGCGGCGCTCGCGGATCACGCCTTCGAGCAGGTTGCCCACGATCTGGGCTTCGGCGGGCGCGTCGCGCACCAGGATGCCGCGCGTGTTCACCAGCGTGTTGTGGGCGATGACGATGCGGTCGCTCTTGTAGACGTCGATCCCGGCGTCGTTGCAGTGGGCCACCACGTTGTTGGCGATCACGCCTTCGGTGTGTTCGGTTCGGCAGCCGGGGCTGCGGCAGAACGAGGCGCCGGTGCCGCCGTCGCCGAACGAGATGCCCACGCGCAGCCCGGGCTGGGACAGGTCCTGCGGCGTGCAGACGACCAGGTTGCGTTCGATGCGGCCGTTCGTTCCGCCGCCCTTCATGAAGATGCCGTACGAGATCCCGTTGCCGCCCAGCTTGGCGAAGCGCTCGACGCGGTTGTCCAGCACCTGCCAGCGGCTGGCCCCGACCAGGTCGATCAGGGAGACCGGCCGCCCGACCTGACGGGTCGCGGGGTTGAGGATCGTGTTGAACTGCAGCAGGCCGCCGTCGGGCCACTGGCTCTGCTCGCCGTTGATCTTGACGGGCGCGTTGAAGTTCTCGATCCGGTTGTTGCGGATGACGGTGCCGCGGGCGGCGCCGACGACGTGGAACGCGTGTTCGCAGTCGTCCTCGGAGGCGCACGCGCCGCGCCAGTTCAGGTTCTCGAACACCCAGTAGGGCTGGTTGACGACGATGCCCTGCTCGACGCTCACCGTCAGCGTGACGCTGCCGGGGCTGGCCGCGCGCAGCGTGATGGCGCGGCCCGGAGTCCCGCCGTGCCCGGTGACCAGCGTGCTCGACACGGCGTACTTGCCGGGCATGATTTCGATCACCGCGCCCGCCTCGGCCGTGCTCACCGCATTGGCCAGGGCCTCGGGCGAGGCGACCATGAGGCCCGCGCCCGTCGACGGTCGGCTCTGGCTCTCGGGCACGGCGGGCTGGGGCAGGCCGGCGGCGTCGTAGTCCTGCGGCGACAGGCCGACCGGCTGCTGTCCCTTGCCGAGGTCGAGCAGGGTCGCGGGCGGCTCCCTCTCGATGCGCTGGCGCAGGGCCTGCAGCACTGGCAGGAGGGCGAATTCGAGCGTCGGGTGGCCGATGAGCCGGTATTCGGCATAGCGGATCACCTCGATGGGCTGGCTGGCCCGCGCGACCTGCCAGGCCTCGAGAGGCCCGAACCCCAGCCGTGCGAGCAGCAACAGCGGCAGCCCGATCAGCGCCAGCAGTGCCGGAACCAGCCACCTCAGCAGGCGCCTGGGGCGCGCACGTTGTCCGGAACTCTGCTTCGCCACGGGTGGTCCGCTGCTCATGGGGGGGGACGCCAGAACCTTTCGGCAGGCATTGAACCATAGGGCCGGCGCCCGCGACGGGGCGCTGCGGCCTGCCGGCCTCCCTGCGAATGGGGGAGGGCAGGCCGAGGTCCTAGAATCCCGTGTTTCGTGGTCCGGGTGGAATCGGGCCGCCGATCCCCCTTTTTCCTAGAGGACGCGTTCGTGTTCATCTCCGAAGCCCATGCCCAGACGGCCGCTGCCGGCGGCAGCGAATCGCTCCTGCTGGGCCCGCTGCCCATGCTGGTGCTGATGATGGTCGCCATGTGGTTCCTCATCATCCGGCCGCAGCAGAAGAAGGCCAAGGAGCACAAGGCCCTGATCGACGCGCTCGCCAAGGGCGACGAGGTCGTCATCGCCGGCGGCGTGCTCGGCCGCATCAGCAAGCTGGGCGAGACCTTCCTGCACGTGGAAGTCGCCAACGGCGTCGAACTTCAGGTGCAGCGCGGCTCGGTGCTGCAGGTGCTGCCCAAGGGCACCTTCAAGTAGGCCGCGCCGGGCCCTTCAACCGCGCTCGCCGCCGGCGGCTCCGCCGGGTGCGCAGCGCCAGGACCTTTCCATGAACCGCTATCCCTGGTGGAAATACGCGATCCTCGGCCTGGCGCTGGTGGTCGGCCTGCTCTACACGTTGCCCAACCTGTACGGCGAGGCGCCGGCGGTGCAGGTGTCCTCGGGCAAGGCGACACTGAAGATCGACTCGTCGATGGTCCAGCGCGTCGAGCAGGTGCTCACGGGCGCGTCGATCAAGCCCGACTTCGTGCAGTTCGACGGCAACTCGGTGCGCGCCCGCTTCGGCGACACCGACACCCAGATCAAGGCCAAGGACGCGATCACCAAGGCGCTCAACCCCGACCCGGCCGAGCCGGACTGGATCGTCGCGCTGAACCTGATCTCGCGCTCGCCCGAGTGGATGGCCAAACTGCACGCGCTGCCCATGTACCTGGGCCTGGACCTGCGCGGCGGCGTGCACTTCCTGATGCAGGTGGACATGAAGGCGGCGCTCACCAAGAAGGCCGAGTCCACCGCCGGCGACGTGCGCAGCCTGCTGCGCGAGAAGAACGTGCGCCACGCCGGCATCACGCGTGACGGCAACACGGTCGAGGTGCGCTTCCGCGACGCCGCCGCCGCGCAGCAGGCGGCCACGCTGCTGGGCGACCAGCTGCCCGACTTCCGCTGGACGCCGGTGGCCGACGGTGCCGACACCAAGCTGGTGGGCGCGCTCACGCCGCAGGCGGCCACGCGGGTGCAGGACCAGGCGCTCAAGCAGAACATCACGACGCTGCACAACCGCGTCAACGAGCTCGGCGTGGCCGAGCCGGTGATCCAGCAGCAGGGGCTGGATCGCGTCGTCGTGCAATTGCCCGGCGTGCAGGACACCGCCAAGGCCAAGGACATCATCGGCCGCACCGCCACGCTGGAGGTGCGCATGGTCGAGGACAGCGCCGAAGCCGCGGCCGCGGCCGCCGGCAGCGGCCCGGTGCCCTTCGGCACCGAGCGCTACGTCGAGCGCGGCGGCTCGGCGCTGATCCTGAAGCGCCAGGTCATCCTGACCGGCGAGAACCTGGTCGACGCGCAAGCCGGCTTCGACAGCCAGACGCAGGAGCCGACCGTCAACCTGACGCTGGACGCCAAGGGCGCGCGCATCTTCCGCGACGTCACGCGCGAGAGCGTGGGCAAGCGCATGGCCATCCTGCTGTTCGAGAAGGGCAAGGGCGAGGTCGTCACCGCGCCGGTGATCCGCAGCGAGATCGGCGGCGGGCGCGTGCAGATCTCCGGCCGCATGACCACGGTGGAGGCCAACGACACCGCGCTGCTGCTGCGCTCGGGCTCGCTGGCCGCGCCGATGGAGATCATCGAGGAGCGCACCATCGGCCCCAGCCTGGGCGCCGAGAACATCGCCAAGGGCTTCAACAGCGTGCTCTACGGCTTCACGGCGATCGCCGTGTTCATGTGCCTGTACTACCTGCTGTTCGGCGTGTTCTCGACGCTGGCGCTGGCCTTCAACGTGCTGCTGCTGATCGCCGTGCTGTCGATGCTGCAGGCGACGCTGACGCTGCCGGGCATCGCCGCCATCGCGCTGGCGCTGGGCATGGCCATCGACGCCAACGTGCTGATCAACGAGCGCGTGCGCGAGGAGCTGCGCCACGGCATGCCGCCGCAGCAGGCCATCGCCGCGGGCTACGAGCGCGCCTGGGGCACGATCCTCGACTCCAACATCACGACGCTCATCGCCGGCCTGGCGCTGCTCACCTTCGGCTCGGGGCCGGTGCGCGGCTTCGCGGTGGTGCACTGCCTGGGCATCCTGACCTCGATGTTCTCCTCGGTGATGTTCTCGCGCGGGCTGGTGAACCTGTGGTACGGCCGCCAGAAGCGGCTGAAGACGGTCTCGATCGGCCAGGTCTGGCGCCCCGACGGCGCCGCCGCGCCGAAGACCGAGGAAGCCTGAACGGAGCACGACGATGGAATTCTTCCGCATCCGCCGCGACATCCCGTTCATGCGCTTCGCGCTGGTGCTGAACGTCATCTCGTTCGTCACCTTTGCCGCGGCCGTCTTCTTCCTCGCCACGCGCGGGCTGCACCTGTCGATCGAGTTCACCGGCGGCACCGTGCTGCAGGTGGCCTACGAGAAGAGCGCCGACATCGACAAGGTGCGCGGCGCGGTCGAGAAGCTGGGCTTCGGCGAAGTGCAGGTGCAGAACTTCGGCACCTCGCGCGACGTGCTGATCCGGCTGCCGGTGCGTGGCGACGTCAAGCAGAGCGAGGTTGCCGGCCGCGTCTTCGGCGCCCTCTGCGCGGCCGATGCCGGCACCGTGAGCACCCGGCAGTACACCACGCCGCAGGGCGAGCAGGTGAGCCGGCCTTCGTGCACCACCGCCGACGGCGCCGAGCCGATGAAGCTCTCTCAGACCGAGTTCGTCGGTCCCTCGGTGGGGTCCGAGCTGGCACGCGACGGCGCCTGGGCGCTGCTGTCCACGGTGATCGGCATCATGATCTACCTGGCCTTCCGCTTCGAGTGGAAGTTCTCGGTGGCCGGCATCATCGCGAACCTGCACGACGTGGTGATCATCCTGGGCTTCTTCGCCTTCTTCCAGTGGGAGTTCTCGCTCCCGGTGCTGGCGGCGGTGCTGGCGGTGCTGGGTTACTCGGTCAACGAGTCGGTCGTCATCTTCGACCGCATCCGCGAGACCTTCCGCAAGGCGCGCAAGATGACGACGCCGCAGGTGATCGACCATGCGATCACCAGCACCACCAGCCGCACCATCATCACCCACGGCTCGACGCAGATGATGGTGCTGTCGATGCTGGCCTTCGGCGGCCCCACGCTTCACTTCTTCGCGGTGGCGCTGACGATCGGCATCCTGTTCGGCATCTACTCGTCGATCTTCGTCGCCGCCGGCATCGCGATGTGGCTGGGTGTCAAGCGGGAAGACCTCGTGAAGATAGGGACGAAGGAGCACGACCCGAACGATCCGAACGCCGGGGCGGTGGTGTAGAGTCGTAACAACCCCCTGCAGCCCGCCCCCCAGACAGCCCAGCCCCCATGGCGACCGGCGCCTCGTCCCAGCTAGCCAGCCAGGCGCGCCGCCACTACACGGAAGAGCTGGTGAAGGGCCTGGCCGCGCTGGTGCAGGCCACCGTCGACGGCGCTCGTGGCCTGCTCGACAAGCCTTCGGAACACACCGTGTTCCACCGCCGGCGCGACATGGTCCAGGGCTTGATGAACGGCGCCCAGGGCTGGCACCGCGGCATCGTGAGCGGCCTGCGCCAGGCGCTGGCGGGCGGCGGCTCCTCGGCGGTGAAGACGTCCGACCTGCCGCCGCCGGGCGGGGCCTTCGGCGCCGGCCTCTCGCTCGTCGACGACGACACGATCGAGCTCGAGATCGTCACCTCGCGGCTGGCGCTGGCCATCATGGACCGCGCGTCCTGGGAGTTCGCCGACCTGCGCTCGCGCGTCGCCCACCTGGAAGGCCGCGCCGAGCTGGAGCCGCACGACCTGCTGCGCGCCCACGTGCTCGCGCGCATCGTCTTCGAGGCCTGGCGTGCCTCGGGCCAGACGCTGGAGGCCTGGCGCGAACTGCAGCCGGTGCTGCACGAGGAGTTCTCGCTCCTCGTCGAGGAGGCCTACCACGAGACGAACCGCTGGCTGGCCGAGAACAAGGTGCTGCCCGACGTCGACCTGCGGCCCTTTATCCGCCGCTCGCGCACGCACCCGAACGCGAACCCCGGCAGCATCTGGCACAGCCAGGCCGGCCAGCTGCAGGAGTCCGGAGCCTCCAGCACGCCGGCGGCCGGCTACGGCTATTCCAGCGCCACCGGCTCCTACCCGGGCACCGGCAACCTGATGCGCGGCGTGGGCGACGAGACGCGCATGATGACGCGCGCCGCACCGCTGACGCGCAACCGCGACCATGCCGAGGCGCTGCTCGGCCGCCTGAACCGGCTGGTGGGCCGGCACGTGCCCAGCTTCGCGCCCAGCACGCGGCCGGGCGTGCCGGTCTCGCCCGGGCTGGCGCGCGCGATCGAGAACGCCCAGGTCGGCATCCGCCAGCGCCTTTCGCCCGGCGTGGCGCGCGGTGGTGGCGACGCGGTCGTCACCACGCCGGTGCTGCTGGAGGAGATGCACCAGCGCAAGCAGGTGCTCAAGAAGGCCGCCGCGTCGCCCGAGGAGCGCGCCACGATCGAGATCGTGGCCCTGCTGTTCCAGAGCATCCTGACCGAGGAACGCATCCCGGCCACCGTGCGCGTGTGGTTCGCGCGCCTGCAGATGCCGGTGCTGCGGGTGGCGGTGAGCGAGCCCGACTTCTTCGCCACCGTGGACCACCCGGCGCGGCGCCTGATCGACCGCATGGGCGCCTGCGTGATGGGCTTCGACACCGCCGCGCAGGGCGTGGGCGGCGCGCTCGAGAAGGAGATCAAGCGCATCGTGCAGGTCGTCGAGGCCTACCCCGACACCGGCCGCCGCGTCTTCCAGACCGTGCTCACCGAGTTCGAGAAGTTCCTCGAGCACTACTTCAAGAACGAGAACGAGGCCACCCGCAAGGGCGTCTCGCTGGCGCAGCAGGTCGAGCAGCGCGAGACGCTGGCGATCCAGTACACGATCGAGCTGCGCCGCATGCTCAACGAGGTGCCGGTGCAGGAAGGCGTGCGCCAGTTCCTGTTCCACGTCTGGGCCGACGTGCTGGCCACCACCGCGGTGCGCTACGGCCCGCAGGGCGATTCCACGAAGTCCATGAAGCGCGCCGCCGCCGAGCTGATCTGGAGCGCCAGCGCCAAGGTCACGCGCGAGGAACGCGCCGAGGTCATCCGCCGACTGCCGCCGCTCCTGAAGAACCTGCGCGAAGGCATGGCCGCCGCCGGCATGGACCAGGCGCGCCAGGACGAGCAGATCCAGCAGCTCAACAACTCGCTCGCCGCCGCCTTCACCGCCAAGGCCGCGGTCATTCCGGACGACCGCCTGCGCGAGCTGATGGAGCGCCTGGAGACGCTGGAGGAACTGCTGCCCGACGCCGCCGACGTGCAGATCGACGAATCGATGGTGCTGGACCTCTCCGGCCACCAGAGTTCGGAACTCGAAGTGGTGCTCGACGGCGGCTCGATGCCGACCCCGGCCATGCTGGCCTGGGCGCGCGAACTGCAGGTCGGCAGCTGGTACATGCTGGAGCACCGCGGCCGGTCCGAGCCCGTGCAGCTGGCCTGGCAGGGGCTGCGCAAGCAGCTTTCGCTCTTCGTCACGCCGGCGGGGCGCTGCGTGCTGTTCCAGCAGCACCGGCTGGCTTCTTACCTGCAGGCCGGTCTGCTGCTGCCGGCGCAGGACGAGGCCCTCACGGTGCGCGCCACGCGCAGCGCGCTGGCCAAGCTGGACGTGGATGCGTCCCGCCTGCTGACGGGACCCTAGCGCTCAGTGGATCAGCCGGTCCTGCGGGGCGACGAAGAGCTCGTCCAGGATCAGCGAATCGGGCTCCTCGCCTAAGCTCCAGAAGATCATCAGCACGACGATCTTGAGGTCGTCCAGCGAGATGGGCCGGCTGCCGATGGCGCCGGCGCGGTCGATCACCATCTCGCGCATCGCCGGCGGCAGCACGCCGGCCGATTCGAGGAAGGTGATGAAGCCGATCGAATCCTCGCCCAGCAATTCGCGTTCGGCCGCGGTGTAGACGCGCATGCTGCCGCTGCCCTGGCTGCCGGCCACCGCTTCGGCGCTGTCGGCCAGACCGTCCAGCCACTGCAGGGCTTCCTGGATCTCCTCGGACTCGAAACCCACCGCCGAGAGCTTGCGCTGCAGCGCCTGGTGGTCCGGGCAGGCGTCCGGGCGCCAGTAGTTCTCGTAGAGGTACACCAGCACGTCGAACATGCGGTTCACTATACCCCAGCGGCCACCGGCCGGCGGGCTTTCAGGCGCTGGCGCGGCGTTGGAAAAGCCCGCCCGGCAGGCGGGCCACGCGGCCGTCGAGTTCCAGCTCCAGCAGGCGTGCGTTGAGCTCGGCCGCCGGCCAGCCGGTGCGCGCCTGCAGCGCGTCCAGCGTCACCGGATCGTGGCCCAGCGCCTCGAGCAGCGGGTCGCCTTCGGGCACCCCGGCCGACACGGCCTTCGGCCGCACGCCGGCCAGGTCTTCCAGGATGTCGGCCGCCGATTCGACCAGCTTGGCCCCCTGCTTGATGAGCGAGTGGCAGCCCTTGGACTGCGGCGAATGGATCGAGCCGGGAATGGCGAACACTTCGCGCCCGGCCTCGGCGGCCAGCCGCGCGGTGATGAGCGAGCCTGAGCGCAGCGCGGCCTCCACCACCAGCGTGCCCAGCGAGAGGCCGGCGATGATGCGGTTGCGGCGCGGGAAGTTCTCCGCCAGCGCCGGCGTGCCGGGCGCGTATTCGCTGACGACGGCGCCGCCCTCGGCGATGCGGTGCGCCAGCGCATGGTGGGCGGGCGGGAAGACGCGGTCGAGCCCGGTGCCCACCACCGCGACCGTGCCGGCAGCGCCGGCCAGCGCCCCTTCGTGGGCGGCGCCGTCGATGCCCAGGGCGAGGCCGGACACCACCACCAGCCCGTCGTCGGCGAGCTGGCGCGCGAAGGCGCGTGCGTTGTCGCGGCCCTGTGCCGTGGGGTTGCGGCTGCCGACGACGGCCAGCGCCGGCTGCGCCAGCAGTTCGGGCCGGCCGTGCACGTACAGCAGCACCGGCGGGTCGGCGGTCTGCAGCAGCAGCGGCGGGTAGCGGGGGTCGCCCAGCGTCAGCACGTGGCGGTCGGGCCCGCCCTGGCGCCAGGCCTGGGCCGCAGCCAGGCGTTCCTCGGTCTGCGGTCCCGGCGCGCCGACTGCGGCGGCCAGCCTGGACCCGACCACCGACGTCAGCGCGGCACGCCCCGCACCCAGCGCACGCGCCGGGTCGCCGAAGCTGGCCAGCAGGCGGCGCGCGCCTTCAGGCCCGAGGCCGGGTGTCTCGAGCAGCCGGAACCAGCCAGCGAACTCGTCGCTGTCCAACCGGGTGCGGCGTCAGGGTTGGGTGAAGCGGTCGCCCGAGCGCACGGGGTCCTTCACGGAAAGGACCAGCGCGTAGGAGACACGGTCGAAGACGCTGAAGACGAACAGCAGGCCGTGCCTTTCGTCGGGCAGGCGCATCGGCGTGCGCTCGGCCACCGTCTTGTCGATCGCCGGCGCACCGGCGCGCCAGAGCGCGAGCACGTGGCCGCGCTCGATGCCGTCGCGCGCGCCGCGGTTGATGGAGACGATCTGGTTCTGGCCCGCCAGCAGCCCTTCGCCGTAGACGCCGACGATGCGGCCCTGCGTCGGCACCGAAGGCGCGTGCGGCACGTAGGCCGCCAATTCGCTCTGCGGCACCGGCGAGAGGCGGTCACCCGGCGCGGCCTCGATCTTGGCGCTGGTCATCGTGAAAGTGGCCGGCACCACGGCACCGCCGCCGCCGTCGTCGGCCGGGCGCACCAGCTCGGCAGTGCCGACGTAGCGGCCTTCGTAGCCCAGCACTTCCTTCGTCTCGGGGTCGATCAGCGCCTTCGGTTCACGGAAGACGCGGAAGTCGCGCGCGCCGGCGGGGTCGCCACGCACGTAGGCGGTCTCGCCGCGCGAGACCATCACGCGACCTTCCTGGGTGGCGACGACGCGCGGTGCGTTGTCCAGCTCGCCGGCGTTGAACACCACGGCCTGGTCGAGGAAGGGGCCGATCAGGTGCAGCGGCACCGAGGCCACAGCGCCGCCGTCCAGCGTGTTGCTGCGGATGCGCGGCGACAGCTTCACCGTGTTGCCGGGCACGCCGCTGCCGGGCTGGGCGACGCGCAGCGTGGCGCGGTCGCCGGTCTTCACGAGCACCAGCACCTGGCCGGGGTAGATGAGGTGCGGGTTGCGGATCTGGTCGAGGTTCATGCCCCACAGCTCGGGCCAGCGCCAGGGGCTCTTGAGGAAGAGCTTGGAGATGTCCCACAGCGTGTCGCCCTTCTGCACCGTGTGGCTGTCGGGCGCGTTGGGCGCCAGTTCGGACAGCGGCACGCCGGCCTGGGCGACCTGCTGAGCGGTGTTGCGCCACTCGGGCAGCACCGGGAAACGGGGTTCGGCGGCGCGCGCCGGCAGGGCACCGAAGACGGCCAAGCCGAGCAGCGCCGCCGCGGGGCCGGCAATGGGGGCACGACGACGGCCGTTGCTCATGGGGTTCGGTCTCCTGGCGGGCGGGGGCTCAATCCGGCGGGTGCCACAATCTCGCCCGAAGGGCAGCGAAAATGCTCAGCTGATTTGGAAGATTCTGCCCGTAAACCCTTGATGTCGCAACGAAAGTGAGCCGCCTCGCGGCAGCGCGTGCCAACCGTCACGCACTTGCCCGTTGTCGTGTTTCCACAGCTGTTGCGAGCTGTTTCCGCCGGTGAGGCGGGTTGCTGTTTCCCATGGCCCGACTGACGATCCTGCGCTACCCCGACCCTCGCCTGCACACCGTGGCCCGCCCCGTGGCGGCGGTCGACGACCGCGTCCGCCGGCTCGTCGACGACATGCTCGAGACCATGTACGCGCACGACGGCGTCGGCCTCGCGGCCACGCAGGTCGACGTGCACGAGCGCATCATCGTGATGGACACCTCCGAGCAGCGCGATCACCCGGTGGTGCTGATCAACCCCGAGATCACCGAGCGCAGCGCCGAGATGAAGGTGTCCGAGGAAGGCTGCCTCTCGGTGCCGCAGGTCTACGACAAGGTGGAGCGCCACGCGCGCGTGAAGGTGCGCGCGCTCGGCCGCGACGGCGAGCCTTTCGAGATGGACGCCGAGGGCCTGGCCGCGGTGTGCGTGCAGCACGAGATGGACCACCTGCTGGGCAAGGTGTTCGTCGAATACCTCAGCCTGCTCAAGCGCGACCGCATCAGGACCAAGATGATCAAGAAGGCGCGCGAAGAGCAGCGCCCCTGAGGGCCGAAGCGATGCGACTGGCCTTTGCCGGCACGCCGGAATTCGCGCGCGCGGCGCTCGAGGCGCTGGTGGCCGCCGGGCACGAGATCGTGCTCGTGCTGACCCAGCCCGACCGCCCGGCCGGCCGCGGCCTGCAGCTGCAGCCTTCGCCCGTGAAGGCGTTCGCCCTCGAACGCGGCCTGCCGGTGGCGCAGCCGCGCAGCCTGCGCCTGGACGGGCGCCACCCCGAAGACGCCGCCGCGGCGCGCGCCGCGCTCGAAGCGGTCGCGCCGGCGGCGATGGTGGTCGCTGCCTACGGCCTGATCCTGCCGCCCTGGGTGCTGGCGCTGCCCGCGCGCGGCTGCCTCAACATCCACGCCTCGCTGCTGCCGCGCTGGCGCGGCGCGGCGCCGATCCAGCGCGCCATCGAGGCCGGCGACCGCGAAACCGGCATCACGATCATGCAGATGGACGCTGGCCTGGACACCGGCCCCATGCTGCTCGCCGAAGCCACGCCGATCGGCGCCGACGACAGCGCCGCGACGCTGCACGACCGGCTGGCCGCGATCGGCGCGCGCCTGGTCGTGCAGGCGCTCGACCGGCTGGACACGCTGGCCGCACGCCCGCAGCCGGCCGAAGGCGCGACCTACGCCGCCAAGATCGAGAAGGCCGAGGCGGCAATCGACTGGTCGCAGCCGGCGACCGCCATCGAACGCCGCGTGCGCGCGTTCGACCCCTTCCCCGGCTGCAGCTTCGTGCTGGCGGGCGAGACCGTGAAGCTCTGGCGCGCCCGCGTCGTCGAAGAGCGGGGCGCGCCGGGCGAACTGCGCGCCGCCGGTGACCGGCTGGTCGTGGCCTGCGGCGAAGGCGCGCTCGAGCTGCTGCAGCTGCAGAAGCCGGGCGGCCGGCGCGTGGCCGCAGCCGACTTCCTGCGCGGCCGGTCCGCGCTGCCGGCCCGGATCTGACCCGCTTTTCCGGCCTCAAGCGGCCGCCCGGCGGGCCGATATTCCGGGCAGTCCCTTCCCGACCCTGCCTGCCCATGCGCCGCCTTCTCGTCATCGCCGTTGCTGCCAGCGCGAGCCTGCTCGCCGGCTGCGACATGCTGGGCATCGAATCGGCCAGCGCCGTTGCCGCACGCAAGGAAGCCGAGGGCAAGGCCGTCGGCGGCGCCTGCCGCAACGCCGGCCGCGGCATCGAGGACTGCTTCGCGCTCAACAAGAAGGCCGACAAGGCGGCCGTCTTCGCCGGCTGGCGCGAGATGAACGACTACATGCGCGAGAACAAGATGGACGTCGTGCCCGCCACCGCGGCGGCGGCGCCCGCGGCCGAGAAACCCGCCGAGAAGAGTCCCGAGAAGGGCGGCGAGAAGAAGGCCGCCAAGGCCGACGCTGGCGCACACGGCCACGATTCCTGAGCCGGCCGCGCTGCAGTTCGTCGCCCGCTGCGGCAGTCCGTCGCGGCACGCAGGCGCACCCGGCGCCGCCGCGGCACAGTCCGCCTGCATCGAACGCAGGAGGATGCCGATCATGAAGACCTTCACCGTCGCCGCCGCGACCTTCGTGGCCAGTCTGGTGCTCACGCTGGCGCCGGCGGCCGAGGCGCGCGTCGTCGGCTCGGGCACCGTGGCCACCGAGACGCGCGCCGTGGCCGGCTTCGAGGCCATCGCCGCCGAAGGATCGATCGACCTGGTGGTGCGCCAGGCCGAACGCGAAGCGGTGCAGGTGCAGGCCGAGGACAACCTGCTGCCGCTCGTCGAGACCGCGGTCGAGACGCGCAACGGCAGCCGCACGCTGGTCGTTCGCTTCAAGCGCGCCGAAAGCATCAGCACCCGCAAGCCCGTCGTCGTGAAGATCGACGTCGTGCGCCTGCAATCGGTGGCCTGCGCCGGCTCGGGCGACGTGCAGGTGCAGGGGCTGAAGACGCCGGCCTTCAGGCTCGCGCTCTCGGGCTCCGGCGACGCCCGGCTCGAAGGGCTGGAGACCGAGTCCCTGGAACTGCGCGTCTCGGGCAGCGGCGACGTGACCGGCGCGGGCAGGGCGCGCAGCGTGAAGGTCTCGATCGCCGGCAGCGGCAACGCCGACCTGGAGCAGCTCGCCGCCGACGAGGTGAAGGTCAGCATCGCCGGCAGCGGCGACGCCAGCGTCACCGCGAACCAGTCGCTCGCCGTCTCGGTCGCCGGCAGCGGCGACGTGCGCTACGGCGGCAACGCCAAGGTCGTCAACACGGCCACCGCCGGCAGCGGCAGCGTCACCCGCCGCTGAACCCCGGCCGGCCGCCCCGGGGCTGCGACAATCGCGGCCATGGGTGTCGGTCTTCCTGCCTGGCGCCACCCCGAGTTCCGGCGCGGCGCGCAGGAAATGTCCGGCATCGCGATGGGCATCGCGGCCTGGGGGCTGGTGACCGGCGTCGCGATGGTGAAGAGTGGCCTGCCGGTTCCGCTGGCGGTGCTGATGTCGCTGCTCGTGTTCGCGGGCACGGCGCAGCTGGCGGCGCTGCCGCTGCTGGCCAGCGGCGCGCCGGCCTGGGTGGTGTGGGCCACCGCGGCCTGCGTGAACCTGCGCTTCGTCATCTTCAGCGCCACCTGGCGGCCCTACTTCGCGGCCTACCCGCTGGCGCAGCGCGCGCGCCTGGCCTACTTCACGGCCGACCTCAACTACGTGCTCTTCATGCGCCGGTTCCCGAAGCCGGAGCCGGCGCCCGAGCAGCTGCCGTACTTCTGGGGCGGCGCGCTGCTCAACTGGTTCTCGTGGCAGGTGCCTTCGCTCGTCGGCATCTTCGCCGGCGAACGCATCCCCACCGAATGGGGCCTGGGCTTCGCCGGCACGGTGGCGCTGGTGGGGCTGATGTGCTCGCTGCTCACCGACAAGGGCTCTGTCGCCGCCGCCGCGGTGGCCGGCTGCGCCGCGCTGGCGGCCTACGCGCTGCCGCTGAAGCTGAACATCGTGGTCGCCATCGCCGCCGCGGTGGCGGTGGGCGTGCTGGTCGACCACACCGCGCCGAAGCCGGCGCAGCCGCTGGACGACGAGACATGACGCTCGACTGGGACGCGGTGCTCACCATCGCGGGGCTGGCCGTCATCACGCTGGTCACGCGCGGCTTCTTCATCCTGCCCTCGCGCGAGGTGCCGCTGCCCGGCTGGCTGCGCCAGGGCCTGCGCTACGCGCCGCTGGCCGCGATGGCGGCGGTGGTGGCGCCGGAGATCCTGATGACGCAAGGCCACCTGATCGGCACCTGGAAGGACGCGCGCCTGTTCGCCACCGCCGCCGGCGCCGGCTGGTGGTACTGGCGGCGCGGCATCCTGGGCACCATCGTGGCGGGCAGCGTGGTGATGCTCTTGCTTCGCCTCAGCCTGGGCTGGTGAACGCGGTGCGACACTCACGCCCAAGACACCGGTTTGTTCCACTGCCTTGAAGAGTTCGCCACCATGAACGTGATCCGTTTCTCCGACCTCGTCGCGGCCGGCCGCGTGCGCGGCCAGCGCGTGTTCATCCGCGCCGACCTCAACGTGCCGCAGGACGACGCCGGCCGCATCACCGAGGACACCCGCATCCGTGCCTCGGTGCCCTGCATCCGCATGGCGCTGGACGCCGGCGCGGCGGTGATGGTCACCTCGCACCTCGGCCGCCCGACCGAAGGCGAGTTCAAGCCCGAGGATTCGCTGGCCCCGGTAGCCAAACGCCTGGGCGAGTTGCTGGGCCGCGAGGTGCCGCTGGTCGCCGACTGGGTGAACGGCGTGCAGGTCGCACCCGGCCAGGTGGTGCTGCTGGAGAACTGCCGCGTCAACAAGGGCGAGAAGAAGAACAACGAGGACCTGGCGAAGAAGATGGCCGCGCTGTGCGACGTCTTCGTGCACGACGCCTTCGGCACCGCGCACCGCGCCGAAGCCAGCACCTACGGCATCGCCCAGTTCGCCAAGGTGGCATGCGCCGGCCCGCTGCTGGCGGCCGAGATCGACGCCATCACGAAGGCGCTGGCGCAGCCCAGGCGCCCGCTGGTGGCCATCGTCGCCGGCAGCAAGGTGAGCACCAAGCTCACCATCCTGCAGAGCCTGGCGTCCAAGGTGGACGGCCTGGTGGTGGGCGGCGGCATCGCCAACACCTTCATGCTCGCCGCCGGCCTGCCCATCGGCAAGAGCCTTTCCGAACCCGACCTGTTGAACGACGCCAAGGCGGTGATGCAGGCGATGAAGGCGCGCGGGGCCGAGGTGCCCATTCCCGTGGACGTGGTGGTCGCGAAGGAATTCAAGGCCGACGCCACGGCCACCGTGAAGGCGGCCACCGAGGTGGCGGCCGACGACCTGATCCTGGACATCGGCCCGAAGACGGCGGCCATGCTGGCCGAGAAGCTCAAGGCCGCCGGCACCATCGTCTGGAACGGCCCGGTGGGCGTCTTCGAGTTCGACGCCTTCAGCAAGGGCACGGAAGCCATCGCGCGCGCGGTGGCCGCTAGCAGCGCCTTCAGCATCGCCGGCGGCGGCGACACGCTGGCGGCGATCGCCAAGTACGGCATCGAGAAGGACGTGGGCTACATCTCCACCGGCGGCGGCGCCTTCCTGGAAGTGCTGGAAGGCAAGACGCTGCCGGCGTTCGAGATCCTGGCCAGGCGCGCCGCCGGCTGACGCGATTTCCCGCGCGCCGGTCGAAACTGAATTCGCCGCCGCCGGCCTCGCCAAGGGGTCGCGTTCGGGCGTAACCTCGCGCATCGCCTGCCCAGAACGAACAGGAGACATGCTCGTGGACAAGCCCCTTTCCGACGCCGAACAGGCGTTGCGCGACGCCGCGCTCGAATATCACCGCTCGCCGTCGCGCGGCAAGATCTCGGTCACGCCGACCAAGCCGCTGTCGAACCAGCGCGACCTGTCCCTGGCCTACTCGCCCGGCGTGGCCTACGCCTGCCTGGCGATCGAGAAGGACCCGACGCTCGCGGCCGAATACACCAGCCGCGGCAACCTGGTGGGCGTGGTCACCAACGGCACCGCGGTGCTGGGGCTGGGCGACATCGGCCCGCTCGCCGGCAAGCCGGTGATGGAAGGCAAGGGCTGCCTGTTCAAGAAGTTCG
>CAYVXO010000030.1:0-35276 GCA_964454485.1 uncultured Rubrivivax sp.
ATCTGGCGCGCCACCGCGGCGGCTTCGAAACCGCGCTCGCGCACCAGCCAGAGCTGGGCGAAGGCGAGGCCGGCGAACACCATGTGCACGAGCACGAAGCCGGCGATGGTGTGCAGCACGCGCGGCTGTTCGCGCAGCAGCGCCAGCACCCGGCGCAGCTGCTGCCCGATGGGCGCGCCGCCGGCGGCGGCGGCGCCTTCCTCGGGCGCGGCGCGCTCGTCGCGCAGCAGCAGCAGCGGCACCGAGATCACCAGGCCCAGCACGCCCAGCGCGACGAAGGTGCCGCGCCAGCCCTGCGTGGCGCCCAGCGTGCCGGCGAGCAGGAAGCTGGTGCCGATGCCCAGCGGAATGCCCATGAAGAACACGCCCACCGCGCCGCCGCGGCGCGCGCTGGCGAACAGCTCCACCAGCAGCGAGACCGCGGCCGGCACGAGCGCGGCTTCGCCGCTGGCGACCAGGAAGCGCGCCGCCACCATCTGCTCGAAGGTCTGCGCCGCGCCGGAGGCGCCGGTGCACAGGCTCCAGAGCGCGATGCCGAAGGCCATCACCTTGGTGCGGCTGTGGCGGTCGGCCAGGCTGCCCATGACGACCGCCATGACGCCGAAGCTCAGCACCCACACCGCGCCGGCCAGGAAGCCGTACTGCGCGTTGCCGAGCGCCAGGTCGCGCGTGATCTGCGGCGAGAAGGCGAGCAGCATGTTGCGGTCGACGTGCGCAAGCACGTGCACGACGAGCAGCGTGGCCAGCACGGCCTGCGGATGTTGCTTCCAGCGCATGGCGAAGGCTCCTTCGGTGTGCCCGGGGGGGGTCGCGTCAGGCCGCGCGGCGCAGCGGCACGCCGCGTTCGCCTTCGCGCCGGTTCGGCGCCCAGCCCAGCGCGGCCAGCGTCTCGTCGGCGCTGCCGTAGTGCTCGCCGATGCGGTAGAGGCGGCGCGCCTCTTCGCCGCCGGCGACGTCGCGGTGCAGTTCGCGCGCGATGCGCACCATCTGCTCGACCTGCTGCACGCTGGTGATGCGCTCGCCCTTGCGGCCCCAGAGGTTGTCCTCGATGCCGCAGCGCACGTGCAGGCCCATCGCGATGGCCATGGTGCCCAGCGGCAGCACGTTGCGCATGAGGCCCTCCACGGTGAGCAGCGCGCCGGGCGGCACGCGGCGCACGAACTCCATCAGGTTGTACGGGTTCGGGCCGTCGGCGCCGCCGCCGATGGCCACCCAGTTCAGCACCAGCGGCCCGGTGTACACGCCGCGCCGCACCAGCCGTTCCACCGTTTCCAGCTGGCCGGCGTCGCCGAGCATGAAGTGCGGCTGGATGCCGCGTGCCTGCAGCCGGCGCAGGTGCTCCTCGACGAAGGCCGGGCCGGAAGGGATCCACATCTCGCGGTAGGCCTGCTGGTAGGGCGCCAGCGCGAGCGAGGTGCCGGCCACGTCGTCGGCGCTGAGCAGCTCGCAGACGTTCATCTGGTTGGTGTTGATCGCGATCGTCACCTGGTCGGGCTTGGGGTCCAGCTCGGCCAGCATGTGGCGCGTGTCGTCGCCCAGCCACTGGGCGGCCTCGCCCTCGCCTTCGGGCGCGAACGAGATCGAGCCGCCCACCTGCAGCAGCATGCCGGGCACGGCCTCGCGCAGGCGGGCCAGCATCTCGTTGAACATCGAGAGGCGCTTGCTGCCCTTGCCGTCGGCTTCGCGCACGTGCACGTGCAGCACGGTGGCGCCGGCGTTCCAGCAGTCCACCGCCTTCTGCACCTGCTCGGCCATCGTGACCGGGATGTCGTCGGAATCGCCGGGCAGGAACTCGGGGCCGTACGGCGCGACCTGGATGACCAGCGGCTGCTGGTTCTCGGGCAGCAGGGAATCGTCGAGGAATTGCATGGGGCGGTCTCCTTGGGGGGTCAGGGGTGGGTTGCGGGTGCGGCCTCGAGCGCGGCCAGCTCCTCGAGCAGGATCGGCGCGCCCAGGCTCATCGAATGGATGCCGAGCACGCTGACGCACTGCAGCACCGCGGCGACTTCCTCTTTCGTGGCGCCCAGCGCCAGCGCCTTGCGCACGTGGCGCCGCACGCCAGGGGCGTAGAGGTGGGTGCAGGAGGCGTCGACCGCGATGGCGATGAACTCGATCGTCTTCGCGTCGAGCACGCCCGAGAGCATGGGCGTCAGGCCCATGGCCATGAACTTCTCGGTCCAGGCGGGGTCGAGTTCGTAGAACGGCGTCCAGGCCGGGTTCCATTCGCCGGCGGCGCGCAGGCGGTCGCACAGCGGGGTGGCGGGAGCGTTGGGGCGGGCGGTGTCCATGGGGCGCGATTGTTCGGGCCGCCCTCGCCCGGCACTTGACGTTTCGGGACACGGACTTACCATTTCGGGACACCGCGGGAAAGCCCGATGACGCCCCTGGTCCGTGCCGCCAGCCTGACCCATTTCGCCGACGTGGCCGCCGAGTGCGGGCTCGACGTGCGCGCGCTGCTGGCCGAAAGCGGCCTGCCGCCGCGCTGCCTGTCGGAGCCCGACCTCAAGGTGCCGGCCGACGCCGTGGGGCGGCTGCTGGAGATGGCCGCCGAACGCGCGCACCAGCCGGCCTTCGCGCTGCGCATGGTGGCTTCGCGCCGGCTGTCGAACCTGGGGCCGCTGGGCCTGCTGGTGCGCGACGAGCCCACGCTGCGCAGCGCGCTGGAGGCGATCGTGCGCCACATCCACCTGCACAACGAGGCGCTGGTGGTGCGCGTGCAGAACGAAGGCGGCCTGGTCGTGATCCGCGAGGAACTGCTGGGCAGCGAAGGCCGGCTGCTGCGCCAGGCGACCGAGCTGGTGGTGGGCGTCACCTTCCGCGTGCTGCAGCTGCTGCTGGGCGCATCTTGGCGGCCGCGGCTGGTGTGCTTCGCGCACCGCGCACCGCCGAAGCTGGCGGCGCACCGGCAGCTCTTCGGCCCGGCGGTGGAGTTCGGGCACGAGTTCAGCGGCATCGTCTGCAACGCGGCCGACCTGGACATTCCCAACCCGGCGGCCGACCCCGTGATGGCGCGTTATTCGAAGCGCCTGCTGGCGGCCGAGCCCGGCCCGCGCGAGCAGTATGCGGACCACGTGCGGCGGCTGGTGGTGCTGCTGCTGCCGCGCGGCCACTGCCGGGTCGAGGTGGTGGCGCAGCACCTGGGCGTGGACCGGCGCACGGTGGCGCGCCGGCTGGCCGCGGAAGGCACCGACTTCAGCGCCGTCGTCGACGGCATGCGCGGCGAACTGGTGCAGCGCTACCTGGCCGACGGCGCCAAGCCGCTGGCGGAGGTGGCGGCGCTGCTGGGCTTCGCCTCGGCGAGCGCCTTCTCGCGCTGGCACCGGCTGCGGTTCGGCCAGGCTGCGCGCGCCGTGCTGCGCGCGCGGGGCTGAACGCGCTCAGGCGCTCTCGAGCAGCCCCAGCAGCCGCGCGCGCTGCACCACCTGCTTGCGCGTGCCGGCGTCGAGCTTGGCGAACAGGTTCTTCATGTGCCACTTGATGGTCTCTTCGCCCACCTGCATGGCCAGCCCGATCTCCTTGTTGGAGAGGCTGCGCGCCAGCAGTTCCAGCACCTCGCGTTCCTTCGGCGTGAGGGCCATGCTCGGCGTGCTGCGGTCCTTCGGCGGCACCGGCTGCGGCGCGCGCCGCGGCGCCGCCAGCGGCCCCGGGCCGGGGGCCGGGGCGCCGCCCGGCAACGCCTGGCGCGCCCAGTCGCCGAGCGCCGGGTGGGCGTCGTCGAAGACCCGCAGCAGGCCGTAGGCGGCGGCCAGGTCGGCGGCCTCGCGCAGCAGCGGCAGCGACTTCTCGCCGCAGCGGTCCAGCACCCAGGCGCGCAGCGCCAGCAGTTCGATGTGCAGTCGACCCATGCGCACTTCGCGCGCGCGCTCGTCGGCCCGCGCCAGCAGCTCGGCGGCGCCCCGCCAGTCCTGCGCCGCGATGGCCGCGTGGCCCAGCGCGACGTCGCGCAGCAGACGCACGTTGCGCTGCCACAGCCGGCCTTGCGGCGCCTGCGGGCCGGCGAGCACGGCGTCGATGCGCAGGCACAGCTCGCGGCAGGTCTCGGGGCGGAAGCGGCGCGCATGCAGGCGCACCTGGTCGGCCAGGCTGGCCACCGAAAGCCGCGGCAGGCGCCGCGCGCTGCCCACCGCGTCCAGCCCGGCCAGCAGTTCGAGCGCGCGGTGCTCGGCGCCTTCGGCCCCGGCGATGCGCGCCATGGTGCGGAAGGCCAGCAGCACCGCTTCGGGCAGCGCCCCGTGCTCGATGACGTCGAGCCGGTTGGCCAGCAGCGCGGCCGCCTCCTCGGGCTCGTTGCGTTCCCACAGCGCCGCCGCCAGCACCGCCGCGAGGTTGCAGGTGAAGGCGCTGCGGCGACCGAGGTCGACCTCGGCGCGCGCCAGCGTGGGCCGCAGCAGCTTCTCGGCCAGCAGCACCTGCCCTTCCCACAGGTAGGCCAGGCCGACGATGAAGTCGCCCCAGCGCGCCAGGTAGGCGGCGGCGCCGGCTTCGGCGCGGGGCGCCTGCTGCTGGCGCAGGCGCGCCAGCGCCGGCTCGCCTTCGAGCAGGGTGCGGAACGCCGAGCGGTTGGCGTGCACCTGCAGCAGCGCGGGGTCGGTGAGCGGCGGCGACTGCGCCCAGGGGTCGTGCAGCGCGGCGAAGCGGTCGGGGTCGTCGGCGTAGACCGCGGCTCCGCTCTGGATGAGCGCGCTCTCGCAGCGCAAGGCCGCGTCGGCGCCGGGCTGCGCGAGGATGCGGTCGACGAAGCGGCCGGCCTCTTCGTGGCGTTCGCTCAGCGCCAGCGACCAGGCCGCCGCCAGCAGCAGGCGCGGGCGGCGGTCCACCTCGGCGGCGGGCAGCCGCGCCAGCCAGTCGAGCACCGCGTCCTGGCGGCCGCGGGCCATCAGCGACTCGTAGAGGCTGCGCTCGGCCAGGTCGTAGGCCGCTTCGCGCCGGCCGGCGGCCAGCGCGTGGCGTGCCGCCGCTTCGAGCAGCCCGCGCGCGGCCAGCGCCTCGCTCGCGCGGCCGTGCAGCGCCGCCTGCTCCTCGGCCGGCAGGTCGGCGAAGCGGCGCCGCAGCTCGTCGCGCGCGAGCGCGTGCATGCGCAGCCAGTCGCCCGACTCGCCGCTGGCGAACACCGGCGTGTCGCGCACCAGGCGCGCGAGCCGCGCGTCGGCGTCTTCGGCCTCCACCAGCGCGCGGCACAGGTCCGGGTGCAAGGGGTCGAGGATGACGATGCGGGTCAGGAAGTCCACGTCGGCCGGGTCCAGGTTGGCCAGCAGCAGGTCGACCAAGGGGCTGCGCAGCGGGTCGCCCAGGGCGCCGCCGCGGGTGGAGATGGCCGCCAGCTCGGCCTGCGGGTCGGCGCCCGCGGCCATCACCGACAGGGCCAGCTGCAGCCCCAGCGGCCAGCCTTCGGTGAGTTCATGCAGGCGCGCCGCGGCGTCGCGGTCGACCCGGTTGCCGAAGCGCGAGCGCACCAGTTCGAGCGTCTCGTCGAGCTGGAAGCGCAGCTGCGCCGGGCCGACCACGGTGCACACGCCGTAGCTCACCAGGTCGTCGATCTCGAGCCGCCCGTCGGCGCGCAGGCCCACCAGCGCGCGCAGGTTGGGCGGCGCGTTGCGCAGCAGGTAGGCCAGCGCCTCACGCGCGGGCTCGCTCAGGCGGTCGGCTTCGTCGACGACGAGCACGATGTCCAGCGCCGACTGCGCCACCTCGGCCAGCCAGACCGTGACGCCTTCCAGTCCGGCCGGCGGTGCCGCGTCGAGCAGCGTGTGGCCGAAGGTGGGGCGGCCGGCGCTGGCGCGCACCGCCAGCGCCAGGCTCTGCAGGAAGCGCGGCAGCGGGTCGGCCGAGGCGCTGACCCAGGCGACGACGCGCCCCTGCGCCAGGTGCTCGCGCCGCCACTGCGCCAGCAGCGAGGTCTTGCCGTAGCCGGGCGGCGCCTGCACCAGCACCACCGGGTGGTCGCGCAGGCGCTCGTGATCCGCCTGCAGGCGCGGCCGTGCCACCAGGTGGCGAGGCACGCGCGGCGGCGTCAGCCTGAGCAGCAAGTCGTCGGGGACGGAAGGCGGAACGGTGGCCACGGCCGGGCATGGTAGCCGTGCGGGCGCGCCGCCCGCCCCGGGGCTTGCCCCCCCGCTGCGGGGAGGGAGGTCGCCAGCGTGCCTGCCTAGCATGACCCGCAGGCAAGATCGGCCCGCGCGGGTCGCGAAGGAGCTTCGCATGTACCGTCATCTGCTCGTCCCGGTGGACGCGACCGAGCTGTCGGTGGAGGTCGTGGGCAACGCGGTGGCGCTGGCGCGCACCCTGGGCGCGCGCATCAGCTTCTTCCATGCGCTGGAGGATGGCGCAGGCTCGCTGCGCGGCGACGCCGAGCTGCTGCGGGCCACCGCGCGCGCCGAATACGACTACGCCGTCACCGGCAAGGCGCGCGAACTGCTGGCCAAGGCCGAGGCGGCGGCGCGCGCGCTGGGCGTGCCCTGCGAGTCGCGCCACGCCGTCAGCGACAAGCCGGCGGCGGCCATCGTGAAGGCGGCGCACGATTGCGGCGCCGACCTCGTCTTCATGGCCTCGCACGGCCAGCGCGGCAAGCTGGGCATGGCCTTCGCTTCGGAGACGCTCGCGGTGCTGATGACCAGCGGCCTGCCGGTGCTGGTGTCGTCGACCGGGGAGCCCAGGGCGCCGGCCCGCGCGATCGGCATCGTGCGCGACGAACACCGTTCGCTGGCGGCGGTGATGCACGCCTGGATGCACGCGCTGGCCGGCGCCGACGCCGCCGACCCCGCGCTGATGCGCGCGATGCTGCGCTACGTGCAGCGGTTCCCGCTCGAGCTGCACCACCCGAAGGAGGAAGAGCACCTGTTCCGGCGCCTGCGCCAGCGCACGCGCGACTGCGACGCCGAGCTCGACGAACTGGAGCGCCAGCACGAACGCGACCGCCAGTGGGTGGCGGCCCTGGCGGCGCGCGTCGAGGCCCTGGCCGGCGCCGCCGGGACCGACGCAAGGCCGGCGGCGCAGCGCGCGCTGGCCGACGAGGTGGCCGCCTACGCGCGCTTCCTCTGGGACCACATGGGGCGCGAGGAAGGCGTCGTGCTGCCCGCGGCGCAGCGCCACCTGCTGCCCGAGGACTGGGTCGCGATCGACGCCGCCTTCGCCGAGAACCGCGACCCCGACTTCGGCGGCGAGGCCGACCGCGAGTTCCGGCAGCTGTTCTCGCGCATCGTCAACCTGGCGCCGCGCTAGCGCCCGGGCGGTCTAAAGCGACATCGAGGGCCGCGCCGCGAGCGCGGCGCGCCAGCGCAGCAGCTGCGGGTGCTGCTGCTCGTCGGGCTTGAGCTTGACCACGCGCGCGAAGTCCACCGCCACCGCGGCGGTGATGTCGGCGACGCTGAAGCCTTCGGTGGCGACGAACTCGCGCCCCTGCAGCCGCTCGTTGAGCGTCAGGAAGAACTGCCGCACGCGCGCCAGCCCGCGCTGCGCGAGCTCGGGGATCTGCGCGTAGTCCACCGGCCCGGGCAGCGCGCGGCCGGCCATCGCCGGCGCGCTGTTGCGCAGCGCCTCGGCAATCGCGATCAGGCCTTCGAACTCGACGCGCCAGTTCCAGCTCGCCACCTCGGCCTTCTCGGCCGGCGTGTGGCCCAGCAGCGGCGGCTGCGGGAAGGCTGCCTCCACCCAGGCGGTGATGGCGGCGTTGTCGGTGAGCAGCAGGCCTTCGGGCGTGCGCAGCACGGGCACCGTGCACTGCGGGTTGATGCGGCGGAAGGCTTCACCCAGCTGCTCGCCGTTGCGCAGGTCGACCTGTACGGTCTCGTGCGGCACGCCCTTCTCGGCCAGCAGGATGCGCGCGCGGCGCGGGCTGGGGGCGGTGGCGCAGTCGTAGAAGGTGATCATGGTGTCGTGTCCTTCGCGGGCGGCGCCAGCTTGTCCTGCGTGCGGGTGTCGAAGTCGGCGCCGTCGTGCCTTTCGTGCAGCTGGCTCGAAGGCTGGCCCCAGGTGCGGTTGACCATGCGGCCGCGCTGCGCCGCCGGCCGCTCGGCGATGCGCTCGGTCCAGCGCAGCACGTTCTGGTACTCGTGCACCTGCAGGAACTCGCCCGCCTCGTAGAGCTGGCCCTTCACGAGCGTGCCGTACCAGGGCCAGACGGCGATGTCGGCGATGCTGTAGTCGGGGCCGGCGAGGAATTCGCTCTCGGCCAGCCGGCGGTCCAGCACGTCGAGCTGGCGCTTGGTCTCCATCGCGTAGCGGTCGATGGCGTATTCGATCTTCTGCGGCGCGTAGGCGTAGAAGTGGCCGAAGCCGCCGCCCAGGTAGGGCGCCGCGCCCATCTGCCAGAACAGCCACGAGAGGCACTCGGCGCGAATGGCCGGGTCCTCGGGCAGCAGGGCGCCGAACTTCTGCGCCAGGTACAGCAGGATGGCGCCGGACTCGAACACGCGCACCGGCTGCGGGCCGCTGCAGTCCAGCAGCGCCGGGATCTTCGAATTCGGGTTCACCCCGACGAAGCCGCTGCCGAACTGCTCGCCTTCGTGGATGCGCACCAGCCAGGCGTCGTACTCGGCACCGGTGTGGCCCAGCGCGAGCAGTTCCTCCAGCATCACCGTCACCTTCAAGCCGTTGGGCGTGGCCAGCGAATACAGCTGCAGCGGGTGGCGGCCGCGCGGCAGCGCCTTCTCGTGCGTGGCACCGGCCACCGGGCGGTTGATGTTGGCGAAGCGGCCGCCGTTGGCGCGGTTCCAAGTCCACACCTTCGGTGGGGTGTAGGCGGGGGCGTCGCTCATGGGTCGGGGTCTCCAGCGAGGTGAAACGGTCCGGCGATTGTGGTCCGGAAGGAAGCCACGACGCGCAGGTTCGGCTCCGGCGCCACGCCGCCGGACACGGCCGGCGGCGACCGAATGCTTCAGTAGTGGATGGCGCGCGGCACGCCGCCGCCCACGGCGACGGCGTCGCCGTTGATCGCGCGCGACTTCGGGCTGCACAGGAAGGCCACCACCCAGGCCACCTCGGTGGCGTCGACCAGGTGGTTGATGCTGTTGCCCGCGGCCATCTGCTGTTCCACCGCGGCCGGGGCCACGCCCTGCGCCGCGGCGCGCGCCGCCACCAGCGGCGCGGTGCGCTCGGTGCGCGTCACGCCCGGGTGCACCACGGTCACCTGGATGCCCGAAGGCCCCAGCTCGTCGGCCATGTTCTTGGTGAGCGCGGCCACCGCCACGTTGCGGATGCTGCCGACGGCGCTGCCGGTCTGGCGCGCCGCCAGCCCGCTGACGTTGACGATGCGGCCCCAGCCCGCGGCCTGCATGCCCGGGACCACCGCCTGCGCGCAGCGCACGTAGCCCATGACCTTGGTGTCGACCTCGCCCAGCAGGTGCGCGGCGCGCATCTCGCCCAGCTTGGGCGGCGCCCCGTGGCCGCCCGGCTCGGCCGCGGCGTTGACCAGGATGTCGACGGGGCCGCCGAGCAGGCGCACCGCCTCGGCCACCGCGGCCTGCACGGCCGCGTCGTCGCGCGTGTCGGCCGACACGCCGGCCACGCGCGCGCCGGTGGCGGCGGCGATCTCGGCAGCGGCCGCGTCCAGCGCCTCGCGGCCGCGCGCCAGCAGCGCCACCGCGGCACCTTCCTCGGCCAGCACGCGCGCCACCGCCTTGCCGATGCCGCGGCTGCCGCCGGTGACCAGTGCCCGCTTGCCCTTCAATTGCAGGTCCATCGCTTCACTCCTTTCGTTGCCGGCGCCTTTGCACCAGCGCCTTCGCCTCGCGTGCCAGGTCGCCGGTGGTGCGCGCCAGGATCTGCGAGCGGTTCTCCAGCTCGATCGCCGCCTGCAGGCTGGGCGCTTCCACGTTGGCCCAGGTGCCGCGCTTGGTGAGCCACACGCCCAGCGCGCTGTTGGCGGCGATGCCGCGCGCCAGTGCCAAGGCTTCCGGCAGCAGGTCTTCGGCCGGCACCACGCGGTTGACGAGGCCGATGCGCTCGGCTTCCGCGGCGTCGACCATGCGGCCGGTGAGCATGATCTCGAAGGCGCGCCCCATGCCCACGCAGCGCGGCAGCAGCCAGGACACGCCGATGTCGCAGCTGCTCATGCCCACCTTCACGAAGGCCGAGTTGAACGCCGCTGCGGGGCTGGCCAGGCGCACTTCGCAAGCCAGCGCGATGCCCAGCCCGGCGCCGTTGGCCGGACCGTTGACGGCAGCGATGACGGGCGCGCGCAAGGCGCGCAGCTTCGTCACCACCGAGGCGAAGGCTTCCTGGCGCGCGGTCCAGGCCGCCGCCTCGCCCAGCTCGGCCTGCAGCGGCGCCTCGGCCGCCAGCGTGAGGTCGAAGCCGGCGCAGAAGCCGCGGCCGGCGCCGGTGAGCACGAGCACGCGCAGCGCGGCGTCGGCGGCCAGCGTGTCGAGCAAGCGGCCCAGTTCGGCCACCATGGCGTCGGTCAGCGCATTGAGCCGCTCGGGCCGCTGCAGGCGCAGCAGGGCGATGCCGGGTTCCGGCCACTCGAGAACGACCTGGGTCATGCGATTCAGCCGCCGGCCGCCATCTCGCGCAGCTTGAACTTCTGGATCTTGCCGCTGGGCGTGCGCGGCAGCGCGGCCACCGCCTCCACCCGTTCGGGCCAGTACTGCTTGGCCACCTTGCACTCGGCCATGTACGCCTGCAGGGCCGGCAGGTCCAGGTTCTGGCCCGGGCGCAGCACCACGTAGGCGCAGCCGCGTTCGCCCAGGCGCGCGTCCGGGTAGCCGACCAGCGCGGCCTCGGCCACCGCGGGGTGCTTGTAGAGCAGCGCCTCGATCTCGACGACCGGCACGTTCTCGCCGCCGCGGATGAGCACGTCCTTCGTGCGGCCGTTGATGCGGATGTAGCCTTCGCCGTCCGCGTAGGCCAGGTCGCCGGTGTCGAAGAAGCCTTCGGCGTCGAAGGTGGGAATGTCCGGGCGCTTGTAGTAGCCCATGAACATCTGCGCGCCGCGCACCAGCAGGCGGCCGGTGGTGCCGGCGGGCACGGGCTGGCCGTCGAAGTCGACGATGCGGATGTCCACCCCTTCGAGCGTACGGCCGTCGGAGGTGGCCGACTTCTCGTGCGCGCGCGAAGGTTCGGTGAGCGTGCTGGAGAGCGACTCGGTCATGCCCCAGAGCGAGCACACCATGAGCGAGAGCTCGCGCGCCGCGCGCTGGATCAGCACCGGCGGGATCGGCGCGCCGCCGCAGAGGAACGAGCGCAGGCGGTCGGGCCGCGGCGCGCCGCCGGCCACCGCTTCGCAGATGTCGTTCAGGAACGGCGTCGACGCGGCGGTGTAGGTGACGCCCTCGCGCGCCATGATGGTGACGCCCTGCTTCGGCTCCCAGAGGTCCTGCAGCACCACGGTGCCGCCCAGGCGCAGGCCCAGCATCATGACGGCCGCGTAGCCGGTCATGTGGCCGAGCGGCGAGCAGCCCAGCAGCACGTCGTCCACCGTCAGCCCGAAGCGGCCGGCGAGCGAGTTGTTGCAGGCCACCAGCGTGTTCATCGTGTGCATCACGCCCTTGGGCGAGCCGGTGGTGCCGCTGGTGAACATCAGCACCGCCAGGTCGTCGGGCTTCAAGGGCGACTGCTGAGGCTCCACGCGTTCGGTGCCGGAGAGCAGGGCCGCATCGAAGCCCTGCGCGCCATCGCCGTCGACCACCAGCACCTGCTGCAGACTGGGGCATTGCGGGCGCAGCGCCTCGGCCATCTGCGCGTGGTCGAAGCCGCGGAAGAGCCTAGGAACCACCAGCACCTTCGCCTCGGCGAAGCCCAGCATGTAGCCCATCTCGCGTTCGCGGAAGATGGGCATCAGCGGGTTCACCACCGCGCCGATGCGGTTGGCCGCCAGCGAGGCGACGACGAACTCCCACCAGTTGGGCAGCTGCACCGCGACGACGTCGCCGCGCGCCACGCCCAGGCGCTGCAGCGCGGCGGCGGCGCGCGCCACCAGGTCGGCCAGCTCGCGCCAGCTGAAGCGGCGCGGTTCGGCGCGGTCGGCGCGGTAGGCCACGAGCGCCGGCTTGTCGGGCGTGGCCGCGGCGGCGGCGGCGAAGAATTCGTCGATCGTGCGGTCGAGCCAGAAGCCGCGCTCGCGCATCTCGCGCGCATGGGCGGCGGGGTCGAAGGCGCTCATCGGCGGAGAGCTCCTGTGAAAGCGGGGATCAGGCTTCGCCGGACTGCAGGTAGCCCAGGATGTTGTGCTTCATCGCGTCCAGCGTGGCGGCCGTGGTTTCCAGGTTGGCGTCGGTCAGGCCCTGCAGGATCTGCTCGTTGAGCCGGTGGCTGACCTTGCGCATGCGCGCGATGAGCTGCTTGCTCTTCGGCTCCAGGAAGACGCGGTTCACGCGCCGGTCGGTGGCGTCGGCCTCGCGCCGCACGAGCGCGGACTTCTCCAGCCGGTCGATCAGGCCGCCCACCGCCACCTTGCCCAGGTCCAGCTCCTCGGCCAGCTGCGACTGCGTCATGCCGTCCTCGCGCGAGAGGTAGGCCAGCACCCACCACTGCGAGCGCGTCACGTTGAGCGGCTTGAGCACGCGGTCGAAGGCGCTGCGGCGCAGCCGCGAGACGTCGTGGATGAGGAAGCCCAGTCGCAGTTCCCAGTCGACGCTGTGCGTGTCGGCCATCGTTCCCCCGCGGTCGGCCGCCTGGCCGACCCCATACTTTTCGGATGTGTACATTCTGCGTCAGACGGGGTCCCAGGTGAACACGTCGCCCGACCGGTCTAACCCGTAGAAGGCGGCGCGCATCATCGGCAGCGCGGTGGCGAGCACGCCTTCGGGCGTCCAGCCCTCGCCGCAGTGCGCGGTCTTCACCGGGCGCGGCTGGCTGAAGAGGAAGATCTCGTTGTTGCGCACGCCGAAGAGCTGGCCGCTCACGTCCTTCGCCTCGTCGGCGCACAGCGCCACCACGAAGGGCGCCACCTTCTCCGGCACCAGCTTCTTCAGGCCTTCGACGCGCTTCTTCTGCTCCGGCGTCTCGGCCGGGATGCTGTCGATCATGCGCGTCCAGGCGAAGGGCGCGACGGCATTCGAGCGCACGCCGAACTTCGCCATGTCCAGCGCGATGGACTTCGACAGCGCCGCGATGCCCAGCTTGGCCGCCGCGTAGTTGGCCTGGCCGAAGTTGCCGATGAGGCCCGAAGTGCTGGTCATGTGCACGTAGCAGCCGCTGCCCTGCGCCTTGAAGTGCGGGGCGGCGGCGCGGCTGACGTTGAAGCTGCCCTTCAGGTGCACCGCGATCACGGCGTCCCACTCGGCTTCGCTCATGCGGTGGAACATCACGTCGCGCAGGATGCCGGCGTTGTTGACGACGATGTCGATGCGGCCGAAGGATTCGACCGCGCGTTCCACCATCTTGTGCGCCTGGTTCCAGTCGGCGACGTTGCCGCCGTCGGTGACGGCGCGGCCGCCGGCGGCGCGGATGGCGGCCACCACCTCGTCGCCCGGCTGCTCGCCGCTGGGCTGGCCGTCGAGCGTGGCGCCCAGGTCGTTCACCACCACCGCGGCGCCGACCTCGGCCAGCGCGAGCGCGATGCCGCGGCCCACGCCGCGGCCGCCGCCGGTGACCAGCGCCACCTGGCCTTCGAGAAGCTTCTTCGTCATGTCGTTCCTTGCGTGAATCGGCGCGCGTAGTCGACGTACCAGTCGAAGGCGGCGGGGTTGGCGCAGGCGTCCTGGTTCACCACCTCGGCGAGCGCGCGGCCGAGCAGCAGCTTCTTCACCGGCAGTTCCTGCTTCTTGCCGGTGAGCGTGCGCGGCACCTCGGCCACCTGCACGATCTCGTCGGGCAGGAAGCGCGGCGAGAGGCCTTCGCGGATGCGGCGGCGGAGTTCCTCGCGCAGCGCGTGGTCGATCGTGGCACCGGGCTTCAGCACCACGAACAGCGGCATGAAGGGCGGCCGGCCCAGGTACTCGATGTCCACCACCAGGCTGTCCAGCACTTCGGGCACCGCCTCCACCACGCGGTAGAGCTCGGCCGTGCCCAGGCGGTGGCCGTGGCGGTTCAGCGTGGCGTCGCTGCGGCCGTAGACGATGGCAGAGCCCGTAGGCGTGATGCGCAGCCAGTCGCCGTGGCGCCAGACGCCTTCGAACATGTCGAAATAGCTGTCGCGGTAGCGCTTGCCGACGACGCCGGGCCGCCCCAAGTCGTCGCGCCCCCTCGGGGGGCCGGCGCCTTCGGCGCCTTGGGGGCCATCGTCATGGTCGTTCCAGAAGAAGACCGGCATCGAAGGCATGGGCTGCGTGCAGACGAGTTCGCCGACGTCGTCGATCAGCGGCCGGCCTTGCTCGTCCCACGCGTGCACGTCGGCACCCAGGCAGCGCGCCTGCATCTCGCCCGGCACCGTGGGCAGTTCGGGCGTGCCGCCGAGGAAGGCGCTGGCGAGGTCGGTGCCGCCGGAGATGACGGCCCACCAGAGGTCCCTGCCGACGGCGTTCCAGCCCCATTCGTAGGACTCGGGCGAGAGCGGCGAGCCGGTGGAGCCCAGCGCGCGCAGGCGCGACAGGTCGACCGTCCTGCGCGGTTCGATCCCGGCTTTCAGGCAGCCCGCGTAGTAGGCCGCGCCGGCGCCCAGGAAGGTGGCGCGCGCGCTGGCGGCGAAGCGCCAAAGCGTGTCGGGCTGCGGGTACGACGGGTGCCCGTCGTAGACGCACACCGTGGTGCCCAGCAGCAGCGCCGAGAGCGCCAGGTTCCACATCACCCAGCCGGTGCTGCTGTACCAGTGGAAGCGCTCTTCGCCTTCGGTGCTGGGCTGCAGGTTCAGGTGGAAGGCGTGCAGCTTGAGCATCTCCAGCACCACGCCGCCGTGCCCGTGCACGATGGGCTTGGGCAGGCCGGTGGTGCCGCTCGAATAGACGATCCACAGCGGGTGCTCGAAAGGCACGGGCTCGGGTGCCACGCGCTCCGGCGAGGTCAGCAGTTCGGGCCAGCCCAGCACTCGGCCTTGCCACGCGCCGGCGTCGAACGGGAACGGCCCGCCATCGGCGCCGCTGTCTTCGAGGCAGGGCACCAGCACCAGCGTCTGCACGCTGGGCAGTTCGTGCAGCAGCGCCGCCACGGTACCGCGCCGATCGGCCACCTTGCCGCCGTAGACGCTGCCGTCGCAGGCGATGAGCAACTTGGGCTCGATCTGGCGGAAGCGGTCACGCACCGTGCCCACGCCCATGTCGGGCGCGGTGAGGCTCCAGATGGCGCCGAGCGACGCGCAGGCCAGGAAGGCCACTGCCGCCTGCGGCACGTTGGGCAGGTAGGCGGCGACGCGGTCGCCGCGCTGCACGCCCAGGCGGCGCAGCGTGGCGGCGCAGGCGGCCACCTGGTCGGCGAACTCGCCCCAGCCGATGTCCTGCGTGCGGCCTTCGCGCTGCAGCCGTTCGTTGGCGAACACCAGCGCCGGCACGCCGGCGGCGTCGGCCTTCGCGGCGTGGCGCAGCGCCTGCGCGGCATAGTTGACCTGGGCGCCATCGAACCAGTGAACGCCCGGCATCGATGAACCCGAGAGCACGCTGCGGTGCGGCGTCGGCGAACGCAGGTCGAAGTGGTCCCACATCGCCTGCCAGAAGTCGGCCACGTGCTCCACCGACCAGCGGCGCAGCGCCTCGTAGTCGGCCAGTTCCAGTCCGCGCTCGCGGCGCAGCCATTGCCGCAGTTCGACGGTGTTCACGCGTTGCATGGCGCTCGTGCTGTCTCCGCCGGAGCGTGCCGACCGCGCGCCCTTCGGGGGAAACCCTCGGGGTCTGGGCAGCGCGGCGCCGATCCGTTATCGTGCACTAGCGTACCATGTATCAGCACAAGATGGACGAAGCCCACGGCCTGCTGGCCACCACCCGCTACCTGCCGCGCCTGCGCCTGGAACGCAGCGAAGTGCTGGCCCAGCACCGCTGGATGGCGCCCGGCCTGCGCGGCCTGGCGCAGGGCCGGCGCGCGATGGCGAGCTGGGACGAGGATCCCGTGACGATGGCGGTGGAAGCCGGCCGCACGCTGCTGCAGTCCTTGCCCGGCGCAACGGCGCAGGAGCTGAGCCTGGTCTCCACCACCCTGCCCTTCGCCGAACGCCTGAACGCCGCCATCGTGGCCGGCGCGCTGGGCCTGGCCGACAACGCCGCCGTGCGCGACACCGGCGGCAGCGGCCGTGCCGCACTGGCCGAACTGGCGGCGGCGTTGAAGCGCGGCGACGCGGCGCATGCCGTGCTGGCGGCCGAGCGCCGCATCGCGCGGCCGGCCAGCGCGCAGGAGATGATCTTCGGCGACGGCGCCGCCGGCGCCTTCGTCAGCCGCGGCGCACCGGTCACGCAGTTCGTCGCCCACGCCGGGCGCCACGCCGACCTGGTGGACCACTTCCGCGCCGCGGGTGCCGCGCACGACTACGGCTGGGAAGAGCGCTGGGTGCGCGACGAGGGCTACCTCAAGCTCGCGGCCGCCACGATCCGGCACTGCCTCGAGTCGGCCGGGGTGAAGCCCGAACAGGTGGCGCACTTCGCGTTACCGGCGCCGCTGGCGCGCGTGAACGAGGCGGTGGCCAGGCGCATCGGCATTCCCGCCACCGCACTGGTGCCGGTGCAGCACGACGTGGCCGGCGACCTGGGCAGCGCCCAGCCGCTGGCGCTGCTGGACGTGGCGCTGCGCCGCGCCGCCGAAGGCGAACTGGTGCTCGTCGCCGCCTTCGGCAGCGGCTGCGACGCGCTGCTGCTGCGCCGCACCGCCGTGCCCTGCCCCGGCCCAGTGCCCGGCGACGGGCGCCCCGAGAAGAGCTACCTGAAGTACCTGTCGTTCACCGGCCAGATCGACCTCGAATGGGGCATGCGCGCCGAGATGGACAACAAGACCGCACTCACCGCCGCCTGGCGCGACCACGAACGCGCGGCGCGCTTCGAAGGCGGCGCCTGCAGCCGCTGCGGCACGGTGCAGTTCCCGCGCAGCCGGCTGTGCGTGAACCCCGAGTGCCGTGCGCAGGACACGCAGCAGCCGGTGAGCCTGGCCGACCGGCCGGCGAAGGTGATGTCGCACACCGCCGACTTCCTGGCCTACTCGCCGAGCCCGCCGTTCCAGTTCGGCCATGTCGACTTCGAAGGCGGCGGCCGCGTGCTGATGGAATTCGCCGACTGCGACCCCGACGAACTGCGCGTGGGCCTGCCGCTGCGCATGGTCTACCGCGTGAAGGACTTCGACCGCCTGCGCGGCTACCGAAGGTACTTCTGGAAAGCCACCCCCGTGCGAGGAGAAAGCTGAGATGGCGAGCGGCATCCGCGACAAGGTCGCCATCCTCGGCATGGGCTGCTCGCGCTTCGGCGAGCGCTGGGACTGCGGGCCCGAAGACCTGATGCTCGAGGCCTTCAACGAAGCGCTGGCCGACGCCGCCATCGGCCCGAACCAGATCGAAGCCGCCTGGCTGGGCGTGTGTCTGGAAGAGAACAACGTCGGCAAGACCGCCGGCCCGCTGGCGGCCGCGCTGCGGCTGCCGCGCATCGCCGCCACGCGGGTGGAAAACGCCTGCGCCACCGGCACCGAGGCGCTGCGCGGCGCGGCCTACGCGGTGGCCGCCGGCGCCTACGACATCGTGCTCGCGCTCGGCGTGGAAAAGCTCAAGGACACCGGCTACGGTGGCCTGCCGGTGCGCACGCGCGGCGTCGCCAACGACCTCTGGCTGCCCAACACCACCGCGCCGGGCGCCTTCGCGCAGCTGGCTTCGGCCTATGCCGCCAAGCACGGCGTGGTCATGGCCGACCTGAAGCGCGCGATGGCCCACATCTCGGTGAAGAGCCACGCCAACGCGGCGCACAACCCGAGGGCGCACCTGCGCAACGCCATCACCGAAGAAGACGTGCTGAAGGCCGCCACCGTGGCCGCGCCGCTGGGCCTGTACGACTGCTGCGGCGTCAGCGACGGCGCCGCCTGCGCCATCGTCACCACCCCGGAGATCGCGAAGGCGCTCAAGCCCGCGGCCGAGGTGGTGACCATCAAGGCGCTGGAAGTCTCGGTGAGCAACGGCGAGGAGCAGGGCTTCGGCCGCTGGGACGGCGCTCACATCGCCACCGCGCGCGAAGCAAGTGCGCGTGCCTACGCGGCCGCCGGCATCACCGACCCGCGGCGCCAGGTGCAGATGGCCGAGGTGCACGACTGCTTCTCCATCACCGAAGCGGTGCTGATGGAAGACCTGGGCTTCAGCGCGCCGGGCCGCGTGATCCACGACGTGCTCGACGGCCTGTTCGACCGCGAAGGCGCGCTGCCGGTGCAGCCCGACGGCGGGCTCAAGTGCTTCGGCCACCCCATCGGCGCCTCCGGGCTGCGCATGGTCTACGAGGTCTGGCTGCAGCTGCACGGCCGCGCCGGCGCGCGCCAGTTGAAGCAGGTGGACCGCGGGCTCACGCACAACCTCGGCGGCCATCCGCACCAGAACGTCTGCGCCGTGTCCATCGTCGGACGCCTGGGCGCATAGCGAACCTCAAGGAGAAACGAGCGACATGAGAGGACTCACGGGCAAGACCGCCATCGTCACCGGCGCCGGCAGCGGCATCGGCCGCGCCATCGCGACCCGGCTGGGCGCCGAAGGCGTGACGGTGGGCGTGTTCGACATCAACCCCGCCGGCGCCGCCGAGACGGTGAAGGGCATCGAAAGTGCGGGCGGGCGGGCGTTCGCCGTGCCATGCGACATCACCGACTACGCGGCGGTGACCGCCGCGGTGGCGTCGTTCGAGAGCCTCGTGGGCCAGGGCACCGACATCCTGGTCAACAACGCCGGCTGGGACACGCCCATGCCCTTCCTGAAGACCGACCCGGCCTTCTGGCAGAAGGTCACCGCCATCAACTGGTTCGGCCCGCTGCACATGACGCACGCGGTGGCGCAGGGCATGAACGCGCGCAAGAGCGGCCGCATCGTCAACATCGCCTCGGACGCCGGCCGCGTGGGCAGCACCGGCGAGGTGGTGTATTCCGGCTGCAAGGGCGCGACCATCGCCTTCGCGAAGGCGCTGGCGCGCGAGCTGGCACGCAACCAGGTCACCATCAACACCGTCTGCCCCGGCCCCACCGACACGCCGGCGATGGACGCCTTCGTCGGCACCGGCGAACAGGGGCAGAAGATCCGCGACGCCATGGTGCGCGGCGTGCCGCTGGGCCGCATCGGCCTGCCCGGCGACTACCCCGGCCTCGTGGCCTTCCTGGCCAGCGACGACGCCGCCTTCATGACCGGCCAGACGATCAGCGTCTCGGGCGGTCTCACCATGCATGGCTGAACGGAGAAACCGAGCATGAGCAGCGAGTACAAGGACATCCTCTACGAAGTGCGCGGCGGTGCCGTGCGCATCACCATCAACCGCCCGGAGGTCTACAACGCCTTCCGCAACCAGACGCTGGAAGAGCTGATCCACGCGCTGCACCGCGCCGACGAGGAGCCCAGCGCCAACGCCGTGGTGCTGACGGGCGCCGGCGACAAGGCCTTCTGCACCGGCGGCGACCAGAAGGTGCACCTGAACGAGACCGGCCTCTACGGTCCGCGCGGCACCGTGGGCATGCCCATCGAGGAGATGCAGACCGCGCTGCGCGACCTGCGCAAGGTGAGCATCGCGCGCGTGCAGGGCTTCGCCATCGGCGGCGGCAACGTCTTCGCCACCATCTGCGACCTCACCATCGCCAGCGAGAAGGCCACCTTCGGCCAGGTCGGCCCCAAGGTCGGCTCGGTCGACCCCGGCTGGGGCACGGCCTACCTGGCGCGCCACGTGGGCGAGAAGAAGGCGCGCGAGATCTGGTTCCTGTGCCGCCGCTACAGCGCCGCCGAGGCCGAGAAGATGGGCCTGGTGAACAAGGTGGTGCCGCACGAGCAGCTGGACGCCGAAGTCGACCAGTGGTGCGCCGAGATCAACGAGCTCAGCCCCACCGCGCTCACCATCGCCAAGCGCAGCTTCAACGCCGACAGCGAGAACATCCGCGGCATCAGCTTCCAGGGCATCCAGACGGTCAAGCATTTCTACCAGACCGAGGAATCGAAGGAAGGCGTGAAGGCCTTCAACGAGCGCCGCAAGCCCGACTTCAAGAAGTACGTCAGCTGAGCATGGAAGACCGGCCCGAACACCTTATCGGCACGTCGCTCGACCGCGACGGCGTGCTGCTCGCCGTCATCGACATGCCGGGCCGCACGATGAACGTGTTCTCGGCCGGCCTGATGGACGCGCTGGACCAGCTGATGGACCGCGCCGAGCACGACGCGCAGGTGCAGAGCGTCGTCGTCACCAGCGGCAAGCCGACCTTCCTGGCCGGCGCCGACCTGGTGATGGTGCGCGGCTACACCGACCAGGCGAAGACCGCCAGCCACGAGCAGATGTTCCAGGCCTGCGGCCGCCTGGGACGCCAGTTCGTGCGGCTGGAGAACAGCGCCAAGCCCTGGGTCGCGGCCGTCAACGGCCTGGCGCTCGGCGGCGGGCTGGAACTGGCACTGGCCTGCCGCCAGCGCGTGGTGGCCGACGATCCGAAGCTGCAGCTGGGCGTGCCCGAAGTGCGCTGGGGTCTCCTGCCCGGCGCCGGCGGCACGCAGCGCCTGCCGCGGCTGGCGCCCTTCGGCGACGCGATGACGATGCTGCTCTCGGGACAGTCGATCACGCCCGCGCAGGCGGTGGCGCTGGGGGTGTTCGAGGAAGCGGTGCCGGCGGGCGACGTGGTGGAGGCGGCGAAGGCGCGCGCCCGCCGCCTGCATGGCCGGCCCTACGACGCGCGCGCCAAGTTCGCGCGCCTGGACCAGCCCGAGGTGCCGGCCTGGACGGAAGGCGGCGCGCGCGCGCTGGCCGCCGCGCATGGCGTGGACGGCGAGCGCTTCGACCTATACCCCGCCTACGCCGCCATCTGCGACGCCGTGCTGCAGGGCGCGCGCCTGCCGCTGGACCAGGCCACCGCGGTGGAGATGAACCACTTCCTGCGCCTGATGTTCAACCCGGTGGCCGGGCGCATGATCCGCACCTTGTTCCTGGAACGGCTGAGGGCCGAAAAGGAACTGGCGCCGCCCGAGCGGCTGAAGATCGAGAGCCTGGTGCACGGGCCGGTCAGCGAAGGCCGCGGCGCCTGGCGCGCCGCGTTCGCGAAGCTGAAGCTCGCGCAGCGCGAGGACGCGGCGATGGCGGCCGACACGGTGGAACTGGTCGACGGTTCGGGCGCGAAGCACGCCGCCGTGCTGCGCGTGCTGGACGAGCCGGCGCACGGCCACCAGCCGCTGGCGCAGCTCGTGCTGGCGCCAGCCGGCCCGTATGGCCGCGTGCTGGAAATCGCCGGCGCGGCCGACACCGACGCGCCGGCCTTCGCCGCGTTCGCCGCGCGGCTGTGGTGCCTGCCCTGGCGCAGCCCCGGCCCGGTGCCGGTGCTGCAGCGTCTTCGTGGCCTGCCGCTGCAACAACAGGCCGCATTGGCCGCGAGTTGCGCAGCACATCCGCAAGCCGGCGACGCCGCGTTCCTGGACGTGGCGGCCTGCCTGGCCGGCGTGGCCCCGGCGTGGAGCGGCGGGCCGCTGGCCTGGTCGCTCTCGGAAGGCACGCACACGTGACGTCCGGCCGGGGCGGCCCATGAACGCCCTCACCCGCTTCCTGCACGCGGGTGCGCGCGTGTTCGTGCCCACGCTCAGCGGCGAATCGGCGCTGCTGCGCGAAGCGCTGCAAGCCGACCCCGAGCGCGCCGCCGGCGTCACCTTCTGCGGCGTCATGTTCCCCGGCATCGACCGCACCGACTGGCTGGCACTGCACCCGCAGGCGCGCGTCGAGGCCCACTTCATGGCCCCCGCATTGCGCGCCGGCCTGGCCGAAGGGCGTGTCGACCTGCTGGCGGCCGACTACCGCGGCGTGGCGCGCCACTTCGCCGAAGGGCCGGCGCCGGACCTCGCCATCGCCCACCTCACGCCACCCGACGCCGACGGTTATTGCAGCCTCGGCGTCGCGGCCGACTTCCTGCCGCTGGTGTGGGGCCGCGCGAAGCGTCGCGTGGCGCACCTGAACCCGCGCCTGCCGCGTTCGCGCGGCAGCTTCCGCGTGCACGTGAGCGAACTCGACGACGCGGTCGAAGCCGAGGCGCCGCTCAACGCCTGGGCCGAAGGCAGCGCCGGCGAAACCGAAGCGCGCATCGGCGCGCACGTCGCGAACCTCGTGCGCGAAGGCGACCTGCTGCAGTTCGGCATCGGCAACGTGCCGGTGGCGCTGGCTTCGTCGCTGAAGCATCACCGCCGGCTGCGCTTCCAGGGCGGCATGGTGCCGCCGGCGCTGCGCATGCTGTGGGAGAGCGGCGCGCTCGACCGCGACGCCGACATCGCCACCGGCGTGCTGCTCGGCGACGAGGACTTCCTGCGCTACGCCGCCGCGCTGCCGAACCTGTGGCTCACCGACGTGCGCCACACGCACGACCCGGCCGCCATCGCGGCGCGTGTCGAGCGCGAGGGCTCGCGTTTCGTCGCCCTCAACGGCGCGGTGGAGGTGGACCTCTTCGGCCAGGTCAACGCCGAACGCGCCGGCGGCGTGCTGCAGGCCGGCGCGGGCGGGCTGCCCGCTTTCGCCGCCGCGGCGCAGGCCTCGCGCGGCGGCCGCCTGCTGATCTGCCTGCCCAGCACCGCGAAGCGCGGTGCGGCCAGCCGCATCGTGCCGGCGCTGGACGCGAACGCCTTCACCACCCTGCCGCGCTGGCTGGCCGACGCGGTGGTCACCGAACACGGCGTGGCCGAACTGCGCGACAGGCCACTGGACGCGCGCGCGCAGGCGCTCATCGCCATCGCCGACCCGGCGCACCGGCCCGCGCTGGCCGAGGCCTGGGAGCGCATCGGCCGGCAGCTTCGCGGATGAACGGCCACGAGCCCCACGCCGCCCTGGCGGTGCCCGAAGGCTTCGTGCCGGCGCGCCTGGGCGGCCCCTTCGCCACCCACAACGGCCCGCTCTTCGCGCGCTGGCACGAAGGCCGCTTCCAGATGGGCTTTCGTGTCGGCCCGCAGCACGTGAACCCGGGCAACGCCTGCCACGGCGGCATGCTTTCCATGTTCGCCGACATCCTGATCTCCAGCGCCGCGCAGTACCAGACCGACATGCCGCGCACCTTCCTGCCCACCATCAGCCTGCAGACCGACTTCATGGCGCCGGCGCCGCTGGGCAGCTGGGTGCAGGGGCAGGCCGAGATCCTGAAGGTGACGGCGAAGCTGGTGTTCTCGCAGGGGCTCGTCACCGCCGACGGCGTGAACGTGATGCGCGCCAGCGGCGTGTTCCGCCGCGGCCCGCTGCTGCCGGACACCGAGAGCGACCACGAGCTGAAGCTGCCCGGCATGCCGCCGCGGCGTCGCGTTTGAGACAGTGGCGGCACGGGTTTCCCGGGACTGGCGATTAATCGTACATATGCGTACTATCGACCCCCAGGAGGCATGAGATGGCGGGCCTGTGGTTCGAACAGTTCAGCGTGGGCCAGGTCTTCGAGCACGAGATCCGGCGCACCGTGACCGAGTCCGACAACATGTGGTTCTGCGCCGCCACGTACAACCCGGCGGCCATCCACATCGACGCCGAATACTGCAAGGGCACCGAGTTCGGCCGCCCGCTGGTCAACAGCATCTTCACGCTGGGGCTTGTCATCGGCCTGTCGGTGCAGGACACCACGCTGGGCACCACGGTGGCCAACCTGGGCATGACCGACACCCGCTTCCCCAAGCCGGTGTTCCACGGCGACACCGTGCACGTGCGCACCACGGTGAAGGACCTGCGCGACAGCAAGAGCCGGCCGAACGCCGGCATCGTGACCTTCCTGCACCAGGGCTTCAACCAGCGCGACGAAGAGGTCTGCACCTGTACGCGGCAGGCGCTGATGCTGAGGAAACCGTCGTGAAGCTGCGCTCCATGCTCTTCGTGCCGGCCGACAGCGAACGCAAGCTGGCGAAGTCGGTCGCGTCGGAAGCCGACGCGCTGATCCTGGACCTGGAAGACGCGGTGGCCGAGGCGCGCAAGCCGGTGGCGCGCGGCATGGCGGCCGACTTCATCGACGCCCAGGCCGTGGCCATGAAGCCCAGGCTCTTCGTGCGCGTGAACCCGCTGGACACGCCCTTCGTCTTCGACGACCTGGCCCGGGTGGTGCGGCCGGGCCTGGACGGCATCGTGCTGCCCAAGATCCGCAGCGCGCTCGACATCCAGCGCCTGTCGCAGATGCTCGACGCGCTGGAAGCGCGCGCCGGCATGGCCGCCGGCAGCGTGAAGGTGGTGCCCGTGGCCACCGAGACGCCCGAGATCATGCTCGCGATGGGCAGCTTCGCCGGCCTGGCGCTGCCTCGGCTGGCCGCCGTCACCTGGGGTGCCGAAGACCTCTCGGCCGCGGTGGGCGCCGAGTCCAACCGCGAAGCCGACGGCCGCTACTCGCCGCTGTACCAGCTGGCCGCGTCGTTGTGCCTGTGCGCCGCCGCCGCCGCCGGCGTGCCGGCGCTGGACACGCTGCACACCGACTTCAAGGACGCCGCCGGCCTGGCCGCCACCAGCCGCGCTTCGCGCCGGCGCGGCTTCCGCGGCCGCATCGCGATCCACCCTGACCAGGTGGCCGTGATCAACGAGGCCTACTCGCCCACCGCCGAGGAAGTGGCCCACGCGCGCCGCGTCGTCGAAGCCTTCGCGGCGCAGCCCGAAGCCGGCACGCTGAGCCTGGACGGCCACATGATCGACCGGCCCCACCTCGTGCAGGCGCAGCGCACGCTGGCGCAACTGGACTGAGACATCGACATGGACTTCTCCGAAAGCGAAGACCACCGCGCCATCCGCGACGGCGTCGGCGCCGTGGTGCGCCGCTTCGACGACGAGTACTGGCTCGCGCGCGACGACGACGGCGAGTTCCCGCGCGAGTTCCACCGCGCGATGGCCGAAGCCGGCTGGCTGGGCATCACGATGCCGCCCGAGTTCGGCGGCGCCGGCCTCGGCGTGACCGAGGCGGTGATCATGCTGCACGAGGTGGCCAGCCACGGCGGCGGCATGGCGGCCGCGTCCACCGTGCACATCAACCTCTTCGGGCCGCACCCCATCGTGGTGTTCGGCACGCCCGAACAGAAGGCGCGCTGGATCCCGCGCCTGGTGGAAGGCCAGGACCAGTGCGCCTTCGGCTTCACCGAGCCGGACGCCGGGCTCAACACCACCGCGATCAAGACCTTCGCGCAGAAGGTGCCGGGCGGTTACGTGGTGCACGGCCAGAAGGTCTGGACCAGCACCGCGCAGGTGGCGAGCAAGATCATGCTGCTCACGCGCACGACGAAACTGGAAGACTGCGCGCGCCCGACCGACGGCATCACCATCTTCTACACCGACCTGGACCGCAGCAAGATCGAGGTGCGCCGCATCCCGAAGATGGGCCGCAAGGCGGTGGACAGCAACGCCATCTTCATCGACGGCCTGTTCATCCCCGAGAGCGACCGCATCGGCGAGGAAGGCAAGGGCTTTTCCTACATCCTGCACAGCCTGAACCCGGAACGGCTGCTGGTGGCGGCCGAGGCCATCGCCATCGGCCAGGACGCGCTGCGGCGCGCAGTGAAGTACGCGCGCGAACGCATCGTGTTCGACCGCCCGATCGGCCAGAACCAGGGCATCCAGCACCCGCTGGCCGAGCGCTGGATGGCGCTCGAGGCGGCCTGGGCGATGGTGATGAAGGGCGCCTGGCTCTACGACCAGCACAAGCCCTGCGGCGCGGAGGCGAACGCGGCCAAGTTCCTGGGCGCGCGCGCCGGCCACGACGCCGCGCTGCAGGCCGTGCTCACCCACGGCGGCTTCGGCTACGCGAAGGAGTACCACGTGGAGCGGCTGCTGCGCGAGGTGACCATCACCCGCATCGCGCCGGTGACCGAGCAGCTGATCCTCTCGTTCATCGCCGAGAAGGTGCTGGACCTCCCGAAGTCCTACTGAAGGCGACGCATGTTCAAGCGCGAACTGTTCACCAAAGACCACGAAGCCTTCCGCGACATGGTGCGGCGCTTCATCGCCAAGGAGATCGCGCCCTTCCACGACGAGTGGGAAGCCGCGGGCATGGTGCCGCGCGAGCTCTGGCGCAAGGCCGGTGAAGCCGGGCTGCTGTGCTGCACCGTGCCGGAACAGTATGGCGGTGCCGGCGCCGACTACCTGTTCGACGTGGTGGTGTTCGAGGAGATGGCGCGCTCGGGCTTCACCGGCCCCGGCTTCATGATCCATTGCGACCTCGTCGCCACCTACATCGCCAGCTTCGGCAGCGAAGCGCAGAAGCGGCGCTGGCTGCCGGCCATGGTGAAGGGCGAAGCCATCGGCTCGCTGGGCATGACCGAACCGCACGCGGGCTCCGACCTGAAGGCCATCCGCACGAAAGCCGTGCGCGACGGCGACGACTTCGTCATCAGCGGCCAGAAGGTCTTCATCAGCAACGGCCAGCTGTGCGACGTGATCGTGCTCGCCACCAAGACCGACAGCGCCGCCGGCGCGAAGGGCGTGACGCTGTTCCTGGTGGACACCTCGCTGCCCGGCTTCCGCCGCGGCAAGAACCTGCGCAAGGTGGGCATGAAGGCGCAGGACACCTCGGAACTCTTCTTCGACGACCTGCGCGTGCCGGCGAGCGCGATGCTGGGCGAGGAAGGCCGCGGCTTCGAGCTCATGATGACCAAGCTGGCGCAGGAGCGGCTGGCGCAGGCCATCCGCTCGGCCACGGTGGCCGAGACGGTGATCGATTACACGGTGGAGTACACCGCGCAGCGCAAGGCCTTCGGCAAGACCATCGGCGAGATGCAGAACACGCAGTTCAAGTTGGCCGAGCTGGCGACCGAGGCCGTGATCGGCCGCCAGTTCACCGACAAGTGCATCGCCAGCTTCATGAAGGGCGAGCTCGACGCGGTCGACGCGGCGATGGCCAAGATGTGGCTCTCCAACCTGCACTGCAAGGTGGTCGACGAATGCCTGCAGCTCTTCGGCGGCTGGGGCTACATGTGGGAATACCCGATCGCGCGCGCCTACGCCGACGCGCGCGTGGTCAAGATCGCCGGCGGCTCGATCGAGGTGATGAAGCACATCATCGGTCGCCATCTCTTCGCCGGCGCGAAGGCGCGCCAGGCGGACTGAACGCAGGAGCACCCGCACCATGACGCCTTCCACCTTCCGCCCCGACGTGCTGGCGGGCAAGCGCATCCTCGTCACCGGCGGCGGCACCGGGCTGGGCAAGGAGATGGCACGCACCTTCGTCGGCCACGGCGCCAGCGTGCACATCTGCGGCCGCCGCGAAGGCGTGCTGCAGGAAGCGGCCGAGGAACTGCGCTCGGCCGCACAGCACGGCGGCAGCATCGCCACCCACGTGTGCGACGTGCGCGAAGCCGAGCAGATCGAAGCCATGGTCGACCGCATCTGGGCCGGCGGCCCGCTCACGGGCCTGGTCAACAACGCGGCCGCGAACTTCATCTCGCCTTCGACCGAGATCAGCCCGCGCGGCTTCGCCGCCGTGCGCAGCACGGTGATGGACGGCGCGCTGTTCGCAACGCTCGCCTGCGGCAAGCGCTGGATCCGCGACGGCCTGCCCGGCAGCGTGGTGAGCATGCTCGTCACCTGGGTCTGGACCGGCAGCGCCTACGTGCTGCCCAGCACCATGGCCAAGACCGCGGTGCACGCGATGACGATGTCGCTCGCGGTCGAATGGGGCAAGCACAACATCCGCGTCAATGCGGTCGCGCCCGGCCCCTTCCCGACCGAGAGCGCGTGGGAGAAGCTGGCCCCGATCCCGAAGGCCAACGTCGGCGCCGCCTCGGCCGACGAGGTGCCGATGGGCCGCTTCGGCCGCATGCCCGAACTCACCAACCTGCTCACCTTCCTGCAGGCCGACGGCTGCGAGTACCTCACGGGCCAGAACATCGCCATCGACGGCGGCCACCACCTGGCCGCGCCCAGCACCTTCGCGGCCTTGGGCAAGCTCACGCCCGAGGACTGGGCCGAGGCGAAGGCGCTGGTGCGCGGCCGCGCCGAGAGGGAAAAGGCGCAGCGCAGCACCGGCTGATGGCGCGGGCCGAACCCGAGTTGCAGGACCTGCGCCGGCATGCGGCGGCGGCGCCGGCGCGGCCGGCCATCGTCTGCGGTGGCCTGGTGCTGTCGTACGGCGAACTGGAAGCGCTGGCGAACCGGATCGCCGGCCTCTTCCGCGCGCTGGGCCTCGTGCGCGGCGACCACGTGACCACACTGCTGGGCAACCGGCCGGAAGCGCTGGCCGCCGCCTGGGCCGCCTGGCGCAGCGGGCTTTACCTGACGCCGCTGGCCACCACGCTCACGCCGCACGAACTGCGCTACCTGGTGGAAGACAGCGACGCGCGCGCGGTGCTGGTCGACGCCACGCAGGCCGAGGTCGCGGCCGCCTTGCCGGCGCTGGTGCCGACGCGGCCGCGCTGGCTGTCGCTGAACGGCGCCATCGCCCGTTTCGAGCCCGCGGAGCCGATGCTGCAGAGCGCCTCCGCCCTGCCGCACGAAGACGAGCCGCCGGGCGCGCTGATGATGTACACGAGCGGCACCACCGGCGCGCCCAAGGGCGTGATCCGGCCCCTGATGCCGGCTGGCTGGCGCGGCACGCCGCCTTTCGCGGCCGACCTCATCACGCTCTTCGGCGTCGGCGGCACCGACGTGCGCTACCTCTCGACCGCGCCGCTGTACCACGCGGCGCCGCTGCGCACCGCGCTCGCCCTCACCGCGGGCGGCGGCACCGTGATCGTGATGGACCGCTTCGACGCCGAGGCCGCGCTCGCGCTGCTGGAGCGCGAGGCCATCACGCACAGCCAGTGGGTGCCGGCGATGTTCCAGCGCCTGCTGGCGCTGCCGGCGGCGCGGCGCGCGGCCTTCCGCGCGCCCGCGCACCGCTGCGCCATCCACGGTGCCGCGCCCTGCCCGCCTTCGCTCAAGCGGGCCATGATCGACTGGTGGGGGCCGATCCTGCTGGAGTACTACTCGGGCAGCGAAGGCGTGGGGCTGACGCTGATCGATTCGCACGAGGCGCTGGCGCACCCGGGCTCGGTCGGCCGCGCGCGCAAGGGCACGCTGCACATCGCCGGCCCCGACGGGCAGGAACTGCCGGCGGGCGAGACCGGGCTCGTGTGCTTCTCCGGCGTCGCGCCCTTCGCGTACCACAAGGCGCCGGAGAAGACCGCCGCGCGGACCTTGCCGCAGGGGTGGCAGACCTTCGGCGACGTCGGCCATGTCGACGCCGAAGGCTGGCTCACCCTGACCGACCGCTCGGAGGACCTCATCATCTCCGGCGGCGTCAACGTCTACCCGCAGGAGATCGAGGCCGTGCTGCGCGAGGTGGCGGGCGTGTGGGACGTCGCCGTCGCCGGCGTGGCCGACGAACGCTTCGGCGAACGGCCGGTGGCCTTCGTGGTGCCCGAGCGCGGCGCGGCGCCCGACCCGCAGGCCTTGATCGGCGCGCTCGAGGAACAGGCGCGCCGGAGGCTGGGCCGCATCAAGCGGCCCGACCGCTACCACCTGCTGCCCGAACTGCCGCGTTCGCCCACCGGCAAGCTGCTGCGCAAGCGCCTGCGCGAACCCGAAGACAGGTCCTGATCACTCCCGGCCTTTCCGAGCGGCCGCGTTACCTGCGAGACTGCGGGTCATGCGAATCGTTTTCCTGCCCTCCCTGGCCAGCCTGCTGCTCGCCGCCGGCTGCACGCTGACCCGCCCCGCGCCCGAGGCGCGACCCGAACCGGCCGCCACCGCAGCCGCCAGCGCTTCCGCCCCGGCCGACGGCTGGGGCCGCCTGCTCGGCCCCGCACCCGCGGCCTCGGGCACCGCCACGGCGCTGCCGCAGAGCGCCGCGCCCTTGCAATGCGTGCCCGAAGGCGGCGACTGCGGCCCGGCGCAGGCGCAGTGCTGCGCCGGTTTCACCTGCGCCGGCATCAACCGCAGCATCTGCATTCCGCGCCACTGAGACATGGCCACCCAGTACTACACCGCGTCCAGCCTGGACGGCTTCATCGCCACCGCCGACGACTCGCTGGAATGGCTGTTCCCGCTCGGCGACGTCAACGACACCAGCTACCCGGCCTTCACCCGCGAGGTCGGCGCGCTGGCGATGGGCGCTTCCACCTGGCGCTGGATGCTGCGCCACGTGGTTGGCGCCGGCCAGCCCTGGCCCTACACGCAGCCGACCTGGGTCTTCACGCACGGCACGCCCGAAGCCCTTCCGGGCGCCGACATCCGCTTCGTGCAAGGCGACGTGCGGCCGGTGCATGCGCAGATGCAGGCCGCCGCCGGCGCGTTGAACCTGTGGGTGGTGGGCGGCGGCGACCTGGCGGGGCAGTTCCACGACGCCGGCCTCCTGGACGAGATCTTCGTGCAGGTGGGCTCGGTCACGCTGGGCGCGGGCAAGCCGCTGCTGCCGCGCGCCATCGTCTCGCCTGCGCTCGAACTGGTCTCGGTGCGCCAGGTGGGTCGCGGCTTCGCCGAACTGCACTACCGCGTGCCGCGCGCGCCGCGCACGCCATGAGCATGAACGACCCGAAGCACGACTTCAGCGGCTGCCGCCTCGAGACGCGCCGCCTGCTGCTGCGGCCGCTGGAGGAGACCGACGCGCCGGCCCTGCTGGCGCTGTTCTCCGACCCGCGCGTGATGCGCTACTGGAGCACGCCGCCGTGGACCTCGATCGGGCAGGCGCAGGCGATGGTCGCGCGCGACCGCGAGGCCCTGCCGCGCGGCGAGCACCTGCGCCTGGGCATCGTGCGGCGCGACGACGCGGTGCTGGTGGGCACCTGCACGCTGTTCGACTGGGCGCCTTCGTGCCGGCGTGCCGAGATCGGCTTCGCGCTCGCGCCCGAGTGGTGGGGCCGCGCCTACATGGACGAGGCGCTGCGCGCGCTGCTGCGACACGGCTTCGACGCGATGGCGCTGAACCGCGTCGAGGCCGACATCGACCCGCGCAACGAGGCCTCGGCACGCACGCTGGAACGGCTGGGCTTCCGCCGCGAAGGGCTGCTGCGCGAGCGCTGGATCGTCGGCGACGAGGTCTCGGACACCGCCCTCTACGGCCTGCTGCAGCGCGACTGGTACTGGCGCCAGTGAGCACCGCGCGGCCTTCGCCGATGTGCGAGACTGGCTGCACGACACGCCTGGAGCACCTCCCCATGCGACAGTGGTTCCGCGCCAACCGCGGCTTCGTCTTCTTCCTGCTGGCCTTCGGCTTCTTCCGCACCGCGGTGGCCGACTGGAACCCGATCCCTTCGGGCTCGATGCGGCCCACGCTGCTGGAAGGCGACGTCGTCTTCGTCGACCGCCTGGCCTACGACTTCAAGCTGCCGCTCACCGACATCGTGCTCAAGCCGCTGGGCGAACCGCAGCGCGGCGACATCGTCACCTTCCACTCGCCGGCCGACGGCAGCCGGCTCATCAAGCGACTCGTGGGCTTGCCGGGCGACACGGTGGCGGTGCGGCGCGGCCAGCTGTTCGTGAACGGCGAGGCGGTGCCGATGGACGGCTGGGTCGCGCTGCAGGAGCCGGTGGCCGACGGCCTGGTCGTCGAGGCGCTGCGCGGCACCGAACGGCTGGAAGGCCGGCCCCATGCCGTACAGCGGCTGCCACGGTTCGCCGGGCGCGACTTCGGGCCTGCGCAGGTGCCGCCGGGCCAGTACTTCATGCTCGGCGACAACCGCGACAACAGCGCCGATTCACGCTACATCGGCTTCGTGCCGCGCGAGTTGCTCATCGGCCGCGCGCACCACGTGCTGGTGTCGGCCGACATCACCGGCCACTGGCTGCCGCGCCTGGCGCGCACCTGGAGCCGCCTGGAGTAGCGCGCCATGGCCTGGCACACCTGGCTCGTCTACTTCGTCGCGGCGCTCGGGCTTTCGCTCTCGCCGGGGCCGAACGGGCTGCTGGCGCTCACGCACGGTGCGCTGCACGGCCGCCGCCGCGCCGTGTTCACGGTGCTCGGCGGCTCGGTCGGCTTCACGGCGGTGATCGCGGGCTCGATGTTCGGCATCGGCGCGCTGCTGGCCGCTTCGCTCACCTGGCTCACGGTGATGAAGTGGCTCGGCGGCGCCTACCTCGTGTGGCTGGGCATCCAGGTCTGGCGCGCACCGCCGATCGGCGTCGACCTGCAGGCCGCGGCCGGCTCGGGCGGCGCGTTTCCGCTCTTCCGCCAGGGCCTGCTCTCGGCGGTGACCAACCCCAAGGGCCTGCTCTTCTTCGCCGCCTTCCTGCCGCAGTTCGTCGACCCCGCGCGCAGCCTGCTGCTGCAGTTCGCGGTGATGGCGGGCACCTTCGTCGGCATCGAGTTCGTCACCGAGATGCTGATCGCCGGCCTCGCGCACCGCATCAGCCCCTGGCTCCAGCGCGTGGGCCGGCGCTTCAATCGCGCCTGCGGCGGCATCTTCGTCGCCATCGGCGTGGCACTGCCGCTGCGGGCCTGAGCATGGCCCTGCGCGTCGTCCGCCTCGGTTCGCCGCGCCACCCCGAAGAGGGGCTGCGCATCGGCACCGTGCGGCGCCCGCCGCGCGGCGTGGCCAGGGAGCGCTTCGCCGCCGACGACTGGTACGACGTCTGGTTCCCGGTGCTCGCGCCGAGCGCCGAGACCGTCAAGGCCGGCCAGGCGGCGCGCACGCCGGCCGAGTGGGCCGCCTTCATGCGCCGCTACAAGGCCGAGATGGCGGCGCCCGAGGCCGAGCGCTCGCTTGCGCTGCTCGCCGCGCTGTCGCACCGCACGGCGCTGTCGGTGGGCTGCTACTGCGAGGACGAATCGCACTGCCACCGCTCGGTGCTGCGCGAACTGCTGGCCGCCCACGGCGCCGAGATCGTCTGACACCCCCGCGGATGGTCGGGCACCGCGGCCTCGCGGGGTCTACGTGTTGTTACATCTCGGTGCTATCTTCTGCGCATGCCGGCCCAGAACCGGCCCACCGCAAGGAGACCACCGTGGACATTGCGCCTGTCACCCGCGAGTTCCAGGAATCCAAGATCGAGGACGAGCCGATCCTCGGCACGGTGCTGGTGATGCCCGACGGCCGTATCCAGCCGCTGACCTTCGTCGAGCGCCTGATGGTGGCGCTGCGGCTCACGAACGCGAAGTCGCTCGAGGCCCGCTACAGCCGACTCGCGCGCGTCTGACGCTCGCGCGGCGCCGTTTGGCGCCGGCCCGCCGGCTCCGCTATGCTGGCCGGGCGATGCCCCGAAGAAACCTCTGCTCCGTCGTGCTGGCGGCGCTGGCCGCGCTTCCGGCGCTGGCCGCGGCGGCCAGCAACTGCGACACCATCCGTGCCCAGATCGAAGCCAAGCTGCACGCCGGCGGGCTGAGTTCGTTCACGCTCGAGGTGGTGGACACCGACGCGCCTTCGCGCGGCAAGGTGCTGGGCAGCTGCGAACGGGGCACGAAGAAGATCGTGCAGGTCGGGGCGGCGGTGGCTGCGGCCTCTTCCGCGCCCAGGCCGGCCCGCGAGCCCATCCTCACCGAGTGCAAGGACGGCCGCGTGCTGGTGGGCGGCGACTGCCGCCGATGAGGCTGCCGCAGTCGCTCGTCGTCAGGCTTTCGCCGCTGGTGGAAGCGGCGCGCGGCTGGCCGCTGGTGGAGCCGGCGATCGAGATCACTCCGCCGGGCCAGGTGCCGATCACGCTGCGCTCGGCCCACGGCGAGTTCGTCTTCGACCCCGAGAAGCGCAGCGTCAGCCGCGACGGCGTGGAAGTGGCGCCTTTCGCGGCGATCCAGTCGATCGACGTCGGCGCCTTCCCCGGCGGCCGCGGCGAGCGCAGCTGGTCGATCACGCTGTACCTGGGGTTCCTCAGGCGCGTGACGCTGGGCCGCACCTATGACGACGGCGACGCCTCGGTCATCGCGGCGCGGCTGGCGCGCGCCACCGGCGCGAAGGTGGTCGCGACCACGTTGCTGCGCTAGCGCCGATCAGCGTTTGAGCGCCGAAGCCTCGGCCGCGAGCCGTGTGATGCGGGCCCAGTCGCCGGCGCGCAGGGCGTCGGCCGGCATCAGCCAGGAACCGCCGCAGACCTTCACGTTGGGCAAGGCCAGGAACTGCGGCGCGGTCTCTGCGGTGATGCCGCCGGTAGGGCAGAACACGATGTCGGGGAAAGGCCCGGCCAGCGCCTTCAGCATCGGCACGCCGCCGGCCGCGGTGGCGGGGAAGAACTTCAGGAAGCGGTGGCCGTCGGCGCTGGCGGCCATCACTTCGCCCGCGGTGGCCACGCCGGGCAGCAGCGGCAGCTCCCGCTGGCGGCAGGCCTCGCCGATGGCGGCGGTGTAGCCGGGGCTGACGCCGAAGCGGCAGCCGGCAGCGACCGCCGCGTCCACGTCGGCCGGTGTGCGCAGCGTGCCGGCGCCGACGATGGCCTCCGGCACCTCGCGCACGATGGCGCGCATGCACTCCAGCGCCACCGGCGTGCGCAGCGTCACCTCCAGCACGCGCACGCCGCCGGCCACCAGCGCGCGCGCCAGCGGCACGGCGTCGGCGACGCGCTCGAGCACGATCACCGGGATCACGGGGCCATGGTCGGCCAGCGCCAGCGGGTCCATCATCGTTTCGCTCCAGAATCCGTTCAGTTTCAAAGCCAGGTGACGGCGCCCGCCTCGGCGGCGGTCACGTTGCGGCGCAGGCCGGCGAAGAGCTCGCGCCCGAGGTCGTGGGCATGGCTCTCCTGCGCCTCGGCCGTCATCTTCGCCGGTGTGCGCGCCGCCCATTCGGCGGCGTCGACCAGCGCCTGCAGCGTGCCGGCGACGCCGTCCACGCGCACCCGGTCGCCGTCGCGCAGCAGCGCCAGCGGACCGCCGTCGAGCGCTTCCGGGCTCACGTGGATGGCCGCCGGCACCTTGCCCGAGGCGCCGCTCATGCGGCCGTCGGTGACCAGTGCCACCTTGAAGCCCTTGCCCTGCAGCACCGCGAGCGGCGGCGTCAGTTTGTGCAGCTCCGGCATGCCGTTGGCGCGCGGGCCCTGGAAGCGCACCACGGCCACGAGGTCGCGCTCCAGTTCGCCGGCCTTGAAGGCGGCCAGCAAGGCCTCCTGCGACTCGAAGACGCGCGCCGGCGCCTCGACCACGTGGCGGTCGTCCGGCACCGCCGACACCTTGATCACCGAGCGGCCCAGGTTGCCCGTCAGCAGCTTGAGCCCGCCTTCGGCGCTGAAGGGCTGGGCGGCGCCGCGCAGCACGCTCTCGTCGCCGCTCTTCGCCGGCAGGGCGCTCCAGCGCAGCGCAGCGCCCTCCTGCACCGGCAGCGCGCCGTAGGCCGCCAGGCCGCCCTCGGCCACGGTGGCGACGTCGGCGTGCATGAAGCCGGCGTCGAGCAGCTCGCGGATCACGAAGCCGGGGCCGCCGGCGGCCTGGAACTGGTTCACGTCGGCGCTGCCGTTGGGGTACACGCGCGCCAGCAGCGG
>CAYVXO010000031.1:0-35217 GCA_964454485.1 uncultured Rubrivivax sp.
AGGGCAGCTGCACCTTCTTCTCGGCGCCGTAGAGCTCCACGTCGTATTCGATCTGGACCCGGGGCGCGCGGTTGCGGGCGATGAACTTCTGGCTGCTGCTCATGTCGTGTGACTCCTGTGCGGGCTGGCGGGGCTTAGAAGGACGAGGTTTTCTGCGAACTGCACGTTGCCGTCAAGGCCCGTCGGGGGTTTCGACCGAATCGGGGTCCACCCCGACCAGGCGGGCCACCTCGGGCAGCGCGTCGGGCGCGAGCACCTTCATCAGCTGCAGGAAGTTGTGGCTGACCAGCTGGCGTGCGCGGCGCAGGAACAGCGGCGCCGGGTTGCTGGGCTCGGCGCGCTCGAGGTATTCGCAGACCAGGTCGATCGCGCGCAGGGCTTCCTCGCGCGAATTGACGCTGCCCGACAAGCCGCGCCGGCGGCCGCCGCCTTCGCCCGGCGCGGCGTCGCCAGGCGCGCCGGCGTCGGCTTCGTCCTCGGGCGGCGACTCCTTGGGCAGCAGCGAGCCGATGCCGTCGACGAGGTCGGTCAGGGGCTTGAGGTCGGGCGCGTCCTGGACGCCGAGCTTTTCCTTCAGCAGCGCGGCCAGCCGTGCCGTCAGCGCCGAGGCTTCCGCGCACAGCGCGCGCAGCGCAGGATCCTTCTCCAGTGCGGCGGCCATCATCTGCGAGCAGGGGCCGGTGCCGATGTCGGTCTCGCCCTCGCGCGTCGGCGACAGCCCGAGCGCGACCTCGACCGCGCGGCCGGTGAGCTCGCCGATCGAACGCTCCTGGATGACGCGCATCTCGCGCAAATCACCGATCAGGCCCTCGGCCTCGCGCAGCAGCGTGAGCGCATTGACGCGGGCGTAGGGGTCCTGGTCGTCGGGATCGGGCAGGGGGTGCACGCCGTCCCAATGGCCTTCGACCAGGCCCAGCACGAGCCGCATGCCCGGCACGTAAGCCGGCCAGCCCTGCACGTGCAGCATGCCGCGCAGCCAGGACACGGCCACGCGCAGGTCCCGCGTGCGCTCGAACAGGGACTCGCAGATCTCGATGGCGCGCCGCCAGTTGGGCGGCTCGGCGGGTTCGAACTGGGTCTCGGGCTTGCCGGCGATGGCCTTGCTGAGCTCGAGGAAGTCGTTGTCGTATTCGAGATCGGCACCGCAGGGGCCGGTGTCTCCGGCCAGGGGTTGAAGCCAGGCGCTGACTTGACCTTCTGCTGCGTTGTCGCTCATCGATTCTTGTTCCAACGACTCTTCGTGCGTCCCGCCGGGAAGGCCCGTGAACCGAACCTTGGACGCCAGTGTGGCAGGGATGGCGAGTCGCGAGAATCCCAAGTTTCCATCGCCCTGTCGAGCCCATTGCGCCAAATCATTCACGCGTCGGAGCCTGCCCGCCGAGGCCTGTGGCGCCGGCGCGACCCGCGCGAATACGGTGCGCAGGCGCATGGCGCGGGGCCCGGGCCTTCGCTAACATGCCCCGGCCGCCGCTGAAGGACGACATGAACGAGGTTGGGATGAGCATCGGCCTGCGCCGCGAGTTCCGGATCCTGCTCCTGGCCCTGGCGTCGGCCTTCGGCCCCTGGGCTGCGGCCCAGGAGGCACCGAAGATCGTGCCCACGCCGCCGCAGGTGCCGCGCAGTTCCGACCTGGGCCCGCCGCGCGCCCCGGAATCCGCCCCGGCCGTGCTGCCGCCGCAACCGGCGCCGCCGCGCGAGCTGGGCAAGCCCGACGCAGACCTGCGGCTGGACGTGACGCGCTATGCGGTACCCGACGACGCCCCCGCCGAACTGCGCAATGCCCTGCCGCGCCTGACCGAGCGCTACACCGGCAAGGGCCGCAGCTTCGAGGACCTGTCCAACGCCGCCGCCGAGGTCACCCGCTTCCTGCAGCGCGAACTGGGCTACTACCTGGGCTACGCCTACCTGCCCGAACAGGTGCCGGCCGACGGCGTGGTGCGCATCGCCATCCTCGAAGGCAGGCTGGACCGCATCGTGCTCGAATGGTCCGACGGCCTGCCGGTGGACCGCGAGGTGGTCGAAGGCTACCTTTCCCGCCTGGTGCCCGGCACCATCCTCAAGGTGCGCGACGTCGAGCGCGTGGTCTTCCTCGTCAACGACCTGCGCGGCATCACCACCCGATTCGAGGTGCGCGCCGGCAGCCTGCCGGGCACGGCCTCGCTCGTCGTCACGCCGCGCGCGGAGCCGGTGTGGGCCGGGCGCGCCGACCTCGACGCCAACGGCTCGCGCTACATGGGCCTGTACCGGCTGGGCGGCCTGGTGCAGCGCAACAGCCCGTTCGGCCGCGGCGACGGCTTCACCGCCAGCCTGCTGGGGTCCACCACCGGCGGCCTGGCCTTCGCGCTGCTGGGCTACAACACGCCGGTGGGCGGCGACGGCCTGAAGCTGGGCGCTTCCCTCTCGGCGGTGCGCTACCGCCTGAACGAGGAAGCCTCGCAGCTCGACCTGAACGGCAGCGCCTACACCTTCAACGGCTACCTGCTGTACCCGGTGGTGCGGGCGCGCAACCTGAACCTCTTCACCCTGGCCAGCTACGACCGCAAGGCCTACGACGACCGCAACCTGCTGAACTCCACCCGCAAGGACGTCGACACGCTGACCTTCGGCACCACCGGCGACTTCCGCGACAGCGTGCTCGGCGGCGGCGTCAACACCTTCGAGTTCAACGTCATCGGCGGCCGGCTGAACTACCCCGGCGGCGCGCGCGACAACACCGGCGTCGGCGACCGCTTCGGCAAGTTCACGCTGGGCTACACGCGGCTGCAGGACCTGGTCACCGGCCGCGCCCTGATCTACTTCTCGCTGCGCGGCCAGTACGCGGTGAACAACCTGGACAACACCGAGCAATTCCGCGTCGGCGGCCCCGACGGCGTGCGCGCCTATGCACCCGGCGAAGGCACCGGCGACCGCGCCTACGTGGGCAGCGTGGAACTGCGCTGGCTGCCGCCGGAGTCGCTGCTCGGGCGCAACGCGCGCGACGTGGTGGCCGCCCTCTTCTACGACTTCGGCCACGTGCGCTTCACCGCCAAGCCCGAGACCGCCGTCGACGCCAGCAACGCCAAGCCCGGCGGCGACACCTTCACGGCGGCGGGCCTGGGCCTGGCCTGGGTGCGGCCGGGGGCATTCGCGCTGCGGATCTCGGTCGCCAAGCCGATCGCCGGCACACCGCGCGCCGAGCCGGACAAGGACCCGCGCGTCTACCTGCAGGGCAGCGTGTTCTTCAACTGAAGGAGGCCGGCCGTGACCAGGAGTGCCCGCATGAGACAGCCCGAGCGCAGCCCCTTCGTGCGTCACCCGGTCGCGCTGGCCGCCTGCCTGCTGGGCTGGCCCGCCGCCTTCGCGCTGCCCCAGGGCGGCACGCCCACCTTCGGCCAGACCGACATCCGCCAGAACGCCCCCGGCCAGCTCACCATCAACCAGGGCAGCGCGCGCGCCGGCATCGACTGGACCAGCTTCTCCATCGGCGCCGGCGAACGCGTGCAGGTCATCCAGCCCGGCCGCGACTCGGTGCTGGTCAACCGCGTGGTCGGCAACGACCCCTCTTCCATCTTCGGCCAGCTGCAGTCCAACGGCAACGTCTGGCTCATCAACCCGCGCGGCATCTTCTTCGGCGCCAGCTCACGCATCGACGTCGGCGGCCTGGTGGCGACCACGCTCAACCTGGAAGGCACCGACGCCAGCAGCGGCCGCATCCGCCTGGGCCGCGGCGCCGAGGGCGCGGGCGAGATCCGCTCCGAAGGCCAGATCACGGCCCGCGACGGCACCGTGGTGCTCGCGGCGCCGCAGGTCACGCAGAGCGGCACGATCGAAGCGCGCCGCGTGGGCGTCGCTGCGGCCACGCAGGTGGACGTGGACGTCGAAGGCGACGGCCTCATCTTCTTCAACGCGCGCAACGACGGCACGCTGGACACCCGCCTCAAGCTGCTGGGCAACGTGCTGGCCGACGGCGGCACCGCCGACCTGCGCGCCGCCGCGCGCGCCGGCTTCGCCGACACCGTGCTCAACCTGGACGGCGTGGTGCGCGCGCGCTCGATCGGGCAGCGCAACGGGCGCGTCTTCATCGACGGCGGCAGCGACGGCGCGGTGATCGTCACGGGGACGGTGGACGCCAGCGGCAACGGCACGGGCGAACGCGGCGGCGACGTCACGATCACCGGCCAGGGCGTCGGGCTGGCGCGCGGCGCACTGGTCGACGCGTCGGGCGACGCCGGCGGCGGGCGCATCCGCGTCGGCGGCGGCTTTCACGGCGCCGACACCGACCTGCGCAACGCCGGCGGCGTTGTGGTGCTGCAAGGCGCCACGCTGGCGGCCAACGCGGGCCGCCAAGGCGACGGCGGCCAGGTCGTGGTCTGGTCCGACGGGCATACGCTCTTCGGCGGCGAGATCCAGGCTCGCGGCGGCGCGCAAGGCGGCGACGGCGGCCAGGCCGAGGTGTCGAGCAAAGGTTACCTGGCCTACGACGGGCGGGTGGACATGAGCGCCGCCCGCGGGCGCGCGGGATCGCTCCTGCTGGATCCGCAAGACATCGAGATCATCGAAGGCAGTGGTCCGGGGCCGGACAACCTGCCGGACCTCAACGGTGACCTGAATCCCGGCGACGACCTCGCGAGTCCCACGCTGGCCGCGGGCGACTACTCCGGGACCAGCAGGATCACCGCAGACAAGGTCCAGTTCCAACTGGCCTCGAGTTCAGTGTCGCTGGCGGCCATCGGGAACATCACGGTCAAACAGGACATCTCCTACACCGGCAGCAACAGCCTGACATTGACCGCCGGCTCCACCATCGAGGTGCAGAAGCCGGTGGAGGTGAAGGGTGGCATCACCCTCAACGCCACCAGCGTCAACGTAAACGGCAGCGCCGGCAACACCGGCAGCCTGAAGAGCGACGGCACGATCCTGATCAACGCCAGTGGCGCCAGCACCGCCAGCGGCACCATCTCGGCCGGCACGCTGCAGATGACGGGCAACGGCACTCTCACGTTGGCCAGCGCCGGACGGCTGCTCGCCACGTCTGCCCTCGTCGTCGACAGCGGATCGACGCTCAAGCTGGGCGGCAACGAGACGGCGGTATCCCTGTCCCTGGGCGGCACGCTGTCCGGCACGAACGCCGCCGATACGCTGACCGCCATCACCTACAACCTGACCGGCGCGAACGCGAGCGTCGCGGCCAACCTGGGCACCGGCACGCTCAACAGCAGCGGCACCGACGTCTCGCTGACCGGCACCGCCGCCGCCGGCACCGTGCACGTGACGGGCGGCAACCTCACGCTGGGCAGCGGCAACCGCCTGACCGGCGCGACGACCATCACCGTCGACGCCAACAGCACGCTCACGCTGGGCGGCAGCGAGAGCACGACGACGCTCAACCTGGACGGCACCCTGGCCGGCAGCGGCCACACCCTGACCGCCACCACCTACAACCTGACCGGCGCGAACGCGAGCGTCGCGGCCAACCTGGGCACCGGCACGCTCAACAGCAGCGGCACCGACGTCTCGCTGACCGGCACCGCCGCCGCCGGCACCGTGCACGTGACGGGCGGCAACCTCACGCTGGGCAGCGGCAACCGCCTGACCGGCGCGACGACCATCACCGTCGACGCCAACAGTACGCTCACGCTGGGCGGCAGCGAGAGCACGACGACGCTCAACCTGAATGGCACCCTGGCCGGCAGCGGCCACACCCTGACCGCCACGACCTACAACCTGACCGGCGCTGCCGCCAGCGTGGCGGCGAATCTGGGCGCAGGCACCGTCAACAGCAGCGGCGCGAACGTCGCTCTGAGCGGCTCTGCCGCGGGCAATGTTCACGTGACCGGGGGCACGCTGACGCTGGGCAGCGGTGGCCGGTTGTCCGGCACGTCGACCATCACCATCGATGCCGGCCGCACGCTCACGCTGGGCGGCAACGAGAGCGTGGCGGCGCTCAACCTGGACGGCACATTGGCCGGCATCGGGCAGACCCTCACCGCCACCACCTACAACCTCACCGGCGCCGCCGCCAGTGTGACGGCCAACCTGGGTGCGGGCACGATCAACAGCAGCGGCAACAACGTCTCGCTGACCGGCACCGCCGCCGCCGGCACCGTGAACGTCACCGGCGGCACGCTGGCGCTGGGCAGCACCGGCCGCCTGACGGGCACAGCCGCCGCGATCAACGTCAGCGGCAACGGCACGTTGCGCCTGGGCGGCAACGAAAGCGCCGGCACGTTGACGCTGAACGGCGGCACGCTCGACGCCGCCGCCGGCGGGCAGGTGCTCAGCGTGACCAGCCTCAGCAGTGGCGGCACGTCGGCACTGCAGTCGGTGTTGGACACCGGCAGCGTGCACGTCACCGGCGGCACGCTCTCACTGGCCAGCGCCGGCCGGCTGGCAGGCACGCCTTCGATCACGGTGGACGGCGGTGCCACGCTGTCGCTGGGCGGCGCCGAGACGGCGAGCACGCTCGACCTGGACGGCACGCTGGCCGGCAGCGGGCAGACCCTCACCGCCTCGAACTACAACCTCACCGGCGCATCTGCCAGTGTGACGGCCAACCTGGGTGCCGGCACGCTCACCAGTAGCGGCACGAATGTCTCGCTGGCCGGCACCGCCAACGCGAACACCGTGAACGTCACCGGCGGCACGCTGGCGCTGGGCAGCACCGGCCGCCTGACCGGCACACCCGCCGCGATCAACGTCAGCGGCAACGGCACGTTGCGCCTGGGCGGCAACGAAAGCGCCGGCACGTTGACGCTGAACGGCGGCACGCTCGACGCCGCCGCCGGCGGGCAGGTGCTCAGCGTGACCAGCCTCAGCAGTGGCGGCACGTCGGCACTGCAGTCGGTGTTGGACACCGGCAGCGTGCACGTCACCGGCGGCACGCTCTCACTGGCCAGCGCCGGCCGGCTGGCAGGCACGCCTTCGATCACGGTGGACGGCGGTGCCACGCTGTCGCTGGGCGGCGCCGAGACGGCGAGCACGCTCGACCTGGACGGCACGCTGGCCGGCAGCGGGCAGACCCTCACCGCCTCGAACTACAACCTCACCGGCGCATCCGCCGGTGTGACGGCCAACCTGGGTGCCGGCACGATCAACAGCAGCGGCAACAACGTTTCGCTGGCCGGCACCGCCGCTGCCGCCACCGTGAACGTCACCGCCGGCAGACTCACTCTGTCGGGCAACAACCGCCTGACGGCGACGACGACCGTCGCGGTCGGGAGCGCGACACTGCGCCTGGACGGGGATCAGAGGGCCGGCGCCGTCACGCTGGCGGGCGGCACGATCGACCGTGCCGGCGTGAACGACCAGTTGACCGCCGCTGCGCTCTCCAGCACCGGCAGTTCCATGCTGCAGGCCTCCGTCAGCACAGGCACCGTGAACGTCACCGGCGGCACACTCACGCTGGGCGCGGCGAACCTGCTGGCCGGCACGCCGACGGTCGACGTCGCGAACCTGGCAACGCTGGCGCTGGGCGGCAATCTCTCGGTCGGCGCCATCAGCGGCAACGGCACCATCGACGTCGGCAGCGGCACCCTGACGAGCAACGTGAGCGGAGCCGCCGCGTTCGGCGGCACGCTGGCCGGCACCACCGGCGGGTTCACGAAGGACGGCTCGGGCAGCTTCACGCTCAGTGGCAGCAGCACCTACACCGGCACGACGCGGGTCGCCGCCGGCACGCTGGTGCTGGCCTCGGCCGGGCGACTGGGCAGCGGCGGCAGCCTGGCGGTGGACGCGGGCGCCACGCTCACGCTGGGCGGCAACGAGACCGTCGTCGACGCCACCCTCGCCGGCACGCTGAACGCGGCCCATGCCGGCGACACGCTGTCGGCGACGAACCGCTACGACCTCACCGGCGCGGCCACGCTGGTCAACGCCAACCTGGGCGGCGGCAACCTGTTCAGCAGCGGCAGCGGCGTCACGCTCAACGGCACGTCGGCCGCCGCCAACGTGACCGTTTCCGGCGGCACCCTGTCGCTGGGCAGCGGCTCGCGCTTCACCGGCGCCGGCACGGTGACGGTGGCCAATGGCGCCACGCTGCGCCTGAACGGCAGCGAGGCCGCTACCGGCGTGGACATCGGCGGCACGCTGCTGGCCACGAACGCCGGTGACCGCTTCGACGCCACGACCTACACGCTGAGCGGCAACGCCGACGTGCAGGCGGCACTGGGCGCCGGCACGCTGGAAGTGACCACCGGCGCCAACGCCACGCTGCGCGCCACCAGCGACGCGCTTGTCGTCAACGTGCGGGCGGGCGGCGTCTTGCACCTGGGCACCGACGAACGCCTGAACAACGACGCCACCCTGACCCTGGTCGCCGGCAGCGGCCTCGCGCTGAACGGCAACGAGCGGGTCGGCACCGCCCTGTTGTCCGGCAGCGTCACGAAGACCCACCCGAACGACATGCTGACCGCCGGCCACTACACGCTGGGCACGGGCGCGAACATCGCCGCCAACCTGGGTCCGGGCGGCCTGGACGTGGCTGGCGACGCCACGCTGGGCGGCACGAGCGCGTCGGTCGACATCGACGTACTGAACGGCGGCACGCTTCGGCTGGGCGGGCCGAACCGGCTCGACGACAGCGCGCACGTGATCGTGCGCGCCGGCGGCACGCTGGTGCTGGGCGGTCACGAGAAGGTGGGCGTGCTGGAAGCCTTCGGCACCGTGACCAGCGGCACCGTCTCGGCCGACGAGACCATCCTCACCGGCGGCACGCTGAGCATCGACGTCGACAGCGTGCGCCTCACCAGCAGCGGCACCAGCCGCCTCGAAGGCCAGGCCAACGCCAGCACGGTCTCGGTCACTTCCGGCACTCTGACGCTGGGCGGCGCCGATCGCTTCACCAACAGCCCGGACGTCACCATCAATGGCGGCGCTTCGCTTGCCCTGCTGGGTCAGGAGACCTTCGGCTCGCTGGCCGGTGGCGGCCAGCTCGACCTGGGGACTTCGCTGCTCGTCACCGGGGTGCGCAGTTCGTCGCGCTTCGACGGCACCATCACCGGCGGCGCCGGCGCACTGCTGCGCAAGTCCGGCGCGCTGACCACGTTCACGCTGGGCGGCGCCAGCGGCTACGGCGGCGCCCTCGACATCGCCGAAGGCACGCTGGCCGTCGCGGCGGGCGGAGGCTTCGCGCCGGCCGCCGACCTGACGGTGGCCGCCGGCGCCGTGCTGGACACGAGCGCCGCGCTGACGGTGGACACGATCGCCATCTCCGGCACGCTGGCGGGCAGCGGCAGCGTCGGCGCCGGCCAGTCCACGCTGCTGGACGGCGGCACGATCAGCGGCCAACTGGCCGGCCACCAGCTCACCACCAGCGGCCACGCCAGCGTCAGCGGCCGCGTCACGACCGACCTGCTGCAGGTGGGCCAGGGCGGCCATGCGGCCGGGGCCGACACGCTGCTGCTCGCCAGCGGCGGACGGCTGGGCGCGGCCACGGTGGTCACGGTGGCGTCGCCGGCCGAGCTGGCGCTGGGTGGCGACGAAAGCGCCGGCGGACTGCAACTGCAGGGCCTGCTGAGCGGCAGCGGCACCTTCACCGCGCCCGAAGTCCAGCTTTCCGGCGGCACCGCCCAGGCCAGTTTGGGCGGCAGGCGGCTGGTGTCGGTGGGCAACAGCACGCTGGCCGGCACGTCGGGTGCGACCCAGGTCGACATCCAGGGCGGCACGCTTCAGCTGGCGGCGCCGAACCGGCTGACCGCGCCGACAGTGGCGGTGAGCGTCTCCAACGGCGCCACGTTGGTGGTGGGCGGCGCCACCACGGTCGGCTCGCTTTCGCTGGCCGGCACCCTGTCGGGTCCGGCGACCCTGCAGGCCGGCAGCGCCACGCTCAGCGGCGGGGTCGTCGACACCGGTGCGCACCTGGTCAGCGCGAGCGTGAGCAGCGGCGGGGCCAGCCGGATCGACGGCCTGGTCGACACCGCCAACCTCGACGTCACCGGCGGCCAGCTCACGCTGGGTGCGGCCGAGCGGCTGTCCGACACGACGCAGGTGACCGTCGCCACGGGCGCTTCGCTCACCAGCGCGGCCACCGAGACGGTGGCCCGCATCGATCTCGACGGGTCGCTCGACGGCGCCGGGCCCTTCGTCGCCGGCACGCTGGCGCTTGCAGGCGGCACCGCCAATGCCCAGGTGGCCGGCACCCGGCTGACGAGCACGCTCGCGAGCAGACTCAACGGCGGCGCCGACTTCGCCAGTGTCAGCGTCGACGGCGGCCGCCTCACGCTGGGCTCGGCCGGCCGCCTGGCCGCCGGCACCGTGCTGTCGGTGGCGGCACCGGCCACGCTGTCGCTGGGCGGCAGCGAGACGGTCGCCAACGCCACGCTTTCCGGCACCCTGGCCGGCAGCGGCACGCTGAACGCGACGACGATGACGCTGGCCGGCGGCAGCGCCGGCACCGACATCGCCGGCACCAGCCTTGCCAGCAGCGGCAACAGCCGCCTCGACGGCACGGCACGGTTCAGCAGCGTGGCGGTCGACGCCGGCACGCTGACGCTGGGCAGCGCGGGCCGCATCGCCGGCACGCCGGCGGTCGCGGTGGCCGGCGGCGCCACGCTGGCGCTGGGCGGTGCCGAGACCTTCGGCAGCCTCGGCGGCGCCGGCACGGTCGCGCTGGGGGCAGCGACGCTCACCACCGGCAGCGGCGGCGACAGCACCTTCGCCGGCTCGCTGCAGGGCGACGGCGGCCGCCTGACGAAGGTGGGCGCCGGCCGCTTCACGCTGTCGGGCGCGAACACCTACACCGGCCGCACCGACGTGCAGGCGGGCACGCTGGCGCTCGACGGCGACAACCGGCTGTCGGCGCAGACGCTGGTGCAGGTGCTGGGCGGTGCCACGCTCGCGGTCACCGGCGAACAGGCGATGGGCGGACTGGACCTGCAGGGCACGCTGTCCGGCAGCGGTGCGGTCAAGGCGCCGCAGGTGACGCTGGCCGGCGGCACGGTCGCCGCCGGCGTGAACGGCGGCGACCTCTTCGCCAGCGGCAGCAGCACCATCGCCGCGGCGGTGGCGCCGGCCACGATCAGCGTCACCGGCGGCACGCTGCGCCTGGCGGCGCCCGACCTGCTGGCCGACGGCACCACGCTCACGGTGGCAGCGCCGGCCACGCTGACGCTGGGGGGCAACGACACCGTCGGCAGCGCGCAGATCAGCGGCCGCCTCGATGGCAGCGGGCGCCTGACGGCGGCGACGATCGCGCTGGACGGCGCCACCGTGCTGACCGACCTGGGCGGCGGGACGCTCGGCAGCGTCGGCAGCAGCCGGCTGGAGGGCAACGCGGCCGTCGACGCGCTGGCGGTGAACGGCGGCACGCTCACGCTGGTGGGCGGCGGCCGCCTGAGCGGCACTCCGGCGGTGGCGGTGGCGGCCGGCGCGCGGCTGGCGCTCGGCGGCGACGAAGCGGTGGGCACCCTGATTGGCCTGGGAACGGTGGAACTCGGCAGCGCGACGCTGAGCACCACCACGACGACCCGCACCACGTTCGACGGCCGCATCGAAGGCAGCGGCGGCCTCGTCAAGCGCGGCAGCGGCGACTTCGTGCTCAGCGGCCAGAGCACCTACACCGGCAGCACGCAGGTGGCCCAGGGCGCGCTGGAGCTGCAGGGGACGGCCAGCCTGGCCACCAGCGCCTACCAGGTCGACGGCACGCTGCGGTTCGCGAACAGCGGCAACGTCGACCTGGCCGCACCGGTCAGCGGCAGCGGCGCGCTCGAGCAGGCCGGCAGCGGCACGCTCACGCTGGTCGGCGACAACAAGAGCTACAGCGGTCCGACCCGCGTGCTTGCGGGCACGCTGGACACCGGCAGCGCGCACCTGAACGCGGCCAGCGCCGTCAGCGTGGCCGCCGGCGCGACGCTGGACTTCGGCGCCGCACAGCAGGTGGCTTCGGTCGACGTCGACGGCGCGGGGCACCTGAAGCTCAACGGCGACCTCGCCGCCAGCGGCGCGCTGAGTCTGCTGGGCGACGTGCAGGTGCAGACCACGGCGCCGGTGGCGCTGTCCGGCACCACGATCGACGCGCCGAACGCGGGCAACCTCTTCGGCAGCCGCCTCTCGCTCACGGCCAGCGGCGCGGTGCACCTGCAGTCCGGCAGCGACGCCAATGGCGCGCGCGACCTCACGCTGGGCGAACTGTCGCTGGGCGGCGGCGGCCGCATCGACGCCGGCGTCATCACGCTCGACGGTCTCGCGCAACTGACGGGCGGCACGCTCGAACTGGCGTCGTCGGCGGCGCGCGGGCGGCCGTCGCTCGATCCCGCCACGCTCGGCCGCGACACCCCAGGCGGACGCCAGATCGCCTTCAGCGGCGACGTCGTCGCACAGAACGCGGGCAGCCGCATCGAAGTCGCCGAAGGGGCGCAGCTCACGGTGATCGCGTCCAATGGCGGGTCGATCCGCCTGCTGGCCGACGACAACCGCTTCGCCGGCGGACTGGAAGTGCGCAGCGGCGCGATTGCGCAGACGCCCTGGGACGCGCGCCTGCAGGACTGGGACCTCGGCAACGGCTCGCAGCAGTTGTCGGTGCAGGACCGCGTGCAGGTGGCCGGCAGCACGGTGACGGTGGCCGGCGCCGGCATCGAGGCGGACATCGTCACGATCCGCGCCGACCACCTGAGCACCGCGCCGGGCGCCGTCATCGCGGCCCGGCTGCCGTTCGACAACCGCGTCGGCACCGCCGACTCGCTGCCCGGCCTGACGCTGGAACTCACGCCGGTGGCCTTCGGGCTGCCGTTCCCGTTCGGCCAGGCCGGCGCCGAGATCTCGGTCAGCGTGGGCAGCCGCGCGTGGGGCGCGAGCACGCTGCCGATCGACGCCGGCTACCTGCGCGTGCTGCCGCGCCACGGCGCACAGGGCGCCACCGCGGTCATCCTGACCGGCCCGCTGGTGAGCGGCGGCTACGGGTTCTTCTTCGACGGCGCCGGCCAGTCCGGCGAGATCCCGGTCTTCTACAACGGCGCGCTGCCGGTGACGCCCGAGGTCTCGGGTTCGCTGTCGGCCACGCTGGCGGTGTCCGAAGGGGCGCGCCGCGAGCGCTTCGACGAATCGGTGCGCACCGAGAACGTGGCGGTGCGGCTGCGCGCCGGCGTGATCGCCGAGGTCGGCCCCGGCCGCCCGGCCACGGTGGGCAGCGAAGGGCTGAAGCCGCCCGCGAGCTGCGCGCCCGCCGGCGAGAGCCTGGCCTGCGAGGCGAACTGATGACCGACCTGAGACGACGCGACCTGCTCGCCCTGGCCGCGCTGGCCGGCCCCGCGTTCGCCCAGCCGCCGGCGGCGCCGGAGCCGCCGCGTCTGGCGCTGCTGGTGGGCAACCGCGACTACCCGGCCGGCGAGGACCTGCCGCCGATCCACAAGAACGTGCGCGACCTGCGCGGCGCGCTCGAGAAACGCGGCTTCACCGTCACCGAAGGCCTGGACCTGGACCTGGCCGGCGCGCGCGCGCTGATGGAGCGCTTCGTCGCCGGCGTGCGCGCGGCGCCGGCCGAGGCGACGGTGTTCTTCTACTTCTCCGGCCACGGCGCGCAGGTCGACGCCGAGAACCTGCTGGTGAGCGCTCACGTGAACCCGAAGTCGCCGCCGGCGGCGCTGCTGCGCGGCAGCATGACGCTGACGCAGGACGTGATCGGCCAGCTGCCGCACCGCCCGGCGGGCCTGACGATGGCGGTGGTGGACGCCTGCCGCACCTCGCTCGTCTCGGCGCTGCAGAGCGACGGGCTAAACCAGGTCGAAGCGCCGCCGGGTTGCCTGATCGCGTTCGCCACCGGTGCCGGCAAGCCGGCCATCGCGCCTGCCGACGACAAGCGCAACACCTTCTACACCGGCTCGCTGGTGAAGCTGCTGGAGTCGGCGTCCGACGAGGTCACCTTCTCCGACCTGTTCCGGATGGTCAAGACCGACGTCCAGAACACGATGCTCAACCACCCGGTGGTGCTGCTGCGCAAGTTCGCGCAGTTCCCCTTCATCGCCGAGAACACGCAGGTGCAGCGGCGCATCGCCCCGCTGGCCGAAGCGGCCGCGGCGGCGCCGCCGCGCTTCGGCAACGAACTGGAGGCCGGCGCCTTCCTGCGCCTGCAGGCCGCGGCCTGGCCGGCCGACGTGGTGCGCGTGGCGGGCGAGTTCCTGCAGGCTTGGCCGCAGAGCCGGCTGGCGGCCAGCGCGCAGGTGGCGCTGGACGGCGCCACCGAGGCGGCGACGATCCTGCGCCGCAACGACGTGCGCCTGTACCGCAACGCGTTCGACCCTGCCGGGCTGCCGGACGAGCGCGTGCCCGACGTGGCCAAGGCCGCGCGTGGCGACAAGGACGCCGCCGCGCGCCTGGGCCGGGTCTACCGCGGCCAGCCGGGCGGCGCCGGGCGCTACGAAGGCTGGCTGCAGTACGCCTCCGCGCTGGGCAACGGCATCGCCGCCTACGAGCTGGCGCTGTCGTACCGGCGCCTGGGCCAGCCGCTGCTGGCGGCGCAGTACGAAGGGCGCGCGCGCGACCTGGGCTACACGCCACCGCCTTCGCTCGACAACACGCGCAAGTGAGGCCGGCGGCGGCGGCACGGAAACACTCGACCCGGATCGGCGTAAACCCGCCATGACGTTCGACCGATCCCGGCCCGCACGCCGCCCTTCGGAGGGCCGGCGATGACGGTGCTGCCGTTCGACCGCGAAGGGCATGCGCGCGTGCAGTCGCTGCTGCCCTGGTACGTGAACGGCCGCCTGGAGGACCACGAGCGCGCCGCGGTGGACGCGCACCTGGCGCGCTGCCCGCGCTGCCGTGCCGACCTGGAAGCCGAACGCCGGCTGCACGCGGGCCTGGTGGCGGCCGCGCCGACGCCGCCCGCGGCGCCGCCGGGGTCGCGCCTGCACCGCACGCTGGATTCGCTCTCGCCGGCCGCGCCGGCCGGGCGCTGGCGCTGGCTGCTGGCGCTGCAGTCGGGACTGCTGCTGGTGCTGTCGGTCGCGGTGGTGGCGCTCTGGTGGCGCGGACCCGCCGCCGAGCCGGCGCCGTACCGCGCGCAAGGCGCCGCGCCCGGGCCAGGCGGCGCCAATGCCGTCGTGATGTTCGATCCCATGGCCACCGAGACCCAGATCCGCCAGGCCCTGGCCGCCTGCGACGCCCGCTTCGCCGGCGGCCCGACCACCACGCGCGCCTACCTGCTCGCGCTGCCGGCCGCCGACGCCGCCACGCTGGCCCGCCTGCGCCGCCAGCCCGGCGTGGCGCTGGCCGAATCGCTGGCGGTGGGGGAAGCGCGGTGACGCGCGCCCGGCCCTTCGCGCAGCTTCTGCTGGCAACGCTGCTGCTGGCGACGCTGCTGCTCGCCAGCCGCCCGGCGCGTGCCGACGCCGCCGACGACGCCGCCCACCAGGTGCTGGTGCTGCTGCCGATGCCCGCGCCCCACTACCGACCCGACGCGGCCTACGCCGGCAGCTACGCCGGCAGCGGCCAGGCGGCGCGGCGCGCGGCGGCGCGCGACCTGGCGCAGCGCCACGGCCTGGCGCTCGTCACCGACTGGCCGCTGCCGCTGCTGGGCGTGGACTGCTACGTGTTCGCGGTGCCCGCCGACCGTGCCGTCGATGGCGCTGTGGGTGCGCTCGCCGCCGACCCGCGTGTGGCCTGGGCGCAGCCGATGAACCTCTACGCCACCCAGGCCGCGGGCCACGACGACCCGCTGTTCGCCGTCCAGCCGGCGGCGCAGCAGTGGCAGCTCGCGGAATGGCACCGTGTCGCCCAGGGCCGCGGCGTGAGCGTCGCCGTCGTCGACAGCGGCGTCGACCTGGCGCAGCCCGACCTGGCCGGCCGCGTGGCCGAGGCGCGCAACCTGGTCGACGAGCGCCCGATGCCCGCCGAAGCGCATGGCACCGCGGTCGCCGGCCTCGTGGGCGCGCGTGCCGACAACGGCGTCGGCATCGCCGGCATCGCGCCGCAGGCGCGGCTGATCGCGCTGCGCGCCTGCCAGCCCGGCGCCGGCGACACCACCCGCTGCACGACGCTGGCGCTGGCGAAGGCGCTGCACGCCGCGGTCGGCGCGGGTGCCGACATCGTCAATCTCAGCCTGGCGGGCCCGCCCGACCGCCTGCTCGGCCGCCTGCTCGACTTGGCGCTGGCCCGCGGCTCCAGCATCGTCGCCGCGGTCGACCCGGCGCTGCCGGGCGGTGGCTTCCCGGCCACCCACCCGGGCGTCTACGCCGTCGCCGAACGGCCCGCCGGCAAGGCCCTGGTGGCGCCCGGGCGCGACCTGCCGGCGCCGCTGCCGGGGGCGCGCTGGGGCTTCGTCTCCGGCAGTTCGTATGCCGCCGCGCAGGTGAGCGGCCTGCTGGCGCTGCTGCGCGAACTGGGCAGCCGCACCCTGGTGGCCGACGCCGAAGGCCGCATCGACGCCTGCGCCACGCTGGCCCGCGTGGCCGGCAGCGGCGGCGCCGGCTGCCCGCTGGCCGTGGCCGAGACGCGTCCCTGACGTGCGCCGGCGCGCACGCTGGCCGGCGGCCTGCCTTGCCCTGCTGATGCCGCTCGCGGCGGCGGCGCAAGGCCAATGGAGCGGCAGCCTCGTGGCCGCCAGCGACGAACGCTTCCGCGGCCGTTCGCTCACCGACGAGCATCCTTCGCTGCGCGCCACGCTGGCCTGGGACCACGCGAGCGGGCTCTATGGCGGCGGCTCGATCGCGAACGCCTCGTTCGGCGGCCGCGCACAGGCCGTGCTGGTCGGCTACGGGGGCGCCAGCGGCGCGCTCGGCGACGGCCTGCGTTGGGACGCCGGGCTGACCGCTTCGGCCTACCCGCGCGAGCCCGAATACGACTACGCCGAGGCCTACCTCGGCGTGCTCGGCGAACGCTGGGGCCTGCGGCTGTCGTACAGCCCCGACTACTACGGCGTCGGCGGCGCCACGCTCTATACCGAGGCGTCGCTCGCCTGGCCGCTGGCGCCCGACTGGCAGCTGCTGCTGCACCTGGGCACGCTGCGCCGCACCGACGGCCGCCGCAGCCAGCAGGCGGACGCCCGGCTGGCGCTGGCCTGGGACGCCGCCGGCGCGCAATGGCACCTGGCCGCGACCACGCTCGGCCGCGGCGGTCCCTACCCGGCGCGCGCGGGCGAACACCGCCAGCGCTGGGTGGCCGGCGTGACGCTGCCGTTCTGATCCGCGAAGACCCCGGCCCCCTACCCTGCCGGAGCATTCATTGACCAGCGCCCTTGCGGCCGCCCGGCCCGGCGCCCTACCCTTCGGGCCGGTCCATTCCAAAGGAGCAGTCCATGGCCAAGCGCGCGATCTGCGTCGGCATCAACAAGTTCGCCAAGTACCCGCAGTTCACCCTGCAGGGCTGCGTCAACGACGCCAAGGACATGGCGGCGCTGTGCAAGCAGTGGCTCGGCTTCAAGGCATCGGAAGTGGTGCTGCTCACCGACGCGCAGGCCACCAAGGCGGCCATCATGAAGGCGCTCAAGGCCGCGGTGGCCGACGCGAAGGCGGGCAAGCTCTCGGCCATCGTCTTCAGCTGGTCTTCGCACGGCACCCAGATGACCGACCGCAGCGGCGACGAACCCGACGGCATGGACGAGGCCTTCGTGCCCCACGACATCGCCGAGAAGGCGGGCGACTGGGACCCGGCGCACATCATCGTCGACGACGAGCTGCACGACCTGTTCCAGCAGCTGCCCGAGAAGGTGACGCTCGAGGTCTTCCTGGACACCTGCCACAGCGGCACCGGCCTGCGCGGCGCCGAGTTCTCGCTGCACGCGCCGCGCGCGCGCTACGTGGCACCGCCCACCCGCCAGGGCGCGGTCAAGCAGAAGGAAGTGCGCGGCTTCACGCTGGCGCGCGCGGCCGAGCAGCCGGCGAAGAACCAGATCCTGTGGAGCGGCTGCAAGGCCAACCAGACCAGCGCCGACGCCTTCTTCGACAACCGCTACAACGGCGCCTTCACCTACCACTACGTGAAGGTGATGAACGACACCCAGAACAAGCTCTCGCGAAGCGCCGTCGTGACGAAGATGCGCGCGCTGATGAAGGGCAAGTTCGCCCAGGTGCCGCAGCTGGAGACGAACGCCAGCAACCGCAAGACCGCGGTGGCGCTGTGACGCCGTAGCGCCGATCCGCGCTACGGGTGCGCGGGCGCAGAGCCGGCGCGCACGCGTTCCAGCACGTGGCGCAGCATGGCCTGCGCGAGTTCGGTCTCGCCGACGAAGGCGCGGCCGCGGTGCTCGCGCTCGACGAGCGCCGCCTCCTCGGCGTTGGCGCTGCGCACCGCCAGCTCGACGGCCGGGTTCAGCGTGCGCGCCGTCTCCATCATGCGCCGCTGGTCCACCGAGTGCGGTGTGGCGATGACCAGCATGCGCGCTTCGGCGATGTGGGCTTGCACCAGCGTCTCGGGCTCGGCCGCGCTGCCGAACACCGCCGCGTGGCCGGCGGCGCGCAACGCCTCCACCTTCTCGCGGTTCTCGTCGACGACGACGAAGGGCAGCCCCAGCGCGGCCAGCGCCTCGGCCACCTGGCGGCCGACGCGGCCGTGGCCCACCAGCACCACCTGGCGCGCGAGCAGGCGGCGGTCGGTCGCCGCCGGCAGCGCGGCCAGCGGGTCCACTCGCTTTTCGAGTTCGCGCACCTGCGGCGAGCGTTCGCGCAGCCAGCGCTGCAGCGGCCCGACGGCGGCGAACAGCAGCGGGTTCGCCGCGATCGAGATCAGCGCGCCGGCCAGCACCAGGCTCTGCCCTTCGGCCGGCAGCAGCCCCAGCGCCACACCCAGGCCGGCGAGGATGAACGAGAACTCGCCGATCTGCGCCAGGCTGGCCGACACCATGAGCGCGGTGCCCAGCGGGTAGCGCATCAGCAGCACCAGCGCCGCCGCCGCGAGCGACTTGCCGGCCACGATGATGGCCACCACCGCCAGCACGCGCAGCGGCTCCTCCACCAGCACGCGCGGGTCGAACAGCATGCCCACCGAGACGAAGAACAGCACCGCGAAGGCGTCGCGCAGCGGCAGCGTCTCCTCGGCCGCGCGCTGGCTGAACTGCGATTCGCGCAGCACCATGCCGGCGAAGAAGGCACCGAGCGCGAACGAGACGCCGAACAGCTGCGCCGAACCGAAGGCGATGCTCACCGCCGCCGCCACCACGCACAGGGTGAAGAGCTCGCGCGAACCGGTGCGCGTGACCTGCCACAGCAGCCAGGGGAAGAGGCGCCGGCCGGCCAGCAGCATGAGCGCCACGAAGCCCGCCACCTGCAGCAGCGTCTTGCCCAGCGCCCAGCCCAGGTCGGCGGGGCTCACGGCTCCGCCCGCCGCCAGCCCGCCCAGCGCTGGCAGCAGCACGAGCACCAGCACCATCGCCAGGTCTTCCACCACCAGCCAGCCGACCGCGATGCGGCCGTTGCCCGAATCGAGCGCGCCCTGCCCTTCCAGCGCGCGCAGCAGCACCACCGTGCTGGCCACCGAGAGTGCGAGCCCGAAGACCAGCGCGCCGGCGAGCGGCCAACCCCACTGCAGCGCCGCGAAGGCGCCCAGGGCGGTGGCGACCGCGATCTGCAGCACCGCGCCGGGCAGCGCAATGCGGCGCACCGCCATCAGGTCGGCGAGCGAGAAGTGCAGGCCGACGCCAAACATGAGCAGCATGACGCCGATCTCGGCCAGCTCGGCGGCGATCTTCACGTCGGCCACGAACCCGGGCGTGCCGGGGCCGATCAGCACGCCGGCCAGCAGGTAACCCACCAGCGCGGGCAGCCTCAGGCGCGCGGCTGCGAAGCCGAGCACGAGCGCCAGGCCGAAGGCGGCGGCGAGCGTGGTGACGAGGGGCAGCGGCGCGTGTTGCATGGCCGGGGGTGGAATCGCCCGCGGCCGGAAGGTTCCGCCGGCGGCGGATAAAGTGCGGCCCGATGGAATTCCAGCCCGACGTCCGCCCTGGCCCGGCCGCCACCGCGCTGGCCTGGTGCTTTGCCTTCGTCGAAGGCCGGCTGCTGCTGCCGGGCGGCGAGGTCGCCGCCTTCGCGCCGCTGGCCGCCGCACCTTTCGACGACCCGGCCGCGCCGCGCCACTACCTGGGCCGCCTGGGCGGCCACGACGCCTGGGCGCTGCGCGTGGAGCGTGCCCCCGCCGGCTGGCAGGAGGTGCCGCTGCGCAGCGCGATGATGGCCTTCCCCGCGCCGCTGATGGCGCTGGCCGGCCGTGCCGCGCAGGTGCTGGAGTGGGACCGCGCGCACCGCTTCTGCGGCGTCTGCGGCACGCCCACCGTCGTCGCCGAGCACGAGCGCGCGCGCCGCTGCCCGGCCTGCGGCCACAGCGCCTACCCGCGCGTGAGCCCGGCCATGATGGCGCTCGTGTGGCGCGAAGGCGAGGTGCTGCTGGCGCGTTCGCCGCACTACGCCAAGGGCATGTACAGCGCGCTCGCCGGTTTCGTGGAGGCGGGCGAGTCGATCGAGGACTGCGTGGTGCGCGAGGTGGCCGAGGAAGTGGGCGTGCGCGTGGCCGACCTGCGCTACTACGGCAGCCAGAGCTGGCCGTTCCCGCACAGCCTGATGGTGGCCTTCACCGCGCGCTGGACCGAAGGCGCGATCGTGCCGCAGGAAGGCGAGATCGAGGACGCGCAGTGGTTCCCGATCGACGCGCTGCCGAACATCCCGCCGCGGTTCTCGATCTCGGGGCACCTGATCCGCGACAGCGTGCAGGCCCTCTCAGAAGGGCGGGTGCCGGGGGGCTGAGGCACCGGCGCGCCGGCCGTGCGCTGCGCCAGTTCAGCCGCGCGAGCGCTCGCGGTGCACCGGCACGTGGGCGAGGCCGATGCTCACCCACACCGCGACGCTGAAGTACAGCGTCATCCACACGACTTCGCTCTGCCAGTCGCTCCAGCGGTGCGAGACGACCCAGCGGGTGCCGGCGTCCGACAGACCCTGGGCCAGGTCCAGGTAGACGCGGCCCTGCGCCTCGTCGGCGTGCCAGCGCGCCCAGTACATGGGCACGTCGACGCCGAACATGTAGGCCGCGTAGACGAGGCCGCCTGCGGCCAGCACGAGCGCGAGGCGGCGCTGCGCGCGGCCCAGGCCGCGCCACATGAAGCCCAGCCCGGCCACCAGCACGAGCGCACCGCAGCCCCAGAGCGTTTCCTCGACCACGTGGCCGATGTTGGCGGTGGTGAGCACCGAGTACCAGGAGAACAGCTCGGCGACGGCGATCATCGGCAGCAGCAGCCGCGACAGCACGCGCCCGCCCCGGGACCCGGTGGCCTCCGAGGCCGCCTGCAGCAGCAGCGCCCATTGGGCGGCGAAGGCCAGCTCGGCCAGCGTGGCCACCGTGCGCCCGACGACGACGCTGGACCACCAGGAATCGACCAGCACCAGCCGCGGCACGTCGAACACCGGCAGCGCCGAGCGCCAGGCGCAGCCGGCCACGTACACCGCCGACAGCAGCAGCTGGGTGCGCTGGAAGCCGAGCAGCGCCGCGCCGGCGCGCGCGTGCCGGTGCCGCAGCCACCAGGCCGAGGCGGCCCAGGCCGCCAGGTTGAAGGCGGCGACCGCGGTGAGCAGCGTCCACCAATCGCGCGTGAGGTCCTGCATGGCCAGCCCTTGCGGCCCGGGGCCGCATAACCCTGTAAACGGTTTATACGCTTTTCGGCAGCGGTCGCCAAGCGACTTGTCACGCGACCGTCACGCGGCGTCGCCAGGATCCGCCGTTCACCGCAGATCCCTGCGCACCACGAGGAAGCCCTTGAAGACAACGACCGCCCTGCTGGCCGCCGCGACGGCCGCCGCCCTGGCCCTGCCCCCTTGCGCCCAGGCCGATGGCCGCGACGACATGCGCCCGATCACGCTCGCCGTCTTCGGCGACTGGCCCTACAACCAGAACCTGCTGGACAACGCGCGCCTGCTCATCGACTCGGTCAACGCCGATCCGTCGGTGAGCGCCGTGCTGCACGTGGGCGACATCCATTCCGGCAGCCAGCCCTGCACCAGCGCCGGCATCCTGCCGGCCCTGGCGAGCGCGAACCCGGGTTGGAACCAGGCCGTCTTCAACCGCTTCCAGCAGTTCCGCGCGCCGCTGGTCTACACGCCGGGCGACAACGAGTGGACCGACTGCCACAAGAGCAAGCAGGGTGCGAGCGGCGACCCGCTGAAGGAACTGGCCAGCGTGCGCGAGCTCTTCTTCTCGCGCCCCGGCCGCACCCTGGGCGGCACCGACCGGCGGGTGACGAGCCAGGCCCTGGCCTTCGACCCCGCGTGGCCGGCCGACGCCCAGTACGTGGAGAACGTGCTGTGGGAAGAGCAGCGCGTGGTCTTCGTAACGCTGAACATGCCCGGCTCCAACAACGACACCGTGCCCTGGAGCGGCGCCTTCGCCAACCCGGCCGCGCAGGCGCAGGAACGCACCCAGCGCACCGACGCCGACATCCGCTGGCTGCAGACCGCCTTCGCGAAGGCGAAGGCCGGCCGCGCGCGGGCGATGGTGATCGCGCTGCAGGCGGACATGTGGGACCCCTCGGCGCTGGACGCCGGCGGCGACGGGCTCTACAACTACACGCCCTTCGTGCAGAAGCTGGCCGAACTGTCGATCGCCTTCCAGCGCCCGGTGCTGCTCCTCAACGGCGACTCGCACCTCTTCCAGGCCGACCAGCCGCTGGCCGACCCGAACAGCGCCACCGGCCGCATCCACAACACGCCGCCGGTGCCCAACCTCACGCGCATCACGGTGCAGGGTTCGACCAACGCGCCGGCCGAATGGCTGCGCCTGACGATCGACCCGCGCAGCGGCGCCCCGTTCAGCTGGAGCAACGTGCCCTACTGCGCCAACCCCACCGGCAGCTGCCAGTAGGCGAAGAGAGGATCGCGACGCCCGGGTGACGGGTTCCCGTCTGCCGCCCAGTGCTGCGGCCGGTTCGGCGCCTCGATGGCTTCGCATGGTGGCCGCGGCCCGTGACCCCGCCATGACAGCGGCTTCACGACGCCGTCACGGGGCGGCCCCAGCATGCGCGGTCAATGGCGCACGACGACCCGACCCCGCAGCAGCTGCGCACGGTGTGGATCTCGGATCTGCACCTGGGCACCCCGGGCTGCCAAGCCGAGGCGCTGCTCGAGTTCCTGCGCGAGGTGGAGTGCCAGACGCTCTACCTCGTCGGCGACATCATCGACGGCTGGCAGCTGCGCCGCAGCTGGTACTGGCCGCAGGCGCACAACGACGTGGTGCAGAAGATCCTGCGCAAGGCGCGCAAGGGCACGCGCGTGGTCTTCGTGCCCGGCAACCACGACGAATTCGCGCGCCGCTACGCGGCGCTGAACTTCGGCGGCGTCGACGTGCTGGAAGACTGCATCCACGTCACCGCCGACGGCCGCCGGCTCTGGATCACCCACGGCGACCTTTTCGACGGCGTGATCCAGTGCGCCCGCTGGCTGGCCTACCTGGGCGACCGGGCCTACGAGTTCACGCTCAAGGTCAACGCGCGCTTCAACCGCGCGCGCGCCCGCCTGGGGCTGCCGTACTGGAGCCTGTCGCGCTACCTCAAGCTCAAGGTCAAGCGCGCCGTGAGCTACGTGGGCGACTTCGAGGCCGCGGTCGCGCGCGAGGCGAAGAAGCGCGGCGCCGACGGCGTGGTCTGCGGCCACATCCACCACGCCGAGATGCGCACCATCGACGGCGTGCTGTACTGCAACGACGGCGACTGGGTCGAGAGCCTCACCGCGCTGGTGGAACACTTCGACGGCCGGCTGGAGATCGTGGACCGCGGCCGTTCGCTGCGCCTGCCTTCGGCGGCGCCGCGGCCGGCACCGGCGCCGGCCCCCATCCCGGCGCCCGCACCGGCGCTGGACGCGATGCTCTGAATCAGGCCCGGGCGACCCGCCTCAGCAAGGCTTCGCCGGTGCGCAAGCGGTGGCCCGGCGCAATGCCGTCGGCGAGCCTGAAGCCCTTCGGCACGAACACGATGATGGTCGACCCGTGCTCGAACCATCCCATCTCCTGGCCCTTGGCCAGGCGCTCGGCGCAGGGGATCTCGTTGGGGCCCTTCCAGCGCAGGTGCAGCAGCACGTTCAGGAAGCTCAGCCGCAGGCTGGCCACCAGCACCGCGGCCACCGGCACCAGCGCAAAGGGCTCGCCGCCTTCGCGCAGCCGCGCGCGGATCACCGCGCGCTCGTTGCGGCAGAACAGCCGCTCCACCCGCTGCAGAGCGATCGGGTTCACGTTCCAGGTGTCCCCGCTCAGGTAGGTCACGTGCTCCACCGTGCAGTCGTGCGGCGCGTGGAAGCGGTGGTACATGGCGGAGGTCAGGCGCAGCGTGACGTAGCTGCCGCCTTCGAAGACACGCGCGTCCTGGCTCGGCCCGAAGAGCTCCGCCATCGAGTACGGGAAGCCCTTGGCCTGGTACAGCCGGTCGCCGCGCACGCTGCCGCACTCGCCGACGATGGCGTCGCAGGGGCTGGCGAAGACCGCCGGGTCCGGGTCCACCGGCCGCGCACCGGCCACCAGCTGGCGCGTGAAGCACGCGTGCAGGCTCGCGAAGCGCTGCTCCTTCGCGTCCGACAAGTCCAGGTCGGTGAACAGCCGCCAGACCGCGATCGAGATGCGCGCCAGCAGCGGGCTCTCGATCCTGCTGAAGCGCCCCATCGCGCGCGTGAGCGCGATGCGCGGGATGCGGTTGGTGAGCAGGAAGTTCAGGTCCTCCTGCTGCAGGAAGCGGCGCAGCGCCTGCCAGCGCGGGCGAGGCGGGTTCACAACGGTGTCAAGCATCTCGGGTACATCCTGCTGAGGTTGCATGGAACGAGGAATCGCATGGACGAAGGTCTGGCCCTGTCGGCCGCCGCGCTGGGCCTGCTGGCCTGGGGTCTGCCCAAGGCGCACCGCCGGCTGCAGCTCTCGCGCGCCAAGCACCGCTCGCTGGCCGGCCACGCGCGCATCGCCAAGCGGGTGGCCTCGCTGATCCCGGGCTACGCCTACGGCGAGCAGCGCTTCTTCGCCGTCGACGGCGCGCCGCCCGAGGTGGCCGCGTTGCGCCGCGCCGCCTTCTTCGGCCTGGCCGAACAGTTCGCGCAGCGCTTCGCGAAGAGCGCCGCGCTCACTGCGCAGGTGCGCGAAGGGCTGTCGGACCTGCAGTTCACCGGCCGCTACCGCGTGCCCTTCCAGTTCAGCCCGCTGGTGCGCGAGCACCTGAAGACCGGCAGCTTCGTCGTGCGCGCCGAAGGCGTGACGGTGGAAGACCTGGACGGCAACGTCTTCCACGACCTCACCGGCAGCTACGGCGTCAACGTCTTCGGCGTCGACTTCTACAAGCGCTGCCTGGACGAGGCGCACGGCGTCGCGCGCGCGCTCGGCCCCGTGCTGGGCAGCTACCTGCCCTGCGTGGCGAAGAACGTCGAGCGGCTGAAGGCGCTCTCGGGGCTGGACGAGGTCTCGTTCCACATGAGCGGCACCGAGGCGGTGATGCAGGCCGTGCGGCTGGCGCGCTTCCACACCGGCCGGCGGTATCTGGTGCGCTTCGCCGGCGCCTACCACGGCTGGTGGGAAGACGTGCAGCCCGGCCCCGGCAACCCGGTGCCGCCGCGCGAGACCTACACCCTCAAGGAGATGGACGAGCGTTCGCTCGAAGTGCTGCGCACGCGCAGGGACATTGCCTGCGTGCTGGTGAACCCGCTGCAGGCGCTGCACCCGAACGCGAGCGCGCCGGGCGACTCGGCCCTGGTGGACGGCAGCCGGCGCGCCGGCGTCGACCGCGCCGCCTACACCGCCTGGCTGCAGCGGCTGCGCCAGGTGTGCAGCGAGCGCGGCATCGTGCTCATCCTCGACGAGATCTTCGTCGGGTTCCGGCTGGCCAAGGGTGGCGCGCAGGAGTACTTCGGCGTCCAGGCGGACATGGTCACCTACGGCAAGACGCTGGGCGGCGGGCTGCCGGTGGGCGTGGTGTGCGGGCGCGCGGCGCTGATGAAGCGCTTCCGCGAGGACCGCCCGGCCGACATCTGCTTCGCGCGCGGCACCTTCAACGCCCACCCGATGGTGATGGCCGCGATGAGCGCCTTCCTCGACCGCCTGGACGGCGCCGAGGTGGCCGCGCTCTACGACGGCCTGGACGAGCGCTGGAACGCGCGCGCCGCGCGCTTCAACGCCGCGCTCGAACAAGCCGGCGTGCCGGTGCGGGTGGCACACCTGTCGAGCATCTGGACGGTGCTGTACACCCAGCCCAGCCGCTACCACTGGATGCTGCAGTTCTACCTGCGCGCGCATGGGCTGGCCTTGTCCTGGGTGGGCAGCGGGCGCATCGTCTGGAGCCTGGCCTACGACGACGCGGCCTTCGAGGCAGTGCTGGCGAAGTTCGTCGCCGCCGCGCGCCAGATGCAGGCCGACGGCTGGTGGTGGCACGACGAATCGGCGAGCAACCGCAGCATCCGGCGCAGCCTGCTCAAGGAGATGCTGCGCCAGCGCCTGGGGCTCAGTGCCGCTTGACGTGCGCCATCGGGTCGAGCCATTCGCCGCGCAGCAGCGCCAGCGGGCTCTTCCAGTACTGCACGATGTCCCACACCGGGTCGGTCAGGATCTTGGTGGCCCAGGCCAGCGCCGGCACCGGGCCGTCGCGCCACCACAGCTGGCCCACCCGCACCAGGATGCCCGCCACCGCCAGCGCCAGCCAGGCGATGCCGATGTCGTGCACGGTGCCGTGCCAGTCGGTGGCCGGCCGCACGAGCCCGAACACCGAAGGCTGCAGCCACAGCAGCAGCGGCACGCCGGCGCAGGCGGAGAGCAGCACCACCTTGCGCGCCATGTTGTAGCCCACCTTCACCTCCTCCTTGTACTCGTCGGTGACGCCGTTGACGGCGTCGAAGCCGCGCGGCTCGAAGAAGAAGTGGCCGGCCTGGCGCGTGGGCATCGAGATGCACCAGCCGATGATGGCGGCCACCGCCGGGTCGACGAACAGCCACGCGTAGGCCACCAGGAAGCTGATCGCGCTCACCAGGTGCAGGCTCTGGTTGATGCGGCTGTGGTGGTAGTAGCGGTGGTCGTCCCAGCGCTGGGTCTTCAGGGTCTGGAGGAAGTCGTGCACACGCGCTCCTGTCGTTGACGGGGGTGGGCCGATGCTCGCGGCCTTCGATGAATTCCGCGTGACCGCGTTGTCATCGTGCTGGCTTGTCATCGTGCTGGCTTGTCATCGTGTTGTTGCATCGCGTGCCCAGCATCGCGGCCCATGAACACCTTCGCCTTCGCCGCTGCCGCCGCCCCACGCCGCCCGCTGCGCGTGGCCTTCGTCACCGAGACCTACCCGCCGGAGGTCAACGGCGTGGCCACGACGACGGCGCAGTTCGTCGACGGCCTGCGCCGGCGCGGCCACGCCGTGCAGGTGGTGCGGCCGCGCCAGGCGGCCGACGGCGAGCCTTCGATCACGCGCGACGTGCTCATGCGCGGGCTGCCGATCCCGAACTACCCGCAGCTGCGCATGGGGATGCCGGCGCGGCGCGAACTCGAACGCCTGTGGTCGCTGCAGCCGCCGCAGGTGGTGCACGTGGCCACCGAGGGGCCGCTGGGCTGGTCGGCGCTGCGCGCGGCGCAGGCGCTGGGGCTGCCGGTGACGAGCGACTTCCGCACCAACTTCCACCAGTACAGCCGCCACTACCGGCTGGGCTGGCTGCACCGGCCCATCATGGGGCTGCTGCGCCGCTTCCACAACGCGGCCGCCTGCACGATGGTGCCCACCGAGGCGGTGCAGCGCGAGCTGCAGGCCGCAGGCTTCGAGCGCGTGGTGGTGGTGCCGCGCGGGGTGGACGTGCACCACTACTCGCCGGTGTGGCGCAGCCGCACGCTGCGCGCCACCTGGGGCGCGGGCGAGGGCGACCTGGTGCTGGGCTGCGTGGGCCGGCTGGCGCCGGAGAAGAACCTGACGCTGCTGCTCGAGGCCTACAGAGCCCTGCGCGCGAGCCAGCCGCGCGCACGGCTGGTGCTGGTGGGCGACGGGCCGATGCGCGCCGCGCTCGAAGCGGCCTGCCCCGACGCCGTGTTCGCCGGCGTGCGCCGCGGCGACGACCTCGCGGCGCACTACGCGTCGATGGACCTCTTCGCCTTCCCCAGCCAGACCGAGACCTTCGGCAACGTGACGACCGAGGCGCTGGCCAGCGGACTGCCGCTGGTGGCCTTCGACCATGCGGCCGCGGGGCAGCTGGTGCGCCCGGGCGTCAACGGCCTCGTCGTGCCCTGCGACGACGCCGCCGGCTTCGTGGCCGCGGTGCTGCGGCTGGCCGGCGACGAGCTGCTGCGCCGGCGCATCGCGCCGCAGGCGCGCGCCACCGCGCTCGCGCTCGGCTGGGACGGCGTGGTCGCGCGTTTCGAGGCGCAGCTGCTGCGCGCCTGCGGCGAGGCCGACATCGCGCCGCCACCGGCCCGACACGCCACCGTCAAGGTCGCGGCCTAGCGTGCCCGGCGGCACCCCCGCCAACCAGGAGAGACCGCATGACCCCTTCGAACCGCCGCCAGTTCCTGCAGCTGCTGGGCGCCGGCGCCGCCGCCGGCAGCATGCCGCCGGCCATCGCCCGCGCACTGGAGATCCCGGCTTACCAGCGCACCGGCACCATCGACGACGTGCAGCACGTCGTGGTGCTGATGCAGGAGAACCGTTCCTTCGACCACTACTTCGGCACCCTGCGCGGCGTGCGCGGCTTCGCCGACCCGCGCGCGGTGACGCTGCCTTCGGGCAAGCCGGTCTGGTACCAGCCCAACGGCGCGACCGAGGTGACCCCGTTCCGCCCGCCGGTGGACAACCTGGGCCTGACCTTCCTGCCCGACCCGCCGCACGGCTGGAACGACACCCACGCGTCCTGGAACGGCGGCCGGCACGACCAGTTCGTGCCCAACAAGGGTCTGTCGGCGATGACCTACCACCGGCGCGACGACATCCCGTTCCACTTCGCGCTCGCCGAGGCCTTCACCATCTGCGACGCCTACCACTGCAGCCTGATGGGCCCGACCGACCCCAACCGCTACCACCTGTGGACCGGCTGGGTCGGCAACGACGGCAAGTCCGGCGGCCCGGTGATCACCAACGCCGAGGCGGGCTACGACTGGAGCACCTACCCCGAGCGGCTGGAGCGCGCCGGCATCAGCTGGAAGGTCTACCAGGACGTGGGCACCGGACTGGACGCGGCCAACTCCTGGGGCTGGACCGGCGACCCCTACATCGGCAACTACGGCGACAACTCGCTGCTGTACTTCCACCAGTACCAGAACGCCGCCGCCGGCACGCCGCTGGCCGACCGGGCGAAGACCGGTACCTACATCAACGCGCTCGGCCGCGACCCGAACCGGCTGGTCGACCAGTTCCGCGCCGACGTCGCCGCGGGCCAGCTGCCGCAGGTGTCGTGGATCGTCGCGCCCGAGGCCTATTCCGAGCATCCCAACCACCCGGCGGACTACGGCGCGTGGTTCGTCTCGCAGTTCCTGGACGCGCTCACCGCCAACCCGGAGGTCTGGAGCAAGACGGTGCTGCTCGTCAACTTCGACGAGGAAGGCGGCTTCTTCGACCACATGGTGCCGCCCACGCCGCCGCAGAACCCGGCGCAAGGCGCGAGCACGGTGCCGGTGACGAACGAGATCTTCGGCGGCGACGCCAGCCACCCCGCCGCGCCCTACGGGCTGGGCATGCGCGTGCCGATGATCGTGGTCTCGCCCTGGAGCAAGGGCGGCTGGGTCAACTCGCAGGTGTTCGACCACACCTCGGTGATCCGCTTCCTGGAGGCGCGCTTCGCGAAGGGCAACCCGGACCTCGTCGAGGCCAACATCACGCCCTGGCGGCGCGCGGTGGCGGGCGACCTGACGAGCGCGTTCGACTTCGCGAAGCCGAACGCGCGCCTGCCGGCCCTGCCCGGCACCGCGGCCTACTTCCCGTCCGACCTGGTGCGCCACCCGGACTACGTGGTGACCGCCCCCTCCGACCCGCAACTGCCGCCGCAGGAGACCGGCGTGCGCGCGGCACGCCCGCTGCCCTACGCGCTGCACGCCAGCGCCCGCGTGGTGGGCACCGACGGTTCGCTTCAGATCGCCTTCGCCAACGTGGGCCAGGCGACGGCCGTGTTCCAGGTGCGCCCGGGCGCCGGCACCGACGCGCCGCGCTGCTACACGGTGGAGCCCGGCAAGCAGCTGGTGGGGCAGTGGCCGGTGCTGGCCGCAGGCGCCACCGAATACGACCTGGCGGTGCACGGCCCTAACGGCTTCTTCCGCCGGTTCAAGGGCGCGGTGGGCGGCAGCGGTCGCGCGCTGCTGGAGGTCCAGGGCGCCTACGGCGAAGACGGCGAAGCCGTCACGCTCACGCTCACCAACCGCGCGCCGCGCGCCGCGGTGGCCCGCGTGACCGACGCCTACAGCGGCCGCGCGGTCCGGCTGGTGCTGCAGGCCGGCCAGCAGGTGCCGCTGGCCTGGCCGCTGGCGCGCACCTTCGGCTGGTACGACCTGGCGCTCTCGGTCGACGCCGACCCCGGCTTCGCGGTGCGCCTGGCAGGCCACGTGGAGAACGGCCGACCCAGCGTGAGCGACCCGCTGATGGGCGGATGGCGGTTGAAGGACTGAGTCCGGCGAGCGCGCGCCCGGTCGGGTCGGGCAGATCCGACCTGCGCTATTACGGCAGCCAGAGCTGGCCGTTCCCGCACAGCCTGATGGTGGCCTTCACCGCGCGCTGGACCGAAGGCGCGATCGTGCCGCAGGAAGGCGAGATCGAGGACGCGCAGTGGTTCCCGATCGACGCGCTGCCGAACATCCCGCCGCGGTTCTCGATCTCGGGGCACCTGATCCGCGACAGCGTGCAGGCCCTCTCCGAAGGGCGGGTGCCGGGGGGCTGAAGGATCTGCCGGGGCGCCAGGTCACATCGCGCCGAAGAACTCGAGCACGCGCCGCTCGGTCAGGGCTCGGGCTTCCGGGTCCGTCTTCTGCCGTCGCGGTTCGATGCGGCCGCCTTCTCCACGGCCGTCGTAGGTCTTGTCCAGAGGCATCCAGCGGTCGTAGTCGTGATAGGCGCCGGCGTACTCGTAGTAGCGGCCGAGCGGGTTGGCCCCCAGGCCGAACAGTCCGCCATACAGGGCGCTGCAGCGGTACGCCGGCGTCCAGTTGTCCGCGCTGCCGATGTGAATTTGCGTGGGGACCACGGCCCAGGCATGGTGCTTCTCGCACCAGGGATAGATCGCCACCGCCTTGTCGACCAGGCCCTCGATCGTGCTTGCCTTCAAGGCCGTCTGTCCGCCGTGGCTCCACCCGATGATGTAGGTGGGCCCCCGGTGCCAGGACTGTTCCTTCAGGTAGCGGACCACCAGCTTCACGTCCTCGACGCGCTGATCGCCCGTGACCGCATCGGTCTGGCACACGCCGCCCTGCATGCCGCGAAAGGCCCAGGAGTCGAAGGCGACGGCGGCAAATCCGCGCGACCGGAAGGTCCGCGCCCACGGGACCTCGCGACCGGGGGCATAGCCCCCGCAGCCATGCGCCAGGATCACCGTGGCGGCGGCAGGGCCGTCGGGCAGCATCACCTGCAGGGGAAGCCCCTCCGCCGTGCGGGCGGGCACGAATTCGGCGAGGGGCTCCGTAGCGGTGCCCACATCGCCCGGGCGGTCTCCGCGGCCGCCGGCGGCAAACAGCAGATCGTCGACGCTGGGCTGCGTCTGGGCCCCTGCCGGGGCGCAGGCCATCGGCAGAAGAAGGGCGGCAAGAATGTGGCGGCTCATGAACGGTCCCGGTGCGCAGGATGCATCGACCTTCCCGTCGCGCAACGACCCGACGGCCCGCGAAGGCGGGCGCGCCAGGGACACCGCTCTATATCGGCACGCGCGAGACTGTGCTGAAGACCGTCCCGCGTCCGCGCGGCTTTCAAGCCGCCATCAAGCCGCCGCCACCATCGCGGCGGCGAGCACCGGCTGCAGCGCCACCACCTCGCCGATGACCACCAGCGCCGGCGGCTTCACGCCGTGCACGCGCGCCAGCAGCGGCAGCGTCTCCACGCTGCCGGCCACCACGCGCTGTTCGGGCCGTGTCGCGTTCTCGATCGTGCACGCCGGTGTGTTCGGCGCCAGGCCGTGCGCGACGAGCTTCGCGCACAGGAGGGGCAGCGTCTCCACGCCCATGTAGACCACCAGCGTCTGGTGCGGCCGCGCCAGTTGCGGCCAGTCGAGTTCCAGCCCGCCGGCGGGGCCGGCCGCGGTCTGCGCGTGGCCGGTCACGAAGACGAGCGAACGCGCGTGGTCGCGGTGCGTCAGCGGCAGGCCGGTGGCGGCGGCCGCGCCCTGCGCGGCGCTGATGCCGGGCACCACCTCGAAGGGGATGCCGGCGGCGGCCAGCGCTTCGGCCTCCTCGCCGCCGCGGCCGAAGATGAAGGGGTCGCCGCCCTTCAGGCGCAGCACGTTGCGGCCGCTCTTCGCGAGCCGGACCATCAGCTCGATGATGCCGTCCTGGCTGAGCTTGTGGCAGCCGCTGCGCTTGCCGACGTCGATGCAGTGCGCGGTCTTCGGCACCAGCGCCAGCACACCTTCGCCCACCAGCGCGTCGTGCAGCACCAGGTCGCAGGCGGCGAGCGCGCGCGCCGCCTTCACGGTGAGCAGGTCGGGGTCGCCCGGGCCGGCGCCCACCAGCGTCACGCGGCCGGGCTGCGCGGCCAGGCGCACCGCGGGGTCGAAGCACAAGGTCTCGTCGAGAACGCTCACCGCATCACTCCTGTTTCCTGGCATTGATTTTCGGCAGCGTCCTGATGCGTCGTCCTTGAACTGGTTCAAGGACGACCAGGCCCTTCCGCCACGACGATGCGCATGCTCAAAACGCAATCAGGTGGACGACGCATGAACATCTTCCCGCAACCGCAACGGCTGGCCGTGCTCGTGATGGCCGCCTTCGCGCTCACCGCCGGCGCGGCCGACGAAAAGGTCAGCCAGCCCGAGATGAACTACCAGGCCGGCGGCTCGCCGCTGGCCAACGAGCCGATGTACCAGAGCTCGAACCCGAAGGCCCCGCAGATGACGCAGGCCGAGTTCGACCGCGCACGGCAGATCTACTTCGAGCGCTGCGCCGGCTGCCACGGCGTGCTGCGCAAGGGCGCCACCGGCAAGCCGCTGACGCCGGACATCACGCTCGCCAAGGGCACCGACTACCTGAAGGTGTTCATCGCCTACGGCTCGCCGGCCGGCATGCCGAACTGGCAGACCAGCGGCGAGATGGACGAGAAGACGGTCGACCTGATGGCGCGCTACGTGCAGCAGGACCCCCCGCAGCCGCCCGAGTTCGGCATGAAGGAGATGAAGTCCACCTGGAAGGTGGTGGTGCCGGTCGGCCAGCGGCCGACGAAGAAGATGAACAACTACAACATCACCAACATCTTCAGCACCACGCTGCGCGACAGCGGCGAGGTGGCACTGGTCGACGGCGACACCAAGCAGATCATCAACATCGTCAAGACCGGCTACGCGGTGCACATCTCGCGCCTGTCGGCTTCGGGCCGCTACCTGTTCGTGATCGGGCGCGACGCCAAGATCAACATGATCGACCTCTGGATGGAGAAGCCCGACACCGTGGCCGAGATCCGCGTCGGCCTCGAAGCGCGCTCGGTCGACACCAGCAAGTACAAGGGCTACGAGGACAAGTTCGCCATCGCCGGCAGCTACTGGCCGCCGCAGTACGTGATCATGAAGGGCGACACGCTGGAGCCGCTGAAGATCGTCGGCACCCGCGGCATGACGGTGGACACGCAGGAGTACCACCCGGAGCCGCGCGTCGCCGCCATCGTGGCTTCGCACTTCAAGCCGGAATTCGTGGTCAACGTGAAGGAGACCGGCAAGATCCTGATGGTGAACTACCAGGACATCCAGAACCTGAAGGTCACCGAGATCCCGGCGGCGCGCTTCCTGCACGACGGCGGCTGGGACAGCACCCACCGCTACGTGATGATGGCGGCCAACCAGAGCAACAAGATCGGCGTCGTCGACGCCAAGGAAGGCAAGCTCGCGGCGCTGGTGGAGGTGGACAAGATCCCGCACCCGGGCCGCGGCGCCAACTTCACGCACCCGAAGTGCGGCCCCGTGTGGGCCACCGGCCACCTGGGCAGCGAGAAGATCTCCCTCATCGGCACCGACCCCGAGAAGCACAAGGACTACGCGTGGAAGGTGTGCGAGACCATCGACGGCCAGGGCGGCGGCAACCTCTTCATCAAGACGCACCCGAAGTCCGCCCACCTGTACGTGGACACGCCGCTCAACCCCGACCCGAAGATCAGCCAGTCGGTCGCGGTGTACGACACCCAGAACCTGAAGGCCGGCTTCAAGGTGCTGCCGATCGCCGAATGGGCGGGCCTGACGGACGACGGCGCCAAGCGCGTGGTGCAGCCCGAGTTCAACAAGTCGGGCGACGAGGTCTGGTTCGCGGTCTGGTCGGCCAAGAACAAGCAGAGCGCGCTGGTCGTCGTCGACGACAGGACGCTCAAGCTCAAGGCCGTGATCAAGGACCCGCGCCTGATCACGCCGACGGGCCACTTCAACGTCTTCAACACCCAGCACGACATCTACTGATCTGGCACCCCCCCGAAGCGCCTCCGGCGCTCCCCCCCAGGGGGGCGCCGCTGGCGGACCGGCAAAGCCGGATCCGCGGCGGCCGCTGGACATGCCTCGAGTACGCCAACAACTTTCGGAGAACGACATGAAACTGACTCCCCTGCTCGCAGCCCTGGCGCTGGCCGCCACCGCCGGCGCCGCCGCCGCCGGCAGCCCCGGCGAGGACGCGATGACCAAGGCCGGCTGCATGGCCTGCCACACGAAGGACAAGAAGCTGGTCGGCCCGGCGCTCAAGGACGTGGCGGCCAAGTACAAGGGCCAGGACGTCACCGCCAAGCTGATGGACAAGGTGCGCAAGGGCGGCCAGGGCGTGTGGGGCCCGATCCCGATGCCGCCCAACGGCACCGACAAGATCGACGACGCCACGCTCAAGGTCGCGGTCGAGTACATCCTCAAGCTGTGATGGGTGCGCCATGCGCGTCGCCTTGATCGCCTTCGGCGCCCTGCTGGCGTGCACGGCTCCGGCCGCGCACGCGCAGGACCCCGCCGGGGCGCGGCGCGACGCGCTGGTGCGCATGGTGCGGCACGACTGCGGGTCCTGCCACGGCATGCACCTGACCGGCGGGCTGGGGCCGGCTCTGACGCCGGCCGCGCTCGAAGGCAAGCCGGTGGCCGCGATGGCCGCCACCATCTACCACGGCCGCCCCGGCACCCCGATGCCGGGCTGGCGGCCCATGCTCACCGAAGCCGAGGCCGACTGGATCGCCTCGCAGCTGGCGGTGGGGTTTCCGGAACTCAAGCGATGAAC
>CAYVXO010000032.1:0-35214 GCA_964454485.1 uncultured Rubrivivax sp.
CGGCGCGGCCGCCGGCGCCGCGGGCGCGGCCTGCGCCACCGGCAGGCCCGCGCGCTGGCGCGCCTCGTTCAGCGCCTGCTGCAACTGACCCTTGAACTCCGAGGAAGGGTCGGTGTTGTCGATCGCCTTCTGCCAGTAGTCGGCCGCCTTCGCGTAGTCGCTGCGGTTGAAGGCCACCGTGCCGGCGAGCGCGAGCGCCTTCACGTTGGTGGGGTCCAGCTTCACCGCCTGCAGGATGAGGCGCTCGGGCTCGCCTTCGAGCGAGCGGTTGTTCGTGACCGCCATCCCGTCGGCCAGGTCGGCCAGCGCCTGGGCGTCGTTCGGCCGCAACTCCACCACCTTGCGGTAGGCGGCCAAGGCCTCCTGGCCGCGGCCGAGCGCGGTGTAGCTGCGGCCCAGCATGGCCCAGCCGTCGGCGTCGTCGGGCTTGGTCTTGAGCCGCTCGGCCAGCCGGTCGACCATGGCCTGGATCTGCTCGTTGGTGGCCGTGTGCGACTGACCCGCCTGGCCCGCCTCTTCCTCGCTCGCCGCCACCTTCTCGCCCGGGCCGACACCCCAGCGGCTGAAGTCGCCGCGCACCTGCCAGGCGTAGCCGGCGGCGCCGAACACCAGCACGAAGGCGGCCACCGAGACCAGCAGGCGGCGCGGCAGGCGCACCGCCGGCTGCGGCGCGGGGGCGGCCGCCGGCACGGCCTTGGGCGGCGCCGTCTTCACGTCGGCCACCACGTCGACGATCGCCTGCTCGAGCTTGGCGCGTGCCGCCTTCGCCGCCTCGGCGCCCAGCACGCCCTGCGCGGCCAGTTCGTCCACCTGCGCCAGCTGGCGCTTCAGTTCATCGAGCCGCGCTGAGGTCATCGCCTTCTTCGGGGGTATCGGGGTCGAACGCGTCGGCGCTCATGCGCTGGCGCTTGCGCAGCACGACGAAGAGAGCCGCCAGCGCCACCGCCAGCAGCACCGCGGGACCCATCCACAGCAACACGGTGGTGGGCTTGAGCGGCGGCTTGTAGAGCACGAAGTCGCCGTAGCGGTCGGTCATGTAGCGGCGGATGTCGTCCTCGCTCTTGCCGGCGGCCAGCATCTCGCGGATCTGCTGGCGCAGGTCGACCGCCAGGTCGGCGTGCGAATCGGCGATGGTCTGGTTCTGGCAGACCAGGCAGCGCAGCTCGGTGGCCAGCGCCATCATGCGCGCCTCGAGCGCGGGGTTGGCGGCCACCGGCGGCGCTTCGGCCGCGTGCAGCGGCAGCGCAGCGGCGAAACACAGCAGCAGCAGCGCCAGCAGTCGTTCAGCCATCCTTCAGGCCCCTCACCAGCGGCTCGATCTTGTCGCGCAGCACCTCGGGCGTGACGGGCCCGATCTGCTTGTAGCGGATGACGCCGGCGCGGTCGATCACGAAGGTCTCGGGCACGCCGTAGACGCCGTAGTCGATGCCGATGCGGCCGTCGCGGTCGACCAGCGAGGCGGTGTAGGGGTTGCCCAGCCGCTGCAGCCAGGCCAGCCCGTCCTCGGGCTTGTCCTTGTAGTTGAGGCCGTAGATCGGCACCAGCGCCTTCTTGGACCATTCGACCAGCAGCGGGTGCTCCTCGCGGCAGGCCACGCACCACGAGGCCCAGACGTTGAGCAGCCAGACCTGGCCCTTGAGGTCGTCGCGCGCGATGGACTTCGCGGGATCGGACAGCAGCACGGTCTTGAAAGCCGGCGCGGGCTTGTCGATCAGCGGCGAGGGCACCTCGCGCGGGTCGCGGTTCAGGCCCACCGCCAGGAACACCGCCAGCACCACGAAGAGCACCAGCGGCCAGATGAACTTCATCATCGTGCGCCCTCCAGCACCACGGCTTCGCGCGCGGCGGCACCCTGCGGGGCGCGGTAGCGCCGGTCGCTGGCGGCGAGCAGGCCGCCGAACATCATCACCAGGCAGCCGCCCCAGATCCAGACGATGAAAGGCTTGTACTGCACGCGCACCACCCAGGCGCCCCCGGGCAGCTGCTCGCCCATCGAGACGTAGAGGTCGCGCAGCGGGTTGCTGTCGACGGCGGCCTCGGTCATCGGGTTCTGCTGCACGCGGTAGATGCGCTTTTCAGGGCGCAGCGTGGCCAGCGTGCGGCCGTCGCGCGAGACCTCGATCGTGCCCTGCATCGCCACGTAGTTCGGGCCCTGCAATTCCTTCAGGTTCTGCATCCGGAAGACGTAGCCGGCGATCTCGGTCTGATCGCCCGGGCCCATCTTCACGTCGCGCTCGGTCTCGAAGGTCTTGACCATCGTGACGCCGAGCGCGAAGCAGGCCACGCCCAGGTGCGCGGCCATCATGCCGACCATCGCACGCGGCAGCTTGCGCGCGCGGTCGGGCAGCTGCGAGAGCGTGCCGCCGGCAGGCAGCAGGCGCTCCTTCAGGTCCACCGCCAGCGTGGCGACGATCCAGAAAGCCATCAGCAGGCCGCCGGTGGCGACGAAGGAGACGTGCCCGTAGAGCGCGCCCACGGCCAGCGCGGCGGCCAGCGCCAGCGGCAGCGCGAAGCGGATGCGGCGCACCAGCACGCCGGGCTCGTCCTGCTTCCAGCGCGTGAGCGGGCCCAGGCCCATCACCAGCACCAGCGGCACCATCAGCAGGCCGAACACGGTGTCGAAGTACGGCGGGCCGACCGAGATCTTGCCCAGGTGCATGGCGTCCAGGAACAGCGGGTACAGCGTGCCCAGCAGCACCGCCGCGCAGGCCACCGCCAGCATCATGTTGTTGACCAGCAGCATCGACTCGCGCGAGAGCAGGCCGAAGCGCTGGCCCAGGCCCACCTTGGGCGCGCGCCACGAGAACAGCGCGAGCGAGCTGCCGATGACGATGACCAGGAAGGCCAGGATGAACAGGCCGCGCCGCGGGTCGGTGGCGAAGGCGTGCACCGAGCTCAGCACGCCCGAACGCACGAGGAAGGTGCCCAGCAGCGAGAGCGAGAAGGCCATGATCGCCAGCAGCACGGTCCAGACCTTGAAACTGCCGCGCTTTTCCGTCACCGCCAGCGAGTGGATCAGCGCGGTGCCCACCAGCCAGGGCATGAAGCTGGCGTTTTCCACCGGGTCCCAGAACCACCAGCCGCCCCAGCCCAGCTCGTTGTAGGCCCACCAGCTGCCCAGGCCGATGCCGAAGGTGAGGAAGATCCAGGCCGCGGTGGTCCAGGGGCGCGTCCAGCGCGCCCAGGTGGCGTCGAGGTTGCCGCCCAGGAGCGCCGCGATGGCGAACGCGAAGGCGACCGAGAAACCCACGTAACCCATGTAGAGCATCGGCGGGTGGAACACCATGCCCGGGTCCTGCAGCAGCGGGTTCAGGTCGCGACCGTCAGGTGCCGCGGGAATGAGGCGGTCGAACGGGTTGGACGTGAGCAGCATGAAGAGCAGGAAGCCCGCGGCCACCAGCCCCATGACGCCCAGGATGCGCGCCACGAAGCTCAGCGGCAGGCTGCGCGAGAAGCGCGCCACCGCGAGCGTCCAGACGTTGAGCATCAGCACCCACAGCAGCAGCGAGCCTTCGTGGCCGCCCCAGACGCCGGCCACGCGGTAGTGCAGCGGCAGCGCGCTGTTGGAGTTGCTGGCGACGTAGAGCACCGAAAAGTCGTGGCGCACGAAGCTGGCGGTGAGGCAGGCGAACGCGGCGATGACGAACAGCGCCTGGAACGCCGCCGTCGGGCGCGCCAGCGCCATCCAGTCGGCGCGGCCCTTCTGCGCGCCGACCAGCGGCAGCACGCCCTGCACGAGCGCCACCGCGAGCGCGAGCACCAGGAACAGGTGGCCGACCTCGGGGATCATTTGCCGCTCCCGGTCTGCAGCGTGGAGGCGATGCGCTGGCGTTCCTTCTCGGCCTTCTGCACCGCGTCGGCGGCTTCGGGCGGCATGTAGTTCTCGTCGTGCTTGGCGAGCACCTCGCGCGCGACGAAGACGCCGTCCGGGCCCAACTGGCCTTGCGCGACCACGCCCTTGCCTTCCTTGAAGAGGTCGGGCAGCACGCCGTCGTACCGCACGTTCACCGACTTGGCGGTGTCGGTGACGACGAAGCGCACCGTCACGCCTTCGCGCTGCACGGTGCCGGCCTGCACCAGCCCGCCGACGCGGAAGGTGCGGCCCTGGGGCGCTTCCTTGGCGGCAATCTGGGTGGGCGTGTAGAAGAAGACGAGGTTGCTGTTGAACGCGTTGAGCACCAGCGCGACGGCCACGCCGACCGCTGCCAGCACCCCCACCACGATGGCGGCCCGCTTGTGGCGCGGCTTCATGGGCGCGGCTCCTCGCCGGCCGCTTCGCGCGCGGCGCCGAAGCGGTGGCGCGCGAGCAGGGTCTCGCCCAGCATCACCGCCAGCGTGACCGCGTACGAACCCCACACGTAGAGTCCGTAGCCGCCCATGCGGAAGAACTCTTCCCAGCTTTTCCAGTAGATCATGCGTTGGCGCTTCCGGTGCGCAGCGTGCGCACCCATTCGGTGTCGGACTCCTGCTCGAGCACGATCGCGCGCGCGCGGGTCCAGACGACGGCGAAACTGTAGGCCCAGAAGGCGATCGTCATCAGCAGCATGGACGTCAGCATGGTCGTCGCCATCGAGGGCGCGGCCGTCATCTTGATCGTCGAGCCCTGGTGCAGCGTGTTCCACCACTTCACCGAGAAGTAGATCACCGGCACGTTGACGGCGCCCACCAGCGCCAGCAGCGCGCCGGCGTTGGCGGCCCGGCGCGGGTCGTCGATGGCCTCGGTGAGCGCCATGTAGCCCAGGTAGAGCAGCAGGAGGATGAATTCGGACGTGAGGCGGGCGTCCCAGACCCACCAGGTGCCCCAGGTCGGCTTGCCCCACAGCGCGCCGGTCCACAGCGCGAGGAAGGTGAACATCGCCCCGGTGGGCGCCAGCGCGCGCGCGTACATGCTGGCCATGCGCGTGTTCCAGGCCCAGCCGATGGCGGCCCAGAAGGCCATCACCAGGTAGATGAGCATCGACATCCAGGCCGCCGGCACGTGGATGAAGATGATCCGGTAGGCGTCGCCCTGCTGGAAGTCGGTCGGCGCGATCGCGAACCCGACCCACAGCCCCGCCAGCGTGAAGAGCACGGTGACGACCCAGAACCAGGGGATCAGCCGGCCCGCCAGCGCGTAGAAGCGCGAGGGTGCGGCGAAGGTGGTCCAGGTGGTGCGCAGGCCGTTCATGGGCGCCCTTCTACCCCTATTCGAGCGAGATGCGCAGCGCCGCCGCCGTGGCCAGCGGCGCGCCGACCGCGGTGACGATGGCCAACGCCGCCAGCAGCGACAGGTGCGCCTGCGCCGACAGCCCCGATTCGACCGCGCCCACCGCGCCGGTGCCGAAGATGAGCGAAGGCACGGTGAGCGGCAGCACGATCAGGAACACCAGCGCCGCGCCGCTGCGCAGCCCGAGCGTGAGCGCGGCGCCCACCGCGCCCAGCAGGCTCAGCACCGGCGTGCCCAGCAGCAGCGTGAGCGTCATCATGCCGATCGGGGCGGCGGACATGTCGAACAGCACGCCGATCAGCGGCGCCGCCACCACCAGTGGCAGGCCGCTGGTGAGCCAGTGCGCGAACACCTTGCCGACCACCAGCGCCACCGTGGACTGCGGCGCCAGCAGCATCTGCTCGAGCGATCCGTCCTGGTAGTCGGAAGCGAACATCTGCGTCACCGACAGCATGGCCGCCAGCAGCGCGCAGACCCAGACCACGCCAGGCGCGATCTGGCGCAGCGTCTGCGGCTCCGGGCCGACGCCGATCGGGAACAGCCCGGCCGCGATGACGAAGAAGCCCAGCGGCAGCAGTGCCTCGACACGGCGCCGGCGTGCCAGCAGCAGGTCGCGCCGCGTGATCGCCCACAGTGCCCCCATTCATGCACTCATTCGACCCGCCAGCGCTCGAGGTCGAATTCGCGCGCCGCCGCCAGCGGAATGGCCTGGTGGCTGGTCAGCAGCACGGCGCCGCCGCGCGCCGCGTGCGCGTCGACCAGCCCGGCCAGCAGCGCCACGCTGGCGCTGTCCAGGGCGTCGAAGGGTTCGTCCAGGATCCAGGTGCGCGGCCGCTCGTCCAGCGCCAGGCGGGCGAGCGCGCCGCGCCGGCGCTGGCCCTGCGAGAGGGTGCGCACCGCGAAGCGGCGGCGGTCGGCCAGCTTCAGCGTGGCCAGCGCCCGTTCGGCGCGGCCGGTCGGGTCGTCCAGGCCGGCCAGCGCGGCGTGGAAGGCCAGCGCTTCGGTCAGCGTCAGGTCGTCCTTGAGCGCGTTCGCGTGGCCGATGTAGAGCACGCCGGCGCGGGCCTCGGCGCCGGCCTTCGCGAACGGCCGGCCGTTCCACTGCACCTCGCCTTCGGCCGCGTGCGCCAGGCCGGCGAGGATGCGCATCAGGCTGGTCTTGCCGCTGCCGTTGGTGCCGCGCAGCCAGGTGATGCTGCCGGGCGCCAGTTCGAGGTCGACGCCGCGGAACAGCATCCGCCGCCCGCGCCGGCAGCCGAGCGCACGCGCGGCCAGCAGGCCGGCGGCGCGTTCGTTCAGGAGCGGGTTCTGGACTGGCACTGAAAAGGTTCCGGGCATGAAAACCGCAGGCGCCGGGAAACCCCAGCGCCTGCGGCAGCGCGGATGTTAAACCGCGGCTGCCGAGGGCCGGCTTAACCTTCCGCAAGCTTGCCCCTTGGCGGTTCGGCAAGGAAACCAGGCCGGCAGACGTATACGCGCGAAACAGGAGACCGATCGATGCCCTGGTTCGTTGCCAAACGTGCCGTGCCGCAGGCAGAGAGCGCGAACGCGCGCTTCCAGTTCCGCGTCTTCAGCGAAGACGAGATCGAGGCCATCGGGCCCGAGTGGGACTGGGCTTCGGCTTGCCTGCCCACGCGCGAGGAAGCCGAGCGCGAAGCCGACGAACTGTTCTGGGACAGCCTGGAGTAGCGGCACCCTGTCACAGGCTGGCGCAGGCGCGGCGCCGGCCCTGTTCCATGCTGACAAGAAGCATGGCCGGCTTGACGGCCGTCAAGCGACGCCGGCCTGTCGGCCGCAGCATCGGCGCCGTCGCGGAACTTCCGCAGTGCATGAAAGCCGACTCCATGAAGATCTTCGCCGCCGCCCTGTTGCTGGCCGCCGGTGCCGCCTGGGCCGCCCCGGCGGACGACGCCATGCTCAAGCTGGCCGCCACCAGCGGGTGCCTGGCCTGCCACCAGGTCGAGACCGGGGCCAAGGGCCCCGACGGCCTGCCGCCGGTGGGCCCGCCCTGGCGCGACGTCGCCAGCCGCTACCGCGGCCAGGCCGGCGCCCAGGACCAGCTCACGACCACCGTGATGCGCGGCTCCAACCCTTACGACAGCCACTGGAAGGGCAAGGCCAGCGGGCTGGCAATGCCGCCGAACGCGGTCGCGATCAAGGAACCCGAGGCGCGCCAGCTGGTGGGCTGGATCCTGGCCCTGCCGGCCAAGCCCTGATCAGGTGCCGTAGCGCTCCGCCGCCGCCTGCAGCCGCTGCCGCACCTTGGCGCGCAGCTCGGGCGGCGCCAGCACCTCGACCTCGTCGCCCTGGCGCAGCAGGTCCATCACGAGCTCGGTGTCGTCCACGTAGGGCACGACCAGTTCGTAGCGGCCGTCGGGCAGCCAGCGCCCGCGCTGCTCCGGGTGCCACTCCTCGCGGCTGATCCAGGCCGCGGCCTGCGGCGCGAAGGCCAGCGTGGCCCAGCGCCGGGTGCCGCCGGCGTAGATGCCGTAACCGGCGTCCATCTCGGCGGCGACCTGCTTCATCGAGACGTCGCGCGCGCGCGCCTCGAGCGCCTGCGCCGCCTCCATCGCGTCGAGCGCGAAGCGGCGCAGCCCTTCGGCGCGGTGGCACCAGGCGTCCAGGTACCAGGTGTTGCGGTAGTGCACCAGGCGCTGCGGCGAGACGTCGCGTTCGCCGGTCTCGCCGCGCCCGCGCGAGTGGTAGCGCAGGTGCAGCCGGCGCCGGCGCAGCAGGGCGTCGGCCACGATCTCGAAGAAGCGCCCCGGCACCGGACGGCGCGCGGCGCCGATGATGCGCACGCGCTTCATCAGCGCCTCGCGGTCGACCTCCTCGCCGGTGCTGGCCAGCAGCTCGCGGATGCGCTCGGCCAGCGGCTGCAGCTGGCGCGCCAGAGTGCCGGCGGCGTCGAGCTCGCCGATCAGCTGGTGCACCATCAGCAGCGAATACAGCTCGCGCTCGTCGAACCAGAGGCCGGGCAGTTCGTGGCGCGCCCCGCGCCCCTCGTCGGCCAGCCGGTAGCCGTTGGCCAGCGCGTCGTACTCTATCGGCGCGCCCAGCCGGCTGCGCAGGTATTCCAGATCGCGCTTGAGCGTGGCGCGCGAGACCTCCAGCTCCTCGATCAGGCTCTTCATGCTGACCGCGCCGCGGGCGCGGATCAGGCGCTCGATCTTCGCCAGCCGCTCGGCCTGCGACACGGGTTCAGAAGAGTCCCGAAACCCGCCCCGTCTCGTCGAGGTCGATCACCTCGGCCGAGGGCACCTTGGGCAGGCCCGGCATCGTCATGATGTCGCCGCAGATCATGACGATGAACTCGGCGCCGGCGGCCAGCCGCACCTCGCGGACGTCGACCACGTGGCCCGAGGGCGCGCCGCGCAGCTTGGGGTCGGTGGAGAAGCTGTACTGCGTCTTCGCCACGCAGACCGGGTAGCGGCCGTAGCCGTCCTTCTCGAGCTGCTCGATCTGCTGGCGCACCGCGTTCGAGGCCGCGATGTCGGCCGCGCCGTAGACGCGCGTGGCGACCTTGCGCATCTTCTCCCACAGGCCGTCGGCGTCGTCGTAGACGAAGCTGAAGCGGCTGGGCTGGTCGACCAGGCGTACCACCTCGCGCGCCACCGCTTCCGCGCCGGCGCCGCCTTCGGCCCAGTGGCGCGCGGTGTGCAGCGGCACGCCCCATTCGGCGGCCTTGCGCGACAGCAGCGCGTGCTCGGCCTCGGTGTCGGCGGTGAAGTGGTTCACCGAGACCACGCAGGGCAGCCCGTAGCGCTGGGTCACGTTCTCCACGTGGCGCTGCAGGTTGGCCAGGCCCTTCTCCAGAGCCGGCAGGTTCTCGCGGTTCAGCTCCGGCAGCTCGACGCCGCCGTGGTACTTCAGCGCCCGCACCGTGGCCACGATGACCGCCGCCGAAGGCCGCAGGCCGCTCTTGCGGCACTTGATGTCGACGAACTTCTCGGCTCCCAGGTCGGCGCCGAAGCCGGCTTCGGTGACCACGTAATCCGCCAGCTTGAGCGCGGTGCGCGTGGCCAGCACCGAGTTGCAGCCGTGGGCGATGTTGGCGAACGGCCCGCCGTGCAGGATGGCCGGGTTGTTCTCCAGCGTCTGCACGAGGTTGGGCGCCAACGCGTCCCGCAGCAGCACCGCCATCGCGCCGTGCACCTTCAGGTCGCGCGCGCGCACCGGGGCCTTGCCGCGCGTGTAGGCGACCACGATGTTGCCCAGCCGCTGCTTCAGGTCGGCCAGCGAGGTGGCGAGGCAGAAGATGGCCATCACCTCGGAGGCGACGACGATGTCGAAGCCGTCCTCGCGCGGGTAGCCGTTGCCGGGCCCGCCCAGGCCGACGGTGATCTGGCGCAGCGCGCGGTCGTTCATGTCCATCACCCGCTTCCAGGTGATGCGGCGCACGTCGATGTCGAGCGCGTTGCCGTGGTGGACGTGGTTGTCGATCGCCGCCGCCAGCAGGTTGTTGGCGAGCCCGATGGCGTTGAAGTCGCCGGTGAAGTGGAGGTTGATGTCCTCCATCGGCACCACCTGGGCGCGGCCGCCGCCGGCGGCACCGCCCTTCATGCCGAACACCGGCCCGAGCGAAGGTTCGCGCAGCGCGACGATGGTCTTCTTCCCGATGCGGTTGAGCGCGTCACCCAGCCCGACCGTGGTGGTGGTCTTGCCCTCGCCCGCGGGCGTGGGGCTGATCGCGGTCACCAGCACGAGCTTGCCGTCGGGCCGGTCCTTCAGGCTGTCCACGAAGGGCAGCGTGATCTTGGCCTTGTGGTGGCCGTAGGGGACGAGGTGTTCGTCGGCGATGCCCAGGCGTTCCCGGGCCAGGTCGGTGATGCGCACGAGTCGTGCGCTCTGGGCGATCTCGATGTCGCTCGGCGGCAAGGGCCCCTCCAGTACTGCAGCGAAGCCGCGATTGTGTCAGGGCCCGGAACTCAGCGTGCCCCGGCGACCTCCGCACCCCCGCCCAGCACGCGGTACAGCAGCACCGCGTTCTGCAGCCGCGCGGCCTGCAGCTGCACCACCGCCTGACGCGCCGCCAGCGCCGAGCGCTCGGCGTCGAGCCGGTCGAGCGCACTGGCCGCGCCGCCCTTGAACAGCAGCTCGGCCAGCGCGAGCCGGCGGTCCTCGGCTGCGGCCTGCGCCTGCTGGGCGGCGAGCTGCTCGCCCAGCGTGGCGCGCCCGGCCAGCGCGTCGGCCACCTCGCGGAAGGCGACCTGGATCGCCTTCTCGTACTGCGCCACCGCAATCTCGCGCGCGGCCTTCGCCGCGTCCAGGTTGGCCTGGTTGCGCCCGGCGTCGAACAGCGGCTGCGCCAGGTTGCCGGCGAAGCTCCACGCCGTGTGGTCGAACAGGCTGGAAAGCTCGCTGCTCGCGAAGCCGGCGCTGCCGGTGAGCGCGATGCGCGGGAAGAACGCGGCGCGCGCGGCGCCGATGTTGGCGTTGGCGGCCACGAGCTGCTGCTCGGCCTGGCGCACGTCGGGGCGCTGCAGCAGCACTTCGGAAGGCACGCCCGCGGGCACGTCGGCCAGCGTGGTCTCGGCCAGCGGCCCGGCCACCGGCAGCCCGGCCGGCAGCCCGGTGCCCAGCAGCAGCACGAGGGCGTTCAGGTCCTGCGCGCGCTGGCGCTGCAGCGCGGCCACGTTGGCGCGCGCCGAGGCGGCGAGCGACTCGGCCGCGCGCAGGTCGGGCTCGGCCGCGACGCCGCCTTCGAAGCGCACCTTCACCAGCTTGAGCGTATCCACGCGCGCATCCAGCGTGCGCTGCGTCACCGCGAGCAGCTCGTCGTCGGCGCGCAGCGCCAGGTCGGCGCTGGCCACCGCGGCGACCAGGCTGCCCTGGGCGGCGCGCCGGCCTTCCTCGCTGGCGAGGTAGCGCGCCGCCGCCGCCTCGCCCAGGCTGCGCACGCGGCCGAAGAAGTCGAGCTCGAACGAACTCACGCCCAGCCCGGCGGTGACGGTGTTGGTCATGCGGCCGTTCACCGTGCTGGGAGCGCGCGTGCCGCTGGCGATGCCGTTGAGCGTGGGCCACTGGTCGGCGCGGGTGGCGCCCAGCTGGGCGCGCGCCTGCTCGATGTTGAGCACCGCCACCCGCAGGTCGCGGTTGTTCTCCAGCGCCAGCTGCACCAGCTGGCGCAGCCGCGCGTCGTGCAGGAAGTCGATCCAGGCCAGCTGCGGCGCCGGCGTGCCGGCGGTGGCCGCGGGCTGCGGGAACGCTTCGGGCACTGGCGCCGCAGGGCGTTCGTAGGTGGGGATGAAGCTGCAGCCGGCGAGCGTGCAGGCCGCGGCCAGGCCGGCGAGGCGGAAGACGGCGCGCATGCTCAGCGGTCCTCCAGGGGTTGGTGCAGGTTCTGCGCCTCGGACTCGTGCCGGTACATGCGCTGCTGCCTTTCGCTGGCCTTGAAGAAGCGCCGCACGATGACGAAGAAGATCGGCACGAAGAACACCGCCAGCACCACCGCGGTGATCATGCCGCCGATGACGCCGGTGCCGATGGCCCGCTGGCTCGCCGAGCCCGCGCCGCTGGCCAGGAACAGCGGCATCGTGCCCAGGATGAACGCGAGCGAGGTCATGACGATCGGCCGGAAGCGCAGGTGGGCCGCGGCCAGCGCCGCCTCGATCGCGTTCTTGCCCTGCGCCTGCAGGTCCTTCGCGAACTCGATGATCAGGATCGCGTTCTTCGCCGACAGGCCGATGATGGTGATGAGGCCGACCTGGAAATAGACGTCGTTGGCCAGCCCGCGCCACAGCGTGCCCAGCACCACGCCCAGCACGCCCAGCGGCACCACCAGGATCACCGCGAACGGAATCGACCAGCTCTCGTACAGCGCCGCCAGGCACAGGAAGACCGAGAGGATGGCGAAGCCGTAGAGCACGAAGGCCTGCGAGCCGGCGATCTTCTCCTCGCGCGAAAGGCCGGTCCATTCGAAGCCGAAGCCCGCCGGCAGCTGGCCGATGATGCGTTCCACCTCGTCGAGCGCGGCGCCGGTGGAATAGCCCGGCGCCGCCTGGCCGCCCAGGCGCATCGCCGGGTAGCCGTTGTAGCGCACGGTCTGCATCGCGCCCACCTGCCAGCGCGTGGTCGCGAAGGCCGAGAGCGGCACCGGCTGGCCGCGCGCGTTGCTGGCCGTCAGGCGCAGCAGGTCTTCCGGCTGCATGCGCGCCGGCGCGTCGGCCTGCACCACCACGCGCTGCAGGCGGCCGGCGTTGGGGAAGTCGTTGACGTAGGCCGAGCCGAGCGCGGTGGACAGAGTGGCGTTGATGCTGTCGAAGCCGACGCCCAGTGCCGCCGCCTTGTCGCGGTCGATGTCCACGTAGAGCTGCGGCGCGTCTTCCAGGCCGTCGGGGCGCACCTGCGTCAGCACCTTGCTCTGCCCGGCCATGGCCAGGAACTGGTTGCGCGCGCGCACCAGCGCCTCGTGGCCGTTGCCGGCGCGGTCCTGCAGGCGCACCGCGAAGCCGGAAGCCGTGCCCAGTTCGGGGATCGGCGGCGGGCTCAGCGGGAAGATGAAGGCGTCGCGCACGCCCATCAGCGCGCCGAAGGCGCGGCCGGCGAGCGCCTGCGCCGAATGCTCGGGGCCGGGGCGGTCCTTCCAGTCCTTCAGCGTCACGAAGGCGAGCGCGGCGTTCTGGCCCAGGCCGCTGAAGCTGAAGCCCAGCACGCCGACCATGCTCTGCACCTCGGGCTGCTTGAGGATGAAGCCCTCGACCTGCTCGATGACCGCGCGCGTGCGCTCCTGCGTCGCGCCCGGCGGAAGCTGGATGCTGACGATCAGGTAGCCCTGGTCCTCGGCCGGCAGGAAGCTGGTGGGCAGGCGCACGTAGACCCAGCCGACGACGCCGATGATGGCGGCGTAGATGACGAGGTAGCGCCCGGCCTTGCGCAGCATGCGCGCCACCAGGCTCTCGTAGCCGTGCGCGGTGGCCTTGAAGCCGCGGTTGAACCAGCCGAAGAAGCCGCGCTTCTCGATGTGGTGGCCGGCTTCCACCTGCTTGAGCAGCGTGGCGCACAGCGCCGGCGTGAGCGACAGCGCCATGAAGGCCGAGAGCGCGATCGACGCCACCATCACGGCCGCGAACTGGCGGTAGATGTTGCCCACCGAGCCGGCGAAGAAGGCCAGCGGCACGAACACCGAGATCAGCACCACCGTGACGCCGACGATGGCGCCCTGGATCTGCCGCATCGCCTTCTTGGTGGCGTCGTGCGGCGGGATGCCTTCCTCGGACATGATGCGCTCGACGTTCTCCACCACCACGATGGCGTCGTCGACCACGATGCCGATCACCAGCACCATGCCGAACATGGTCAGCACGTTGATCGAGAAGCCCAGCGCCAGCAGCACGCCGAAGGTGCCCAGCAGCGCCACCGGCACCACGATGGTCGGGATCACCGTGTAGCGGAAGTTCTGCAGGAACAGGAACATCACCAGGAACACGAGTGCCACCGCCTCGAGCAGCGTCTCGGCCACCTGCGAGATCGAGATCTTCACGAAGCGCGAGCTGTCGTACGGGATGGCGTAGCTCACGCCGGGCGGGAAGTAGGCCTTCAGCTGTTCCATCTTGGCGCGGATGGCCGCCGCGGTGGCGAGTGCGTTGCCGGTGGGCGAGAGCTGAACGCCGATGCCGGTGGACGGGTTGCCGTTCAGCCGCGCCGAGGTCGAGTAACCCTGGCCGCCGAGTTCGATGCGCGCCACGTCGCGCAGGCGCACGCTGGAGCCGTCGGCATTGGCGCGCAGCTGGATGTTGCCGAACTGTTCCGGCGTCGAGAGCTGCCCGCTCACCACCACCGTGGCCGCGATGCCCTGCCCGGCCACGTTCGGCAGGTCGCCGATCGCACCCGAGGCGACCTGCGCGTTCTGCGCGCGGATCGCGGCCAGCACGTCGGCCACGCCGAGGTTGAAGCCCTGCAGCTTGGCGGGGTCGAACCAGATGCGCATCGCGCGCTCGGTGCCGAACAGCTGCGCCTGGCCGACGCCGGGCACGCGCTGCAGTTCGGGCAGCACGTTGCGGCTGGCGTAGTCGCCCAGGGCGACGGGGTCGATCTTCGGGTCGCTGCTGGACAGGATGGTGAAGAGCAGGAAGTTCGAGCGCGCCTTGTCCACCCGCACGCCCTGCTGGGTCACCGCGGCCGGCAGGCGCGGCGTGGCGCGGCTCAGCCGGTTCTGCACGTCCACCTGCGCCAGGTCCGGATTGGTGCCGGGCTGGAAGCTGAGCGTGATGTTGCCGGTGCCGTCGGCCTGCGCCACGGTCTCCATGTAGATGAGGCCGGGCGAGCCGTTCATCTCGCGCTCGATGACGGCCAGCACGCTGTCTTCCAGCGTCTGCGCCGAAGCGCCCGGGTAGGCCGCGGAGACCACGATCGAAGGCGGTGCCACCGGCGGGTACTGCGCCACCGGCAGCTGCGTGATCGCCACGCCGCCCATCACCAGGACGAACAGCGCGATCACCCACGCGAAGATGGGGCGGTCGATGAAGAACGAGGCCATCGGCGCGCCTCGCTTACTGGCGCGCCGAGGCGGCGGAAGCGGCGCCCGCCGCGGCGGCGCCGCCGGCCGGGGCCGAAGCGCCCGGCTGCCAGGGCACCGGCGTCACCGGCGCGCCGGGCACGAACATCTTCTGGAAGCCGTCGACGATGACCTTCTCGCCCGGCTTCAGGCCGTCGGTCACGATCCACTGGCCGCCGACCTGGCCGCTCACCTTGACCGGCCGCGGGCCCGGCTTATTGCCTTCGCCCACCACCAGCACCGTGTCGCCCTGCGCGGTGCGCGTCACCGCCTGCTGCGGGATCAGGAAGCCCGAAGGCATCTCGGCCTGCGCGATGCGCACGCGCACGTACTGGCCCGGCATCAGCAGGCCGTCGGGGTTGGGCACCTCGGCACGCAGCGTGACCTGGCCGCTGGTGGCGTCGACGCTGATGTCGCTGAACAGCAGCTTGCCGTTGCGCGGCAGCTCGCTGCCGTCTTCCAGCACGACGCGCACCGCCACCGCGTCGGCGCCCAGCCGGCGCAGCTGGCCGGCGGCGAAGGCCTTGCGCAGGCGCAGCATCTCGCTGCTGGACTGGGTGAAGTTGACGTAGACGCTGCCGGTCTGCTGGATCAGCGCCAGCTGGGTGCCTTCGGCAGCGCTGACCATCGCGCCTTCGGTCACCAGCGCGCGTCCGATGCGGCCGCCGATGGGCGCCGTCACGCTCGCGTAGTCCAGGTTGATGCGCGCCGCCTCCACCGCGGCCTTGCCCGCGGCGACGTCGGCCTCGGCCACCTTCTGGGCCATCTGCGCGTTCACGTAGTCCTGCTGGCTGATGGCCTGCGCGCCGGCCAGCGGCTTGTAGCGATCGGCGGTGGCCGTGGTCTGCGCCAGGCTGGCCTGCGCGCGCGCGAGCTGCGCGTTCGCGCTCTCCAGCGCGGCCCGGTAGGGCGCGGGGTCGATCTGGAACAGCGCCTGGCCGGCCTTCACGTCGCTGCCTTCGACGAACTGGCGCTTCAGCACGACGCCGGTGACGCGCGCGCGCACCTGCGCCGTGCGCAGCGGCTCCACGCGGCCGGGCAGTTCAGCCTGCAGCGGCACCGGCTGCGCGGCCACCGTCACCACGCCCACCGGTGGCGGTGGGGGCATGCCGCCGCCGCCGGGTGCTGGCCCCCCGGGGCCGGCCGCGGGCTTGTCGCCGCAACCGGCCAGCAGCGCGATCACGAACGAGCCCAGAGCCCAGGCATGACGGGCGGCGCGGAAACGGTGCAGCACGGGAAGTTGTCCTTTTCTTGGCGGGCTCCGCACGCGCCATGCGTGCGCGCCGCGAACGGGCGCGCGCCGGAAGATGGGGGCGGAGCGAACTACTATACAAACAAGCGCGCCGACCCCCGGCCCGCCACCCCTCTTCCCCACACGACCACGACAGGTGCAGCAGGCGCTCTTCGAGGACTTGGCCGCGCAGGGCGTGGTGCGGCCGACCGATCCGGGCGACGCGCTGCGCGACCTGTCGGCGCGGCTGGCACGACGCTTCGGCGACCGGCTGCACCTGGGCACTTCGTCGTGGCACTTCCCCGGCTGGGCCGGGCTGCTGTGGCAGGGCGCGCCTTCCGAATCGACGCTCTCGCGCCACGGCCTCGCGGCCTATGCGCAGCACCCGCTGATGCGCTGCGTGAGCCTGGACCGCGCGTTCTATCGTCCGCTGGAAACGCAGGCCTATGCCGGCCTGGCCGCGCAGGTGCCGCCGCACTTCAGGTTCGTCGTCAAGGCGTGGTCCGGCGTCACCGACGCCGTGCAGCGCGACCCGGCCAGCGGCCGCGCGCTGCAGCCCAACCCGCAGTTCCTGGACCCCGCGCTCGCGCTGGCCGCCTGCGCGCGCCCGGCCGCGCAAGGCCTGGGCGACCAGCTCGGCGCGCTGGTGTTCCAGCTCTCGCCGCTGCCTCAGGCTTGGGTCGACGACGAAGCGCAGTTGCACGCCAGGCTGGAGCGTCTCTGGGCGGCCGTGAAGCCCGAATTGCCCGCCACGGCGCTGCTGGCGCTGGAACTGCGCGACCCCGCGCTGCTCACGCCCGCGCTCGCACGTTCGCTGCAGGCGCACGGCGTGCGCTACTGCCTGGGCCTGCACGACCGCCTGCCGGCAGCCGAGGAGCAGCTGCCGATGCTGCGCGCCACCTGGCCGGGCGACCTGGTGTGCCGCTGGAACCTGCAGCGCGGCCAGCGTTATGCCGACGCGAAGGACGCCTGGGCGCCGTTCGACCGAATGCGCGCACCCGACCTGCCCACGCGCGCGACGCTGGCGCGCGTGGCGGCGGCCACGCTGGACGCCGGCCACCGCGTCTTCGTCACCATCAACAACAAGGCCGAGGGCTCGGCGCCGCATTCGGTGGCCGCGCTGGCCGAGGCGCTGCTGCAGGCGGCGTGACAATCCGGTCCGTGCAATACCCCGACTACGACCCGCGCGTCGCCAACACCCCGCTCGACGAACGCGAGCTCGACGAACTCGACACGCTGCTCGCGCAACTGCCCGCCGAGGGCGCGATGAACGCGGAGGCGATGGACGGCTACCTGACCGCCCTGCTCGTCGGCCCCTGGCCGCAGGTGCCGCCCAGCGCGCGCTGGATGCCCGCGGTGTGGGGCGGCGACGGCGAAGGCAACGCCCCCTTCGCCAGCGCCAAGCAGCGCAAGCGCGTCGTGCTGCTGCTGCTGCGCCACCTGCACGGCCTGGACCGCGTGCTGCGCGAGTCGCCCGACGACTGGGAGCCGGTGCTGGGCGTGGCGGAGGTGGAAGGCGAGGAGATCGTCGACGCCGAGGACTGGTGCGCCGGCTTTTTGGCCGCGGTGCCGCTGGACGAGCCCGCGTGGGCGCCGCTCTTCGAAGGCCCCGCGCTCGAACCGCTGGTGCGGCTGGGCGCCGAAGACGGCGACGCGCCGGCCGATGCCGCCGAACGCGACGAACTCAGCCGCGCCGCGGTGGACGCGGTGCTCGCGCTGGCCGAAGCGCGCCGGCGCTGATCACGTTTCCTCGGCCACCATGTCGATGGCGCCGCACGGGCATTCCGCGGCGCACACGCCGCAGCCCTTGCAGTATTCGTAGTCGAAGCGGAACCGGTTGCCGGGCCCGAGCTTGACGACCGCGTTATCGGGGCACACGCCGTAGCAGTTGTCGCACTCGAAGCAGTTGCCGCAGCTCAGGCAGCGGCGCGCCTCGAAGAGCGAGTTCTCCTCGGTCAGGCCGCCCTGCACCTCGTCGAAGCTGCTGCTGCGCCGGGCCGCGTCCAGCAGCGGCCGCAGCGTGGCCGGCGCATCGCTGTAGTACCAGGGGTTCAGGCGCTCGAAAGCGGCCGGCGCGTGCTTCGGCGGCGCCGTGTGGCGCGTGCCGCGCAGCCAGGCGTCGATGTGGCGCGCGGCCTTCTTGCCGTGGCCCACCGCCACCGTCACATTGCGCTCCGCCGGCACCATGTCGCCGCCGGCGAAGAGGCCGGCACGGCCGGTCATCAGCGTCTCGGGATCGACCTGCACGACGCCGTCCTTCAGCTCCAGCCCGGGCACGCCCTTCAGCAGCGAGAGGTCCACGTCCTGGCCCAGCGCCAGCACCAGCGAATCGGCCTCCAGGGTCTCGAACTCCCCGGTGGGCTGCGGATTGCCCTGCATGTCGAGCCTCATGCGCTCGATCGTGAGCGCGCCGCCGTCGCCGGCCTGGCGGATGGTGGACAGCCACTTGACCATCACGCCTTCCTGCAGCGCTTCCTCGACCTCGAAGTCGTGCGCCGGCATGCGCTCGCGCGTGCGGCGGTAGACGATGATGGCCTCGGTGGCGCCCAGGCGCTTCGCGGTGCGCGCCACGTCGACCGCGGTGTTGCCGCCGCCGTAGACGACGACGCGGCGGCCCAGCATCGGCTGCGTGCCTTCGTCCATGCTGCGCAGCACCGAGACCGCGTCCAGGATGCGCGAGCCGTCCTTGGCCGGGATGAAGGTGCGCTTGCCGATGTGCGCGCCGACCGCCAGGAAGGCGGCGTCGAAGCCCTGCATCGCCTCTTCCAGGTTCGCCACCCGGGTGCCCAGCCGCAGGTCGACGCCGAGGTCGACGACACGCTGCATCTCGGCGTCGAGCACGTCGCGCGGCAGCCGGTACTGCGGGATGCCGAAGCGCATCATGCCGCCCGCCTTCGGGCCGGCTTCCAGCACCGTGACGGCGTGGCCGAGGCGGCGCAGGTGGTAGGCAGCCGACATGCCGGAGGGCCCGGCGCCGACGATCAGCACGCGGCGGCCGCTCTCCGCCACGGGCGCCTCGAAGCGCCAGCCGCGCTTCAGGGCTTCGTCGCCCAGGAAGCGTTCCACAGAGTTGATGCCCACCGCGGCGTCGAGCCGGCCGCGGTTGCAGGCGCCTTCGCAGCTGTGGTAGCAGACGCGGCCCATCACGGCCGGGAACGGGTTGTCGCGCACCAGGTGGCGCCAGGCGGCTTCGTAGTCGCCGCCTTCGCCGTGGTAGAGCCAGCCCTGGATGTCCTCGCCCGCCGGGCATTGCGCATTGCAAGGCGGCAGGCGGTCGACGTAGACCGGGCGCTGGCTGCGCCAGGTGCCGGTCTTGTTGGCGCGCGAACTGCCCGGGTCGAGCGTGATGGCGAAGGGCTTCTGCATGGTCATGGCGCCGTCTCCGGCTCGAGCAGGCCGAAGCGGCGGATGTTGCGGTCGGCCTGGGCCTGGATCTGCGCCAGCATCTCCGGGTGACCGGGGTCGCCGAACAGGTGCGCGAACCGCTTCTGCGGCTTCAGGTAGTCCTGCACCGGCACGCGGTGGCGGATCTTCGTGACCGCGCGCACTTCGCCGCGCTCGGCCTCGAAGACCGGGAACAGGCCGGTCTCGCGCGCCAGCCGGGCGAGCCGGATGGTGTCGTGGCTGGCCGCGCCCCAGCCCAGCGGGCACGGCACCAGCACGTGCAGGTAGCGCGCGCCGCGGATCGACATCGCCTTCGCCACCTTGGCTTCCAGGTCGCGCAGGTCGGCCACGGTGGCGGTGGCGACGTAGGGGATCTCGTGCGCCATCGCGATCAGCGGCAGGTCCTTACCCTGGCCGAAGGCCGCACCGGGCGCTTCGCCCACCGCGGTGGTGGTGGCGGTGCGCGCCGCCGGCGGCGTGGCGCTGCTGCGCTGCACGCCGGTGTTCATGTAGGCCTCGTTGTCGTAGCAGATGTAGAGCACGTCGTCGTTGCGCTCGAACATGCCCGACAGGCAGCCGAAGCCGATGTCGGTGGTGCCGCCGTCGCCGCCTTGCGCGATGACGCGCGTCGTGCTCGCCGGCAGCCCGGCCTTCGCGGCCTTCACCTTCAGCGCCGCCGCCACGCCGGTGCCCACCGCGGCGGCGTTGCCGAACAGCGAGTGGATCCACGGCAGCCGCCAGCTCGTTTCCGGGTACGGCGTGGAGAAGACCTCCAGGCAGCCGGTGGCGTTGACGGCGATGAGGCGGCCGCCGGAGGCGCGCATCGCGGCGTCGACCGCGTAGCGCGCGCCCAGCGCCTCGCCGCAGCCCTGGCAGGCGCGGTGGCCGCTGTCGAGCGAGTTGCTGCGCTCGGGGCTGGCCTGCACGCTGCGCTGTTCGGGCGCCAGCAGGCGGTTGCCGACCGTGAAGGTGCCGGTCTGGTAGAAGCGGATCGGGGCGTTCATCGAAGGCTCCCGTTCAGCGCACGCGCGCGGCGACGGCGCCGACGTCGCGCAGCAGGTTCTCGGCCACCGGGCCGCTGCGCCGCACGGCGCGCTCGCGTTCGAGCTGGCGGTTCACGATGCCCCAGTCCAGGTCCAGGAAGCTGAGCGGCGGCAGCCGGTCGGCCACCGCCTCGGCGAAGGTGCGCGCGAGCGAGGCGCGCGTGATCGCGCGCCCGCCCAGCCCGGCCACCACGGTGGACACCGTGAGCGGCAGCCCGGCCACCGCGTGCTGCACGTCGGTGGCGACGACACCGCCCAGCCCGACCGAGAAGCTCTTCTCCAGCACCACCACGCGCCGGGCGCCCTGGAGCGCCGCGCGCACGGCGGCAAGCGGGAACGGGCGGAACGAATGGATGCCCAGCACGCCGATGCGCACGCCGACGTCGCGCATCGCGTCGGCGGTGTCCTTGATGGTGCCGATCACCGAGCCGAGCGCGACGACGATGGTCTCGGCGTCCTCGCAGCGATAGCTGCGCACCAGACCGCCGGTGGTGCGGCCGAAGCGGTCGGCGAACTCGGCCGCGATCTGCGGGATGCGCTCCAGCGCCACCTGCTGCTTGGCGTGCGCGAGGTAGCGCACCTCCATGAAGGCCTCCGGGCCGACCATCGCGCCGATCGACACCGGCTCGTCGGGGTCGAGCACCTGGCGCGGCTCGTAGGGCGGCAGGAAGGTGTCGACGTCGGCCTGCGCCGGCATGTCCACGCGCTCGTAGGCGTGGGTGAGGATGAAGCCGTCCATGCACACCATCACCGGCATCGAGAGTTCCTCGGCCAGCTTGAAGGCCTGAACGTGCAGGTCCAGCGCCTCCTGGTTGTGGGCCGCGAACAGCTGGATCCAGCCGCAGTCGCGCTGGCTCATGCTGTCGCTGTGGTCGTTCCAGATGTTGATGGGCGCGCCGATGGCGCGGTTGGCCACCGTCATCACGATCGGCAGTCCCAGCCCGCTGGCGTTGTAGACCGCTTCGGCCATGAACAGCAGCCCCTGGCTGGCGGTGGCGGTGTAGGTGCGCGCGCCCGCGGCCGAGGCGCCGATGGCCACGCTCATGGCGGCGAACTCGCTCTCGACGTTGATGAACTCGCAAGGGCTGAGCGCCCCGCTCTTCACCAGTTCGCCCAGCCCTTCGACGATGTGCGTCTGCGGCGAGATCGGGTAGGCGCAGATCACCTCCGGCCGCGACAGGGCGACCGCCTGCGCGACCGCCTGGGAACCTTCAATCTGCCTGAGCACGGGCCAGCTCCTTCAGTTCGTGCAGCACCCAGGCATGCGCCTCGGCGGCGGCGGCGGCGTTGGCCGCGGCGACCTCGCCGCGGAACTTGTCGCCGATGGCATGCGCCACGGCCTCCAGCGAGACCAGCCCCGACAGCGCCGCGAAGCCGCCCAGCAGCGCGGTGTTGGGCAGCGGACGCTTCAGGTGCCGGAGCGCGATCTCGGTCGCCGGCACGGTGATGAGGCGCTCGTGCCAGAAGCGCGCCGCGACCTCGCCCAGGCCCAGTTCGTCGAAGCTCTTGCGGCTGTTGATGAGCACGTAGCCTTCGGGCCGCAGGCCCTGGAACACGTCGACCTGGTGCAGCAGCGTCGGGTCCTGCACCAGCAGCACGTCGGGTTCGACGATGGGCTCGCGCAGCCGGATGTCCTTGTCGTCGATGCGGCAGAACGCGACCACCGGCGCGCCGGTGCGCTCGGAGCCGAAGCTGGGGAAGGCCTGCGCGTGGCGGCCCTGTTCGAAGGCGGCGACCGACAGCATCTCGGCGGCCGTCACCACCCCCTGGCCGCCCCGGCCATGGATGCGTACCTGGAGCATCGTGCTTGTCTCCTCGGCCCGCGGGGTCGCGCCCGTGAAGGCGGCTCGCGGTTCGGACACCAGCATAGCCAGCGCGCGTGCGGCCGACCTGCGCTATCTCAAGCTGGCCGCGGCCGGGACCGGAACGCGACCAACACGCCATGCGCGTGTGACCGTGCCGTGAACCGCGGTGCTTAGGTTTGCGTTCGCGTGCCCCACGGGGCCGCGTTTCGCAACCACCCATCGAAGGAACACTCATGAAGCACCTTCCAGATCGACAACGGACGCCGGCACGCCAACGGCTCGCGTTCCAGGGCCTGGCCGCGGCGCTTGCGCTCGCGTGCGGCTTCGCGCTGGCCGCGCCCGCCGATGGCGGCGGCGGCGGGCCCGTGCAGCTGCGGCGGCTCATCGACCAGCAGGTCGGCGGCCTCGACAAGCTCAAGGTTCCGGCCAACAACGCGGAACTGCCGGTGCCGCGCCAGGCCGACGGCAGCGTCGCCTACCGCTACGAGACCACCGAGGCCAAGCGCTACCTGGGCAAGCTGCTGTTCCACGACCCGGTGCGCAGCGCGCGCATCAACGTCAACACCGGCGTGCCGCTGGACCTGCCCGCGGGCACGGCCTTCGGCGGCACGATGAACGCCGCCGACCCCAACATCCCGGAGATCTTCAACGCCCAGGTGCGCGCCACCTCGTGCGGCAGCTGCCACATCGGCGAAGCCGCGGGCAAGGCCGGCCAGCGGCTCAACTTCGCCAGCGGCGGCGAAGGCCGCGGCTACACCGACGAGAAGGGCAACTTCGTGCCGCGCCGCCGGCCGCAGGCGGGCCTGAGCAAGCTGCGCAGCCAGCCGCTGTTCGCCGGCGACGTGCTCGCCGACGCGCTGCCGACGCTGGGCGACATCTTCATCGACGCCAGCGGCCAGCGCGTGGTCACGACGCCCGCGCTCTTCTATCACGACCCGAAGCCGCAGGCCCTGCTGGCCACCGGCCGCCTGGACCAGCTCGACAGCGTCGGCCGCCAGGCACCGGGGCTGGTCGGCTTCGGCTTCAACAACCGGCTGCTGTTCGGCGGCATCGGCGGCGAGCTGCCCTCGACGGCGGGATCGCTGAACCCCTTCAACGACCCGGCGGGCGAGAACATGACGCTGCTGCTGCTGGACGCGCACCGCATGCTGGGTTCGCAGTCGGCCGAGCTGATGGCCATTCCCGCCTTCGTCAAGCTGTTCCGCGACGCCTTCCCGCAGGAAGCCGCCGAGGCCGACGCGGCGAAGGACCTGGGCAAGCTCGTCAACGACGTCACCGAGTTCCGCGCCCAGGCCACCTTCCTGCGCACGGTGGTCACGCGCAACACGCCGTTCGACAAGTTCCTGGCCGGCGACAACCGCGCCCTCACGCCGGCGCAGCAGCGCGGCGCGAAGCTGTTCTTCACCAAGGCCGAGGACCGCGGCGCCGGCTGCTTCGGCTGCCACAGCGGGCCGATGCTCAACAAACAGCCCGACGACCCCGACGTGGCCGGGATCGGGCAGTACGTGGAGCAGAACTTCCACAACGTCGGCATCGGCGACCACCCGGTGCAGGCGCTGAACGCGCTGGCGCGCGGCAAGCTCGACTTCGGCAAGCTCGGCGCCGACGGCTACCCCTACCACGCGGAGGACACCGGGCGCGAGGAGATCACCCACGACCGCAACGACCTGTTCAAGTTCCGCACCATGACGCTGCGCCAGCTGAAGGACGCGCGCACCTTCTTCCACAACGGATCGTTCACCAGGGTCCGCGACGTGGTGCAGTACTTCAACGCCGGCGTCCCGCAGGACCCGACGGCGGGCGCGGCCGACACCTTGTCGACCCGCTTCACCCACCCGCGCGGCAAGGGCACGCCGGCCGGGCTGGGCCTCACGGACGCGCAGGTCGACGACCTGACCGACTTCCTGGAGAACGCGCTCTACGACCCGGCCTTCGTGCACTACGACCCCAAGTCGACGACCGACACGCTGCAGCCCAACGAGCGTGACCTGGCGTACTCGAAGTACCGCCCGGACCTGGCGGCGCTGGGGGCGAAGGACGGCTTCATGCTGAGCGGGCTGGCGATCGACAGCAACGACCCGCTGTCGCGGCGCGACCAGGGGCTGGAGTTCCTGGACGTCACTTCGCAGGCGCAGATCACGCTGCTGCGGCGCGAGAAGGACGGCGAGCGCCAGCGCGACATCTACAGGATCGCCAACAACAGCACGTCGATCATCGACACCCACCTGCTGATGGTGGCCCGCGGCCTGCCGCCGCAGGTGAAGCTGGTCAACGGCAGCGGCAAGACGGGCGCCGGCGAGCCCTACCTTCGGGTGTTCCTGCCCGACGGCGTGATCATGCCGGGCCAGAGCATCACCGTCTCGCTGGTCTTCGAACGCGAGAAGAAGGACCCGGCCACGAACTACCTGCTGGGCCTGCTGTCCGGCCAGGGCAAGCCCTGAGGCCGCGCCGCCCGCAGCGCGGCAGTGCAGAGGGCCCCGCGGTGCGGGGCCCTTTTCGTTTCGAGTAGGGGCATCGGGATCGGAGACACTTCGCGTCGATCCGGTTTCCGATCCCGCCGTGCCCTACTCCCTGACGTGGGAGCCCAGAGGCGTCTATCGACGCTACTTCGGGCCCATGACCATTCTCGAGCGGCAGAAGTCCTTCGAGGCGATCTGTTCCGACGAGCGTTTCACCACGCTGCGATACGCAATCACCGACTACCTCGCCGTCGGTGACTACGAGATCACCGACAGCGCCACCGAGGAGATCGCCGCGCTGCACATCGGGCCCGTGCTGACCAATCCGCGCATCCTGATCGCGGCCGTCGCCGTGCGGCCCGACATCGTGGCGGCCATCCGGGCCTTCATCCGCCTGGGCTTCACCGATGCGCAGTACCGGATCTTCCCGAGCGAGGTGGAGGCGCGGCGCTGGATCGCGGAGACCGTCGGCAGTTAGGCTCAGCCGGCGATGTCGAGCAGCGAGCCCATCGCCTGGTCGCCAGCCTTGAACACGGCCAGGTTCGCCAGGAAGGCATTCTTCGCCTGCAGCAGGCCGACCATGTCGGACTCGAGGCTGCTGCCTGCCTCGCCGGCGGTCGCGGTCGCGGTCGAGACGCCGCCGGCTGCCTGCGGGGCCTGCTGCACCACCTGGCGCCGGTAGCCCTCGGTCTGCACGTTGGCAATGTTGTTCGCGGCCGCGCCGAGCGCGTTCTGCGCGGCGGTCATGCCGGAGAGGGAGATCGAGGCGAGGCTGGACATTGGGCGACGAGGACTGGGGAGGATTGTCCCGGTCGCCGGTCCCCGGCGCACGCGGCCACCGATGGCGGCCGCGACTTCCTCACGCACGGCGCGCCGGCCGCGCTTCGGAGCCAACGAAGGTTTCGTTGGCGGAGACGGAGGGATTCGAACCCTCGATGCAGGTTTTGCCCGCATACTCCCTTAGCAGGGGAGCACCTTCGGCCACTCGGTCACGTCTCCGGCGAAGTGCGGCGATTCTAGCCGCGTCTCAGGCCGCGGTGTCGGCCTTGGCGTCCAGGTCGAAGGCCCTGTGCAGCGCGCGCACCGCGAGCTCCATGTACTTCTCGTCGATCACGACCGAAGTCTTGATCTCGCTGGTGCTGATCATCTGGATATTGATGCCCTCTTCGCTCAAGGTGCGGAACATCCGGCTCGCCACGCCGACGTGGCTGCGCATGCCGATGCCGACGATCGAGACCTTGCAGATCTTCGGATCGCCGACGATCTGCGCCGCGCCGATACCGGGCTGCACCTTGCCCTTGAGCACTTCCATCGCGCGCGCGTAGTCGCCGCGCGGAACGGTGAAGGAGAAGTCGGTCCTGCCGTCGTGCGAGACGTTCTGGATGATCACGTCGACGTCGATGTTGGCCTCGGCCACCGGCCCCAGGATCTGGTAGGCGATGCCCGGGCGGTCCGGCACGCCCATCACGGTGACCTTGGCTTCATCGCGGCTGAAGGCGATGCCCGACACGACGGCTTGTTCCATCTTCTCGTCTTCCTCGAAAGTGATCAGGGTGCCCGAACGCGCTTCCTCGTCGATCGGGATGTCCCAGGGCGTGAAGCTGGACAGCACGCGCAGCGGCACGCGGTACTTGCCGGCGAACTCCACGCTGCGGATCTGCAGCACCTTGCTGCCCAGGCTGGCCATCTCGAGCATCTCCTCGAAGCTCACGGTGGCCAGCCGGCGCGCCTCGGGCACGATACGCGGGTCGGTGGTGTAGACGCCGTCGACGTCGGTGTAGATCAGGCATTCGTCGGCCTTCATCGCCGCCGCCACCGCCACCGCCGAGGTGTCGCTGCCGCCGCGCCCGAGCGTGGTGACGTTTCCCTTCGGGTCCAGGCCCTGGAAGCCGGTGATGATGACCACGCGACCGGCCGCCAGGTCGGCGCGCACGCGCTGGTCGTCGATGCGGCCGATGCGCGCCTTCGTGAAGGCCGAGTCGGTCTCGATCGGCACCTGCCAGCCCGCGTAGCTGACCGCCGGCACGCCCAGCGCCTGCAGCGCCAGCGCCAGCAGGCCCACCGAGACCTGCTCGCCGGTGGCGGCGATGGCGTCCAGCTCGCGCATCGATTCCGCCGTCATCGACGCCGGCTGCAGGTCCTTGGCCAGCGCGAGCAGGCGGTTGGTCTCGCCGCTCATCGCGGAGGGCACCACCACCATCTGGTGGCCGGCACGCGCCCATTTCGCGACGCGCTGGGCGACGCTCTTGATGCGCTCGGTCGACCCCATCGAGGTGCCGCCGTATTTGTGAACGATGAGGGCCATGGGAGGTTCGGGCTGCTTCGGAGAGCTCGGTTCGCGAAGGGAAAACCCGCAATTCTAGCGGCCGGGCCCGGGCTCCCATTCCACATGCAGCTGCGGCACGCCGGCGGGCGCACGGGCGCGCGCGTCGATGCCCAGCGCGGGCGCGTACAGCAGCAGGTCACCTTCGAAGAGCAGCGGCCCGCCCCGCTGCCAGGCCGGCACGCCACGCGCCTGGTACTGCTTCTTGAGACTGCGCGCCATGGCGCCGGGCTCGAGCTGGAACGACTCGCCACCGGCGCGCGGGCGCAGTTCCGCGCGGCTCAGGCGCTCGGCAGCGATGCCGCCTGCACGGCAGCGGCGCACGACGAATTGGCCCCGCCAGGGCGCGACGGCATGGCGCCCCGGTCGGGACAGATCCATCGTCATCGGCTGGGTGGCCGCCGGCGGCACGCCGGCCGGATCCAGCGCGCGCGCATAACCCAGGCCGCCCCGGTAGAGCCGGCACTCGCCGCCTGGCGCCGGCCAGCGCCCCTGCCGCGCCGAAGGCAGTTCACCCGCCAGGCGCTCCACCAGCGACTCCGGCGCGTCACCGGCGACGCCGTGCAGCCAGTGGCGCAGCAGCAACGTGCGGCGCGCCTCGCTGAGCCGTAGCCATTCGTCGCGCAGCAGCGTGCCTTCGACGACGCAGCGGCCGGCGTCCAGCGCCGCCAGTTCCGACAAGGCGGCGGCGGCCTCGGCGGCGCGTTGCGCGGCGGCGGCCAGCTGCGGTTCGGCGTCGCCGAAGGCGCGCGCCAGCGTCGGCCAGACCTGCGCGCGCAAGCGGTTGCGCGCGTAGCGCGGGTCGGCGTTGCTGGCGTCGTCGCTGTAGCGCAGCCGGTGCCGGCGCACGTAGTCCTCCACCGCCTCGCGCGGCAGGTACAGCCAGGGCCGCAGCCAGAGCAGCCCTTCGCGTTCGGCGACCGCGGGCATGCCGGCCAGCCCGGCCGGCCCGCCGCCACGCAGCGCCTGCAGCAGCAGCGTCTCGGCCTGGTCGCGCCGGTGGTGCGCCAGCAGCACCATCGCGCAGCCGGCTTCGCGCGCCATCGCGGCGAGCGCGCGGTAGCGGCCGCGGCGCGCCCAGGCTTCGACGCTTTCGCCATGCGCGGGCCGGCCTTCGAGCCGGGTGGCGTGGAACTCGACCGGCAGCCCGCTGCGCCGCCAGCGCCGGCACTGGTCGCGCAGGCGCGCCAGCCATGCGTCGGCGTCGGCGACGAGGCCGTGGTGCACGTGAAGCGCGTGGACCTCGCCGCCGTGGCGGCGCGCGGCCACCGCGGTGGCATGCAGGAGCGCGGTGGAATCGCGGCCGCCGCTGGCAGCCACCGCCACCGCGAAGGGCACTACCGGTCCTTCGTGTCGCTGAAGCGGCCGTAGGCCTGCAGGCGCTCGTAGCGGCGCTGCAGCAGCTCCTTCGGCTTCAGGTCGACCACCTGGCGCAGCGCGTCGTTGAGCGCGCGCTTCAGGTGTGCCGCCATCCACTTGGGGTCGCGGTGCGCGCCGCCCACGGGTTCGTTGACGATCTTGTCGATCACGCCCAGCGCCTTCAGGCGGTGCGCGGTGATGCCCAGCGCCTCGGCGGCGTCGCTCGCGCGTTCGGCGGTCTTCCAGAGGATGCTGGCGCAGCCTTCGGGCGAGATCACCGAGTAGACGCTGAACTGCAGCATCAGCACCTGGTCGCCTACGCTGATGGCCAGCGCGCCGCCCGAGCCGCCTTCGCCGATGATCGTCGTGACGATGGGCACTTCCAGGCGCGCCATCTCGAAGATGTTGCGGCCGATCGCTTCCGACTGGCCGCGCTCTTCGGCGCCGATGCCGGGGTAGGCGCCCGGCGTGTCGACGAAGGTGAAGACCGGCAGGCCGAACTTCTCGGCCAGCTGCATCAGGCGCAGCGCCTTGCGGTAGCCCTCGGGGCGGCTCATGCCGAAGTTGCGCGCGGTGCGCTCCTTCGTGTCGCGGCCCTTCTGGTGACCGATGACCATGCAGGGCTGGCCGTTGAAACGGGCCAGCCCGCCGACGATGGACAGGTCGTCGGCGAAGTGGCGGTCGCCGTGCAGTTCCTCGAAGTCGGTGAAGATCTCGCTCACGTAGTCCAGCGTGTAGGGCCGCTGCGGGTGGCGCGCGATCTGCGTCACCTGCCAGGGCGAGAGGCTGGAGTAGATGTCCTTCGTGAGCTGCAGGCTCTTCGCCGCCAGGCGGTCGATCTCCTCGGAGATGTCGACCGCCGATTCGTTCTGCACGTAGCGCAGCTCGTCGATCTTCGACTCGAGTTCGGCGATCGGCTGTTCGAATTCCAGGAAGTGTCGCTTGCTCATCAATAGTCCACTGGGAGTGGATCGAGGCTGCGCCAAATATACCAAGTGGCCACCGAGCGGAAAGGCGCCCAGGCCTCGCCCACCTCGCGTGCTTCGGCGCGCGAGACCGGCTCGCCGCTGAAGTAGTTGACGCTGATGCCCTTGATCAGGCCCAGGTCGTCCAACGGCAGCACGTTGGGCCGCATGAGGTGGAAGATCAGGAACATCTCGGCCGTCCAGCGGCCGATGCCGCGGATGGCGACGAGCTCGTCGATGATGGCCTCGTCGTCCATGCGCTGCCACTCGGCCACGTGCACGGCGCCTTGCTGGAAGTGGCGCGCCAGGTCCTGCAGGTACTCGGCCTTGCGCGCCGACAGGCCCGACTCGCGCAGTGCCGGCACCGGCAGCTTCAGCACCGCCTGCGGCGCCAGCCGCGTGCTGGGCCCGCCCACCGCGGCGGCGAAGCGGTCCCAGACCGACTGCGCCGCCTTCACGCTGATCTGCTGGCCGACGATGCTGCGCGCCAGCGTGGTGAAGGCGTCGCCGCGGCTCTGCAGGCGGGCTTCGCCGAACTTCGGGATCAGCTTCTTGAGCACGCGGTCGCGCCGTGCCAGGTGCCGGCAGGCGTCGTCCCAGTAGGCGGGGGTCACCGCGGAAGGTTCGGCGGGGCGCGCAGCGGACATCAGGCCTTCACCCAGGTGGTGCCCTGCGGCGAGTCCTTCAGCACGATGCCGGCGGCCGCGAGCTCGTCGCGGATGCGGTCGGCGGCCGCGAAGTCGCGTGCCTTCTTCGCGGCGGCGCGGTCGGCGATGCGCTGCTGGATCGTGGCTTCGTCGAGCGCGCTGCCGGCCTGCAGGAAGGCGCGCGGCGCCTGCTGCAGGATGCCCAGCACGCCGCCCAGCGACTTCAGCAGCGCGGCCGCGGCGGCGTCATGCGTGCGGTTCACCTCGGCCGCCAGCTCGAACAGCACCGCCAATGCGCCGGGGGTGTTGAAGTCGTCGTCCATCGCGGTCTTGAACGCGGCGGCGCGCGGGTCGGACCAGTCGATGGCGCGCGCCTCCGCCAGCACCGCGTCCAACGCGGTGTACAGGCGCACGAGCGCGCTGCGCGCTTCCTCCAGCAGCGAGTCGGCGAAGTTGAACGGGCTGCGGTAGTGGGTGCGCAGCATGAAGAAGCGCAGCGTCTCGCCGTCGAACTTCTTCAGCACATCGGCGATGGTGAAGAAGTTGCCGAGCGACTTCGACATCTTCTCGTTGTCGACATTGAGGAAGCCGTTGTGGACCCAGTAGTTGACGAAGGGGTGGCCCAAGGCGCCCTCGCTCTGCGCGAGCTCGTTCTCGTGGTGCGGGAACTGCAGGTCCATGCCGCCGCCGTGGATGTCGAAGCGCTCGCCGAGCAGCGCGCAGCTCATCGCCGAGCACTCGATGTGCCAGCCCGGGCGGCCGGGGCCGAAGGGGCCGGGCCACTTGGCGTCGGCCGGTTCCTCGGGCTTGGCGGCCTTCCAGAGCACGAAGTCCAGCGGGTCTTCCTTGCCTTCGGCCACCGCGACGCGCTCGCCGGCGCGCAGTTCGTCGAGCGACTTGCCCGAGAGCTTGCCGTAGCCCGGGAAGCGGCGCACCGCGAAGTTCACGTCGCCGTCCTTCGCGCGGTAGGCCAGTCCCTTGGCTTCGAGCGTGCCGATCATCGACAGCATCTGCGGCACGTAGTCGGTGGCACGCGGTTCGGCGGTCGGCAGCTCGAGCCCGAGGGCGCCGAAGTCGCGGTGCATGGCCGCAATCATCTCGTCGGTCAGGGCGCGGATCGACAGGCCGCGCTCCAGCGCGCGTCGGATGATCTTGTCGTCGATGTCGGTGATGTTGCGCACGTAGGTGACGCGCCAGCCGCTGGCGCGCAGCCAGCGGTAGACGACGTCGAACGCGAGGTTCATGCGCGCGTGGCCCATGTGGCACAGGTCGTAGACCGTGATGCCGCAGACGTACATGCGCACGTGGCCGGCCTCGATGGGCTCGAAAGGCTCGAGCTGCCGGGTGAGCGTGTTGTGGATGCGAAGGCCCATGAGCCTGCGGAGGCCGCCCTGCGGTCGGGGCGCGTCGATAATGGCGGGCCAGTATAGCGGCCGCCCCCCTGCCGCCCCGCCGTCTCCGGCACCCCGCACGCCACCCGAACACGACCCTCATGCCGCTCCGCCTTGTTCTGGCCGCCGCCTTGCTGGCGGCCGCGTCGCTCGTGCGGGCCGACGACCTGGCCGACGTGCGCAAGCTGGTGGCCGCGGGCGACCTGCCGAAGGCGCTGGAGCGCGCGCGCCAGTCGCCCGAGCCGCGCCCGGCCGCGCTGCGCTTCCAGGAAGGCGTGATCCTGATGGACCTGCGCCGCGACGCCGAGGCGCTGGCGCAGTTCCGCCGCCTCACCGAGGACTACCCCGAACTGCCCGACCCGTACAACAACATCGCCCTCATCGAGGCGCGCGCCGGCCGCCTGGAGGAGGCGCGCCTCGCGCTCGAGACGGCCTTGCGCAACGACCCTTCGCACGTGCTCGCGCGCGCCAACCTGGGCGAGATCCACCTGCGCCTGGCGGCCGCCGCCTTCGAGCGCGCGGCCTCGGAGGCGCCGGCCGACGCCGCGCTGCAGCGCCGGCTGCGCCAGGTGCGCGACCTGCTGGCCGCGGGCCGCTAGACTTGTCGGTCTTGCAGCCCCCGCCCTTGCCCATGACCCTCAAGCGTTTCCTCGCCGTCGCCAGCCTGGCCTCCCTGGCCCTGGTGGCGGCCGTGCCCGCCTTCGCGCAGAAGGTCCGGCTGGCCACGACTGCCGGCGACATCGTGGTCGAGCTCGACGCGGCCAAGGCGCCGAAGACGGTCGCCAACTTCGTGCAGTACGTGAAGGACGGCCACTACGACGGCACCATCTTCCATCGCGTGATCAACGGCTTCATGATCCAGGGCGGCGGCATGAAGCCCGACATGAGCGAGAAGCCCACGCGCGCGCCGATCCCGCTGGAAAGCCGCAACGGCCTTTCCAACGCGCGCGGCACCATCGCGATGGCGCGCACCATGGTGCCCGACTCGGCCACCTCGCAGTTCTTCATCAACGTCGTCGACAACGGCATGCTCGACCAGGCGAATTCGCGCGACGGCAACGGCTACGCGGTCTTCGGCAAGGTGGTCGAAGGCATGGACGTGGTCGACAGGATCAAGGGCGTGGCGGTGAAGAACGCCGGCCCGCACCAGAACGTGCCGGTCGAGCCGGTGATCATCAAGAAGGCCACCCTGGAGAAGTAGGACATGACCAAGACCGTCGAGATGCAGACCAGCGCCGGCACCCTCCGCATCGAACTCGACGATGCGAAGGCACCGCTGTCGGTGGCCAACTTCCTGGCCTACGCGGCCAAGGGCCACTACGAGAACACGCTGTTCCACCGCGTCATCCCCGGCTTCATGATCCAGGGCGGCGGCATGGAGACCGGCCTCAAGCAGAAGGCCACCGACAAGCCGATCGCCAACGAGGCCAAGAACGGGCTGAAGAACCTGAAGTACACGCTGGCGATGGCGCGCACGTCCGACCCGCATTCGGCGACCTCGCAGTTCTTCATCAACACCGCCGACAACGGCTTCCTCGACAACGACCGCGCCCAGGACGGCTGGGGCTACGCCGTCTTCGGCCGTGTCGTCGCCGGCACCGAGGTGGTGGACGCGATCGAGAAGGTGCGCACCGGGCGCATGTACGCCCATGCCGACGTGCCGCTCGAGGACGTGGTGATCCAGCGCGTGACCGAGATCGCCTGATGCCGCACGGCGGCTTCGCGCTGCCGGCGTTCTACGAGTGGCAGGCGCCGGCGGCCTGGAACGCGGTCGACTTCCTGTCCGACCTGCACCTGTCGCCCGCGCTGCCGCGCACCCAGGCCGCCTTCGCGCGCCACCTGCGCGAGACGCCGGCCGACGCGGTGGTGATCCTGGGCGACCTGTTCGAGATCTGGCTCGGCGACGACGCGCGCAGCCTGCCCTTCGAAGCCCAGGCGCTGGACCTGCTGGCCGAGGCGGCGAGCCGCCGATTCGTGGCCTTCATGGTCGGCAATCGCGATTTCCTGCTCGGCAGCGCCACGCTGGTGGCCACCGGCATGGCCGGCCTGCCCGACCCCACGGTGCTGCAGTTGTGGGGCCAGCGCCTGCTGCTCACGCATGGCGACTCGCTCTGCCTGGCCGACACCGAGTACCAGCGCTTCCGCGCCGAGGTGCGCAGCGAACGCTGGCGCGCCGACGTGCTGGCGCAGCCGCTGGAGGCACGCGTCGCGCTCGCGCGCCGCCTGCGCCAGGCCAGCCGCGAGCGCCACGGCCTGGACGGGCGCACCGACGTCGACGTCGACACCGCGGGCGCCGTCGCCTGGCTGCACGCGATGGGCGCCGCCGAGATGGTGCACGGCCACACCCACCGCCCGGGCAGCAACGAGCTCGCGCCCGGCTTCAAGCGCCACGTGCTGAGCGACTGGGACCTGGACGACGCCGCGCACCCGCGGGCCGAGGTGCTGCGCCTCACGCGCGACGGCTTCCGGCGCCTGCCGGTCGCGGCCTGACGATGTTGCGCCGCTGGGTCGCGGGCTGGCGCGAGCGGCGCGAGGACGCCGCGGTCGCCCGCCGTGCCATCCGCGACGACCTCTGGAAACGCACGCTGGTGCGCTACCCCTTCCTGAAGCGGCGCGACCCCAAGGCGGCGGCGCTGCTGCGCCGCATGACCAGCCTCTTCCTCGACCGCAAGGAGTTCGACGCCCGCCCCGGCGTGCGGCTGACCGACGACGTGGTCGTCGCCGTCGCGGCGCAGGCCTGCCTGCCGGTGCTGCGGCTGGGGCTGGCGCGCTACGACGGCTTCGTCGGCATCGTGCTGCACCCCGACCTGGTGGTGGCGCGCCGCAGCGTGGTCGACGAGGACGGCGTGGTCCACGAGTACGACGAGGAGCTTGCCGGCGAAGCGGTCAGCGGCGGGCCGGTGATGCTCTCGTGGCGCGACGTGCGCGGCGCCGGCCGCAGCGCGGCCGAGGCCTTCAACGTGGTGATCCACGAGTTCGCGCACGTGCTGGACATGGCCGACGGCGTGCCCGACGGCGTGCCGCTGCTGCCGCGCGAGCTGACGCGCGCCGAATGGCTGGGCGTGCTGGAAGCCGACTACGAGGCCTTCGCGAAGCGGGTGGACGGCGGCGACGAGGACACCGCGCTCGACCCCTACGGCGCGCAGAGCCTGGACGAGTTCTTCGCCGTCGCCAGCGAAGCCTTCTTCGTCGCGCCGCGGCCCATGAAAGCGGAACACCCCGCTTTGTACGGGGTGTTCTGCAGGTTCTACCGCCAGGATCCGGCAGAAGAGATGCCGGCTTAGACCGCGGTCGTCTCCGCGCGCGGCTTGTCGCTCTTGCGCGGCGGCTGGATGTCCAGCAGCACTTCGTCCTTGTCGTCCAGGTCCACCGTGAGGCGGCCGCCGTCGACCAGGCGGCCGAAGAGCAGCTCGTCGGCGAGCGCGCGGCGGATCATGTCCTGGATCAGGCGCTGCATCGGGCGCGCGCCCATCAAGGGGTCGAAGCCCTTCTTGGCCAGGTGCTTGCGCAGCGCGTCGGTGAAGGTGACCTCGACCTTCTTCTCCGCCAGCTGGCTTTCCAGCTGCAGCAGGAACTTGTCGACCACGCGCAGGATGATCTCCTCGTCGAGCGCACGGAAGGACACGATGGCGTCCAGCCGGTTGCGGAACTCGGGCGTGAACAGGCGCTTGATGTCGGCCATCTCGTCGCCCTGCTCGCGCCGGGTCGTGAAGCCGATGGTCGACTTGTTCATCGTCTCGGCGCCCGCGTTCGTGGTCATGATGATCATCACGTTGCGGAAGTCGGCCTTGCGCCCGTTGTTGTCGGTCAGCGTGCCGTGGTCCATCACCTGCAGCAGCACGTTGAAGACGTCGGGGTGCGCCTTCTCGATCTCGTCGAGCAGCAGCACGGCGTGCGGCTTCTTG
>CAYVXO010000033.1:0-34178 GCA_964454485.1 uncultured Rubrivivax sp.
AGAAGAAGATCAGCACCGCCAGCACGACGCCGACGATGCCGATGGTCTTGTACTGCCGCGCCAGGTAGGCCGCGGCGCCTTGCTGGATGGCGCCTGCGATTTCCTGCATGCGGGCGTTGCCGGCGTCCTGGCTCAGGATCCAGCCGCGCTGGACGAAGCCATAGATCACGGCCGCCAGGCCGCACGCGAGTGCGACGTACAGCGCCATGGTGGTCGACATGAACGTTTCTCCTTCCTCAGTAGGACTCTTCTGGTAGGGGGGTCGCGCGTAGTGCTGCCGGTAGCGCGCGGGCGCGGGGATGCTATGTGAAGGCTAACACGGCCCGCCCTTGGGTTTTCCCTGCGGCGCTGTCAGGCCGCGGCAAGCGCGGTTCGTAGAATCGGGCCCAATTTTGCACTCGAAAGAACTGCCATGAGCCTGCACAACGTGACCCCGGGCGCGAAGGCGCCCGACGAGTTCAACGTGATCATCGAGATCCCGATGAACGCCGACCCGATCAAGTACGAGGTCGACGAGGACTCGGGCGCGCTGTTCGTCGACCGCTTCATGGCGACCTCGATGCACTACCCGTGCAACTACGGCTACATCCCGCAGACGCTGGCCGACGACGGCGACCCGGTCGACGTGCTGGTGATGACGCCGGTGCCGCTGATCCCCGGCGTGGTGGTCACCTGCCGGCCGCTGGGCGTGCTGAAGATGAACGACGAGGCCGGCGGCGACAACAAGCTGCTGGCGGTGCCGATCGACAAGATCCTCTCGATCTACTCGCAGTGGCAGAAGCCCGAGGACCTGAACCCGATGCGGCTGAAGACCATCCAGCACTTCTTCGAGCACTACAAGGACCTCGAGGTGGGCAAGTGGGTGAAGGTCATCGGCTGGGAGGGTGCCGAGAGCGCGCGTCAGGAAGTGCGCACCGGCATGGCCACCTGGCAGAAGAAGCACGGCGCGCGCTGAACGCGCGCCGCGCCTTTCCTCTTCTCTAGCGCCAGCAGGCCTTCGCCGTTCCGTAGATCGGGTCGGTGAAGGTGGCGTTGTTGCACGCCACGCTGCCGGTGACCCCGCCGCGCGCGTAGAACTTCCCTGAAGCGCCGTAGAGCACGGTGGCCTTGCTGCCCGCGGGCACGGCGCAGGTGCCGTTCTCGCTCGCGCACTTGGTCATCGCCAGGTAGCGGCAAGCCTTGCCGGTGCCGCTGATGGGGTCGCCGAAGGTCGTGTTGTTGCAGGCGATGCTGCCCGTGACGCCACTCTTCACCGCCCAGCTGCTGCCGCTGCCGTAGTACACCGTGGCCGGCGTGCCGGCAGGCAGCGTGCAGGTGCCGTTCTCCGAAGCGCAGGACGTGGTGCCCGAGGGCAGGTTCACGGTGGCGGTGACCTCCTCGCCGCCGATCTGGGTCAGGTAGGCGACCAGGTTGCCCATGTCCGTGCTGCCGAGGCTCATGCCGCGGTGCGCCGCGACGGCAGCGTCCAGCGTGGCGGCCGAGCCGTCGTGCAGCCAGGGGCCGCTGGTGGCCACGTCGCGCAGCGTGGGCACGTTCAGGCCCACCAGCGCGCCGCCGAGGCGCTGGCCCGAGCTGGCCTTCACGGTGCCCACGTCGGTCTGCAGCGCGCCCAGGGTGGCGAAGGTGGTGCCGCCGTGGCAGGTGGCGCAGCCCTGGGTGCGGAACACCGTGAGGCCGGCGCTCGCCGCGGTGGTGAGCGCGCCGCCGCTGGTGCGCGCGGCGCTCTGCGCGAACGTGGTGAGCGACGACAGGTACGAGGCCAGCGCGTCGAGGTCGGCGCTGACGCCCGTCTTTGCGTCGCCCAACGGCTGGCTGCGCGTGCCGGTGTTGAACTGGGCGTCGGTCATGAGCCCGGTGCCGCCGGCCAGGTTGCGGATCTGGCCCTCGAAGTCCTGCACCTCGTCGAAGTTGCCGCTCCAGTGCAGCAGGCCGTGTCCCATGCCGGCGCGGCCGCGCAGCGCGATCGTGTTGCGCAGGCCTTCGCCCATGCCGGTCAGGTCCCAGGTGCGGCCGTCGTGGCCGCCGTCGTTGTGGCAGGTGGCGCAGCTGAGGTAGGCGTCCTTCGCCAGGCGCGTGTCGCGGGCGTCGTAGAAGAGCTGCTTGCCCTTCAGCACGTTGGCGGCCAGCTTCTCGGTGCCCACGGTGTTGAGCGTGGCCAGCGTGGGCGCGACGAGGTCGCCGTTCTTCATGAGCGAGCCGAGGTCGACCACGCTCACCGTGCGCGCCATGAAGTTGTGCACGTACAGCGTCATGCCGTCGGCCGACACCGCCACGCCTTGCGGCGCGAGGCCGGCCTCGATGCGGAACAGCGCCTTGCCGCGCGCCGCGTCCACCACCTCCACCTGGCGCGCGGTCTCCAGCGCGACGAAGAGGTAGGCGCCCTTGGGGTCGTAGGCGGCCGCGCTGGCGAGGCTGGCGTTGTCGTGGTCGACGCGCGCGTCGGGCAGTTCGGCCAGGGTGGCGAGGTCGATGCGCGAGCTGATGGCGCGCACCGTGTTCTGAAAGTTCAGGTTCAGGCCGTTGCGCAGCGTGCCGCGCCTGACGTTGTCCTGCTTCGAAGGCACCCAGGCGGTCTTGCCGTCGGGCGAGATCGTGGCCGCGCCCAGGTAGTTCGGGATGCCGCTGCCCTGGATCTCGGTGTCGGTGCGGTCGCTGTGGCGCAGCACCATGATGGACGCGAGCGCCATCGTCGAGGTGTTGAACACGCGCACCTCGCCGCCCACCGGCACGCCGTTTAGCGTGGTGGCCACGCTGGCGGTGCCTTCGCCCGGCAGCGCGCCGGTGACGAAGCGCGAGACGAAAAGGCGCGCCGAATCGCCGCTCACCGAGAGGTGACGCGGCGTGGCGCCGGCGGCATAGAGCGCGACCTGCGCGCCGCTGGTCGGGTTCAGCTTCGCGACCTGGCCCGTGGCTTCCAGCGCCACCCAGGCGGCGCTGCCGTCGGGCGAGAACACCAGGCCGAAGGGCTGCGAGGCGCGCGGCAGTGCCACCGTGGAGGTGACCGCCAGCGTGGAGGCGCTGATGATGGAGATGGTCGGGCCGTCGCGGTTCACCACCCACAGCGCGCCGCCGGGCGCGCGCGCGATGCTGCGCGGCGCGTTGCCGACCGCGATCTCGGCCAGCTTCGCGCGCGTGCCGGTGTCGAACACGCTGACGCTGTTGTTGTCGGGGTTCACCACCCACAGGCGGGCGGCGGCGCCGCTGCGCGGTTCCAGCAGCAGCGCGCCGGAGGCGTTCGGCTGGTTGGCGGTGACCGGCGCGTAGACCGCCTGCATGAAGGTGCGGCTGGTCGTCAGGCCGTTGGCGTCCTTTACCGTCAGCGTGACGCCGTAGATGCCGGCCGCGGTGTAGGTGTGGGTGGCGGCGCTGCTGGCGCCGAAGGCCGTGGCGGCGCTGCCGTCGCCGAAGTTCCAGCTGAAGCCGAGGCCGGCGGCATCCAGGCCCGGCGTGTAGCTCACGGTGCTGCCGGTGGTGGCGGGCGCCGCGGCCACGGGGCCGATCACCGGCAGCGTGCTCGTCACCGGCACCGGGACGAAGCTGGAGTCGGCGCGGAAGGCACTGCTGCCGTCGTCGGGGTCGATCCAGAGCTCGCCGTTGCGGCCGTGCAGCAGGTAGGTGGGGAAGTTCTTCGAGCGCAGGCGCACGCTGCCGGCCACGCTGCCGGCTTCCGCGCAGAAGGTGGCGTCGCTCTGGAAGATGGCGCTGTTGTCGTTGGCAGCCAGCTGCAGCCGGTAGGCGTAGTGGCGCAGGAACTTGCCGGGCTGGGCCGCGTTCTCGAACGAGACGCAGGCGGCGTCGGCCAGGCCGTTGCGCACCGTGTACTGCGCCCCCGGCAGGTCGGCCGTGCCCAGCGACTTCAGCACCGCCAGGTTGGCGCCGTCCAGGCCGAGCGAGCTGCCGCTGGTCGAGACGCTGGCCAGCGTGAGCGTGCTGCCGGTGGGCAGCGCCTGCGCCGGCGCCGGCACGGTGCCGATGCCCAGTCCCACGATCACGGCGCGCGATGGCACGCCGTTGGCGTCGAGCGCGTAGACCTGGTAGTAGCCGGGCGGCGCCGTGTTGGCCGAGGCCGGCATCGTGGCCGAGAGGCGGTCGCCGTTCTGCGTGAAGACCAGCTCGATGAAGCGCTGGCTGCCGTTGAACGAATGCGTGACGGTGCCGTTGGCCAACAGCACCAGGCGCGAGACGGCGCTCGCGTCGGCCATCTCGATCTGCATCGCGTCGCCGAGCTGGAACGAAAGGCTGCTGATGCCCGTCATCACCGGCCGCGGCGCTAGCTGCGCGCTGCCGTTGACGGTCTTGAACAGGTAGGGCGGGTAGTAGACCTCGGCGTTCTGGTTGTTCACCGGGCCGGGCGCGCCGCCGCCGGTGGACAGGATGGTGCCGTTGGGCAGCAGCAGCGTGGCCGAGTGGTAGACGCGGATCTGCGCCGCGCTGGCGCCCACGGTCCAGTTGCCGGTGGCCGGGTTCCAGATCTCGGCCGCGTAGACGGCGTCGGCGCCGCCGTTGTTGCCCACGCGCGTACCGCCGGTGACGGCGACCTGGCCGTTGGGCAGCACCACCGCGTTCGGGTAGCGCCGTGCATAGGTCATGGGCGTGGCCTCGGTCAGCACCGGGGCGCCGCTGGTGATGTCCACCATCGTCGCCATGTTGCTGGCGGGCAGGCCGTCGCCGTTGAAGTAGCCGTTGCCGCCCAGCTGAAGGATGCGGCCGGGCGCGTACATCACCGCGGTGTTGGTGGCGCCCACGTTCACCGGTGCGGTGGCGCTGGCGGGCGTCTTGAACCGGCCGTGCACCTGCACCGCGCCGCTGCCGCCGTTGGCGTTGACGTCCAGGCTCCACATCGTCTCGGCCGAGATGCCGAACACGCGGCCGTCGGGCGCGACCCAGGCGCGCGGGTACGAGGCGCGCAGGTAGTCGGGGCCGAAGGCGTCGCGGCTCTGCGCGCCCAGCAGCGTGCGCCAGCCGGTGCCGGGGGTGTAGATCTCCGGCGTCATCGAGACCTGGCCGTTGGCGATGGCGGCGTCGGGGTTGGACACCATGCCTTCGGTGTAGGGGTCGATGCCGCCGAGGATGACGTTGCGGCCGTCGGGCAGCGCCAGCAGGGTGGCGTACCAGCGGTCGTCGGCCAGCTGCGCGGTGTCGGTGACGATGGTGCTGGTGGAGGCGGTGACGAGGCTGCTGCCGCGCGAAGTGTTGCCGCCGGTCACGAGCAGGCGGCCGTCGGCGAGCCAGGCCGAGGTGCTGCAGAAGCTGTTGACGCGCGCGGCGTCGAAGGTGGTCTGGTGCGCGGCGGCGGTGAAGCCCAGCGATGGCGTCCAGATGTCGAAGGTGCGGCCGTCCTGCGTGTCCGGCGTGTTGGCCGGCGTGCCGTAGGTCATGACCTTGCCGTTGGGCAGCAACGCGGCGTGCAGGCCGTTCATGGTCCAGGCCTGGGTGGCCGACCACATGCCGCGCATGGGCGCGTCGGCGGGAATCGTCAAGCCGGTGAGCAGCGGGTCGGCCTCGGCCGCGATCGGCATGGCCAGCGTGGTGGTGGCGGCCTGTGCGCGCGACTTCGTCGCGGCGGTCCGCGCCTCGGCGCCGGTCTGGCCGCCGCCGCAGGCGGTCAGCAGCAGCGCGGCCGCAGAGGCGAGGATGCCGAGGGTGCCGAGCGGGACGCGGGTCATCTTCTTGTCGTCGTTCTTCATTTCATGTGGGCGACTTGGGTGATCTCGGCGACCAGGCGCGGGCGGTCCACCGGCGTGCCGGCGTAGCGCTTCATCAGCTGGCCATGGGCGTCGTACAGGTACAGCGAGGTGCGGTGGTTCTCGGGCCGGGGGTCGCGCGCGTCCAGCGCCTGCATGCGGTCGATCAGCGCATGCACCTGCTTCGCTTCGCCGGTGGCGAAGTGCCAGCCGGGGAGGTCCGCCTCCATGCGGCGCGCGTAGGCGGCGAGCGCGGCCGGCGTGTCCGACAGCGGGTCCACCGTGACGCTGAGGAAGCGCACGCGCGCGCGCACATCCTCCGGCAGCGCCTGGTGCACCTGGGCCAGTTCGCGCACCTGCAGCGGGCAGCTGGTGGAGCAGGTGGTGTAGACGAAGTTCAGCAGCGTCGGCCGGCCGGCCAGCGTGGCGGCGTCGACGGAGTGCTTGCGGTGGTCGGTGAGCGTGAGGCCCTTGAGGGGCGCCGGTTGCGCGAAGGCGCCGCTGCTGCCCAGCAGCAGGGCGGCGGCCAGGGCCGCCAGGAGGCGGCTCAGCACGCGGGCCGGGTCGTCAGATACATCCGGTCACGATAGCCGCCGTGACCCGCACGGTCATCCCCGGGTTCGCGTGGTGAGTCGCCTACCCGGTGGACTTGAACGGGTTCCTGTCGCGCAATTCGTCCACGTACTGCTCGATGCCGGCGCCTTCTGCGGCCAGGAAGTCGGCCACCGCGCCGGCGAAGCGCTCGTCGCGCAGCCAGTGGGCGGAGAAGGTGCGCACCGGCAGCAGGCCACGCGCCATCTTGTGCTCGCCCTGCGCGCCGCCTTCGAAGCGGCGGTAGCCCTGGGCCAGGCACCAGGCGAGCGGCTGGTAGTAGCAGGCCTCGAAGTGCAGGCAGGGCACGTACTCGGTGCTGCCCCAGTAGCGGCCCCAGGCGCTGCCGCGTTCGGGGTCGACGGCGACGAGCGAGGCGGCGACCGGCCGCCCTTCGCGGCGGGCGACGAACATGACCCAGTGGCGCGCCATCGTGGCCGCCATGCGCGCGAAGAAGTCGCGCGTGAGGTAGGGCGTGCTGTGGTGCGCGCGGTAGGTGAGCGTGTAGCAGTGGTGGAAGAAGTCCCACAGCGCTTCGTCGATGGCCGCGCCCTCGTGAACCGTGAAGGCGATGCCCTGCTCGGCGACGCGGCGGCGCTCCTGCTGGATCTTCTTGCGCTTCTCGCGCTGCAGGCGCGCGAGCAGGGCGTCGAAGTCGGGCAGGGGGTTCGCCTCGTCCTGCGTCCAGTGGAACTGCACGCCTTCGCGGATCATCCAGCCGGCCCGCTCGAAGGCGGCACGGTCGGCGTCGTCGACGAAGAGCACGTGGGCCGAAGAGAGCTTGCGTTCCTCGGCCAGCCGGCGGATGCCCTCGACGAGCGCCGCGCGCGCCGCCGTGTCGCGCGCCAGCAGCCGCGTGCCCGGCACCGGCGTGAAGGGCACGGCGCCGAGCAGCTTGGGGTAGTAGCGCAGGCCGTGGCGGCGGTAGGCGTCGGCCCAGGCCCAGTCGAAGACGTACTCGCCGTACGAGTGGCTCTTCAGGTAGAGCGCGCAGGCGCCCTGCCATTGGCCGCCGGCTTCGAGCGTGACGAACTGGGGTGCCCAGCCCGCGTCCGGCACCGCGCTGCCCGAAGCGTGCAGCGCGAGCAGGTACTCGTGGCGCATGAAGGGCGTCGGCGCGGCCTGTGCCTCGAGCAGCGCGTTCCAGCGCCGAGCGTCCAGCGCCGCCGGGTCGCGGTGGACCCGGATGACATAATCTTCCGTCGTGAGCCCGCGTGTCATTCAGCAACCTGCACCATGAAGATCGCGCTGGCGCAGATCAACGCCACCGTCGGCGACCTGACGGGCAACGCGGCGCGCATCGTCGCCGCGGCGCGGCGTGCGCACGCGCTGGGCGCGCAGGTGGTCGTCGCCCCCGAACTGGCCCTGAGCGGCTACCCGCCCGAAGACCTGCTGCTGCGCCCGGCCTTCATGCAGGCCTGCGCCGACACCCTGCAGTCGCTGGCCGGCCAGCTGGCGGACTGCGAAGGCTTGAATGTGGTGGTGGGGCATCCGTGGGCGGCTGGCGACGGCGGCGATGTTAGGTCGAAGTCGATCCGCGCGCAGCGCTGCTTCAATGCGGCCTCGGTGCTGGCCGGCGGGCGCGTGGTGGCCACCTACTGCAAGCGCGAGCTGCCGAACTACCAGGTCTTCGACGAGCGGCGCTACTTCGTCTCCGGGCGCGAGGCCGGGCGGGGGCCGGTGGTGTTCGACGCCGGCGGCCTGCGCCTGGGCCTGCTGATCTGCGAGGACGCCTGGTTCGACGAACCGGCCGAAAGCGCGAAGGCCGCCGGCGCCCAGGTGCTGTGCGTGCTGAACGCCTCGCCCTTCCACCTGGACAAGGCCGAGGAACGCGAGCAGCGCATGGCCGAGCGGGCACGCGGCGTCGGGCTGCCGCTGCTGTATTCGCATCTCGTCGGCGGCCAGGACGAGGTGGTGTTCGACGGCGCCTCGTTCGCGCTCGATGCCCAGGGCCGCATCGGCGCGCGCGCGGCCAGCTTCGCCGAGGAGCTGCTGGTGGTCGAGATCGGCGCCGACGGCAGGCCTGCCGGGCCGGTGGTGCCGGTGCCTTCGTTCGAGCAGCAGGCCTGGTCGGCGCTCGTGACCGGGGTGCACGACTACCTGGGCAAGAACGGCTTTCCGGGCGCGATCATCGGCCTGTCGGGCGGCATCGACTCGGCGCTCGTGCTCGCGCTGGCGGTGGACGCGCTCGGCGCCGACAGGGTGCGCGCGGTGATGATGCCCTCGCCCTACACCGCCGACATCTCCTGGATCGACGCCCGCGACATGGCCGCGCGGCTGGGCGTGCGCTACGACGAGATCGACATCGCGCCCATGTTCGAGGCTTTCCGCACCAGTCTGGCGCCGCAGTTCGCCGGCCTGGCCGAGGACACGACCGAGGAGAACCTGCAGGCGCGCATCCGCGGCACGCTGCTGATGGCGCTGTCCAACAAGACCGGCGCCATCGTGCTGACCACCGGCAACAAGAGCGAGATGGCCACCGGCTACTGCACGCTCTACGGCGACATGGCGGGTGGTTTCGCGGTCATCAAGGACGTGGCCAAGACGCTGGTCTACCGCCTGTCCGAGTGGAAGAACGCGCAGGGGCGCGAGGTGATCCCACGCCGCATCATCACGCGGCCGCCTTCGGCCGAACTGCGCCCGAACCAGACCGACCAGGACAGCCTGCCGCCCTACGAGGTGCTGGACGCGATCCTGGCGCTGTACATGGAAGAGGACCGCAGCATCGAGCAGATCGTGGCCGCCGGCTTCGCGCGCACCGACGTGGAGCGCGTGACGCGGCTCATCAAGGTCAACGAATACAAGCGCCGCCAGGCGCCGGTGGGCATCCGCATCACCCACCGCGCGTTCGGACGCGATTGGCGCTATCCCATCACCTCGAAGTTCCGTGCTTAAATTGCCGCCAATCGTCAACGCCGTCGGAGCCGCGCCATGAAGCAGATCACAGCCATCATCAAGCCCTTCAAGCTGGAGGAAGTGCGCGAGGCGCTGGGCGAGGTGGGCGTCTCCGGCCTCACCGTCACCGAAGTCAAGGGCTTCGGCCGCCAGAAGGGCCATACCGAGCTCTACCGCGGCGCCGAGTACGTGGTCGACTTCCTGCCCAAGGTGAAGATCGAGGTCGTGGTGAAGAACGACGACGTCGAGCGCTGCATCGAGGCGATCGTGAAGGCGGCCAAGACCGGCAAGATCGGCGACGGCAAGATCTTCGTCACCACGGTCGAGCAGGTGGTGCGCATCCGCACCGGCGAGACCGACGAGGCGGCGGTCTAGATCTTCCCGTAGTCGTCGCGCAGGCCGGCGCGCCCGGCCTGGGCATGCAGCGCATCCAGCAGCGCGGCCGCGTCGGTGCCCACGTTCAGCGCCGACATCTGTTCGCGCGACAGGAAGGCCTGGTCCACGGTGGCCTGCAGGAAGGCGAGCAGGCTGGCGTAGTAGCCGGCGACGTCGAGCAGGCCGATCGGCTGGTCGTGGTAGCCCAGCTGGCGCCAGGTCCAGACCTCGAACAGTTCTTCCAGCGTGCCGATGCCGCCCGGCAGGGCGACGAAGGCGTCGGCGCGCTCGGCCATCAGCCGCTTGCGCTGGTGCATGTCGGGCACGACGTGCAGTTCCTGCAGGCCGTGGTGGCCGACCTCGCGCCGCATCAGCGTTTCCGGGATCACGCCGACGACGCGGCCGCCGGCGGCCAGCACGGCGTCGGCCACCTCGCCCATGAGGCCGACCTTGCCGCCGCCGTACACCAGCTGCCAGCCGCGGCGGCCGATCGCGGTGCCCAGATCGCGCGCCGCTTCGGTGTAGGCCGGCAGCGCGCCGTGGCGCGAACCGCAGTAGACGCAGACGCTGAAGCGGTCGCCCTTCATGCCAGGAAGCGCTGGAGCAGGGCGGCCGTCCAGATGCCGCCGGCCAGCAGCAGCGCCAGCAGCACCGCCGCGCTGCCGAAGTCCTTCGCCCGCTTGGAAAGCTCGTGCAGGTCGAAGGAGATGCGGTCGACGGTGGCCTCGATGGCCGAGTTGAGCAGCTCGACGATCAGGACCAGCAGCACCGACCCGGCGAGCAGCGCCACCTCGACCCAGCTGCGCCCGAGCCAGAACGCGGCCGGCAGCATCACCACCGCCAGCAGCGCTTCCTGCCGGAACGCGCTCTCGGAGCGCAGCGCGGTGGTGAGACCGGAAACCGAGTAGCCGGCGGCGCGCATGACGCGCTCCAGCCCGGTGCGCCCCTTGTGCGGATTGGTCGACGAAGGGGGCGAGGAGGGCAGCGACATCGGCGCGGATTCTACGGGCGGGGTTTCGGCCGCCAGGTCACCAGCCGGGTGCCGCAGGCGGCGTCGTGCCAGTACTGGCGCTGCGGGTGCAGGCGGGTCAGCGCGGCATAGCCGGCGACGCCGGCGGCCATGACCAGCGCCACCGCCGCCCGGCTGCTGCCGCCGCCGGTGAGCCACAGCGTCACCAGCGCCGGCATGAACCACAGCCACGCCAGCAGGTAGCGCGCGGCGGCGCGCAGCCGCGTGAGCGGCCGGCCGTCCTGCGTGACCAGGCGGATGTGCCAGGTCTGCATCGCCAGCGTCTGGCCGCCGTGCGACCAGAACCAGATGAAATAGGCACCGAGCACGGCGAACAGGAAGGCCACCAGCCCGGCGCGGCCCTGCATCGCGTTGTGCTGGCCGATGGCAATGGAATAGAGCAGGCCGGCCACCATCACGACGCCGAACAGCAGCACGCCTTCGTAGAGGAAGCAGGCCAGCCGGCGCCAGAGCGCGGGCGTCTCGGGCGCGCCCGCGTCTTCCGGCGCCGCGCTCATGGCTGGTGGTCGTCTTCGGGGTGGCGGACCGCGGCGCCCTGCGGGCCGCGCTGCGGCAGCAGCGTCTTCTGGTTCACGAAGTCGCGCGTGGCAGCGATCTTGGGCAGGCCGGGCTGCTGGTGCGCCGGCGGCGGCGGCTTGGCGGTGACGACCGAGGTGGTGGCGCCTGGCTTGGCCTGGACGACGGCCGGTGCCACCGGCTTGACCACCGCCTGCCGCTGGGGCGAGACGATGTTGCGCTTGGCGGCGACCTCGGTGGCGCGCGGCTCCGGTGCCGAGGCCGGGCGCGCGGCGCGCCGCGCCTGCGCCTTCTGCGCCAGCGCCTCGCGCTGCTCGGGCGGCAGCGCGCGGTAAGCCTCCCAGCGTGCCTGGCGGTCCTCAGGGCTGATCTGCTGCGCTTCCAGGAACTGCACCCGTGCGCGGCCGCGCTCGGTGGGCGACAGGCGCGCCCAGTCGGCCATGCGCTGCTGGATGCGTTGGCGCTCGGCCGCCGGCAAGCCGGGGAAGCGGCGCGCCACCTCCAGCCACTTCTGCTGGCGCGGGGCGTCGATGCCCGACCACTCGGCCTGCAGTGGCGCCAGCACCTCGCGCTGCGCGGGAGTGAGCGACGCCCAGGGCACACCGTCGGCCGCCAGCGCAGCCGCCGCCGCCACGAGCGCGGCCAGGGCGAACGTGACGCGGAAGGCGCGCGGCAGCGTCACGGCTCGGGCGTCTTCAGGAATTCGGCGAAGCCGGGGTCGGAATAGGCGGAAGGCGGCAGGTCGTCGGCCAGCAGGACGGCGTCGACTTCGGCGGCGGCCTGCACCTGTTCCTGCGCCATGCGCTCGCGGATGAAGAAGAGGCCCACCACCAGCAGCAGCAGCGGCAGGACGGAGGCGGCACGCTGCCACCAGGGCGCGGGCGCGCCCAGCACGGCCGTGCCGCGGGCGGCACCGACGACGGCCGGTGCGCCGGCCGCGGCGAGGCGCCGCGCTTCGCGCGCCTTGGCCAGCGCCTGCTCGCGGCCGAAGCGCAGGCGCTCGGCGATGTCGTGCGGCACTGCGGCCGCCTGGGCGTTCAACCCGGCGGCCACCCGGGCGGCGAAGCGCAGTTCCAGCGCCGCGGCGTCGTGGAATTGGCGGTTCGTCTTCATAGCGAGATTCCCTTGGACCGAAGGGCCTTGGCCAGCGCGTGAACGGCTCTGGAGCAGTGTGTCTTGACACTGCCTTCCGAGCAACCCATCACAGCCGCCGTCTCGGCCACGTCGAATTCCTCCCAGTAACGCAACAGGAACGCTTCCCGTTGACGGGCCGGCAGTTCGGCCACCTCGACCTCGATCGCCCGCAAGATCTGGTCCCGGGAGACCGCGTCGGCCGCGCTCTCGGTGCCCAGGGTGTCCTCGATCGACTGCAGAGTCTCCAGCAGATCGAATTCCCCGTCTTCCTCGCCGCCTTCGAAATCCGAGAGGTTCTGCACGACGGCATTGCGCACCTTCTGGCGCCGGAACCAGTCCATCGTGGCGTTGGACAGGATGCGCTGGAAGAGCATCGGGAACTCGGCCGCCGGCCGGTCGACGTACTTCTCGGCCAGCCGGATCATGGCGTCCTGCACGATGTCGAGAGCGGCATCGTCCTCGCGGACGGCGTACACGGTGCGCTTGAAGGCGCGCTTCTCGACGCTCTTGAGGAAGTCCGTGAGTTCTTTGTCGGTGGCCAACGCGGGCGGGTAGCGGCGGCACGCCCGGTTCGGGCGCGCGGGATTATGTCATCGCACCCACAGGCGGCAGGCCGTGCGCGCGGCCGGTGCATAATGCTGCCCCGCACAACGCTCTTTGGGTCCCTTCGGCCGCCCGATCCGGGCTGCCGCTGTTGACCGCGCAGGTCCTGATTCCGCCTCACGAGGGCGCGAGGAGGGGCACCGATGGATTTTCGTCAGAGAAATTCACTGAGGTTCGAAATGGACATGTCTGCCGCGGAAGTCAAGCGTGCCGCATCGGCACAGCCTTCTTCTCCCCACGCTCCCGCCGCCGACCCCAACGGGTCGGAGATCCTGGTCCGCTGCCTTCAGGCCGAAGGCGTCAAGTTCGTCTGGGGCTACCCCGGCGGCGCGGTCCTCTACATCTACGACGCGCTGTACAAGCAGGAAGCCATCCAGCACCTGCTGGTGCGCCACGAACAGGCCGCGGTGCACGCCGCCGACGGATACGCCCGCGCCACCGGCGAGGTGGGCGTGGCGCTGGTCACCAGCGGCCCGGGCGTCACCAACGCGGTGACCGGCATCGCCACCGCGTACATGGACTCGATCCCGATGGTGATCGTCACCGGCCAGGTGCCGACGCCGGCGATCGGCCTCGACGCCTTCCAGGAATGCGACACCGTCGGCATCACGCGGCCGATCGTCAAGCACAACTTCCTGGTCAAGGACGTGCGCGACCTGGCTGCCACGATCAAGAAGGCCTTCCACATCGCCCGCACCGGCCGCCCCGGCCCGGTGGTGGTGGACATCCCGAAGGACGTCTCGCTCAAGACCGCGCCTTTCCACTACCCCGAGACGGTGGAGATGCGCTCGTACAACCCGGTGAAGAAGGGCCACGGCGGGCAGATCCGCAAGGCGGTGCAGTTGCTGCTGGCCGCCAAGCGCCCGTACATCTACACCGGCGGCGGCGTCATCCTGGGCAACGCCTCGGCCGAACTGCGCCAGCTGACCGACCTGCTGGGCTTCCCGGTCACCAACACGCTGATGGGCCTGGGCGCCACCGCCGCCTCCGACCCCAAGTTCCTGGGCATGCTGGGCATGCATGGCACCTACGAGGCCAACATGACCATGCAGCACTGCGACGTGCTGCTGGCCGTGGGGGCGCGCTTCGACGACCGCGTGATCGGCAACCCGAAGCACTTCGCCTCGGTCGAGCGCAAGATCATCCACGTCGACATCGACCCCTCGTCGATCTCCAAGCGCGTGCGGGTGGACGTGCCCATCGTCGGCGACGTCAAGGACGTGCTGCAGGAGCTGATCGCGCAGATCAAGGACGCGCAGTCCCGCCCCGACGCGCAGGCGCTCGCCGCCTGGTGGAGCCAGATCAACGACTGGCGCAAGCGCGAGTGCCTGTCCTACAAGAACAGCACCGAGGTCATCAAGCCGCAGATGGTGGTCGAGACGCTCTGGAAGCTGACCAAGGACCGCGACGCCTACATCACCTCCGACGTCGGCCAGCACCAGATGTGGGCGGCGCAGTTCTACCGCTTCGAGCAACCGCGCCGCTGGATCAACTCCGGCGGCCTGGGCACGATGGGCGTGGGACTGCCCTACGCGATGGGCATCAAGCTGGCGCGGCCCGATTCCGACGTCTTCTGCATCACCGGCGAAGGCAGCATCCAGATGTGCATCCAGGAGCTGTCGACCTGCCTGCAGTACAAGACGCCGGTGAAGATCATCAGCCTGAACAACCGCTACCTGGGCATGGTGCGCCAGTGGCAGGAGCTGGACTACGGCGGCCGCTACTCGCACAGCTACATGGACGCGCTGCCCGACTTCGTGAAGCTCGCCGAGGCCTACGGCCACGTCGGCCTCTTGGTCGAGAAGCCGTCCGACGTCGAGCCGGCGCTGCGCGAGGCGATCAAGCTGAAGGATCGCACCGTGTTCCTCGACGTGCGCACCGACCCGACCGAGAACGTCTGGCCGATGGTGCAGGCCGGCAAGGGCATCACCGAAATGCTGTTGGGGTCCGAAGACCTGTGACGCGCTGAATGCCGCCGCGGCGCCGCGTGTTACCGCACCGGCGCAGAAGGCGGCAGGACGCGAGGATAGTCTTCGGCAGACTTTTCTTCCATCTCGCCACAGCGTGGCCAAGGGCCGCCGGTTACCGCCGTCGGTCTGAAGAGCGCGCTACAACGAACCATGAAACACATCATTGCTTTGCTCCTCGAGAACGAGCCGGGCGCGCTGTCGCGCGTCGTCGCGCTGTTCTCGGCCCGCGGCTACAACATCGAGAGCCTGACGGTCGCGCCGACCGAGGACGCCTCGCTGTCGCGCATGACGATCGTCACCACCGGCTCGGACGAGGTGATCGAGCAGATCACCAAGCATTTGAACCGGCTCATCGAGGTGGTGAAGGTCGTCGACCTCACCGAAGGCGCGTTCACCGAGCGTGAGCTGATGCTCATCAAGGTACGCGCCGTCGGCAAGGAGCGCGAGGAGATGAAGCGCATGGCCGACATCTTCCGCGGCCGCATCGTCGACGTCACCGAGAAGAGCTACACGATCGAGCTGACCGGCGACGCCGGCAAGCTCGACGCGTTCATCGAGGCGATGGAGCGCGGCTCCATCCTCGAGACCGTGCGCACCGGCACGAGCGGCATCGGCCGAGGCGAGCGCATTTTGCGCATCTAGATTTTCACCAAGGAAAGACCATGAAGGTTTACTACGACAAGGACGCGGACCTGAGCCTCGTCAAGGGCAAGAACGTCACGATCATCGGCTACGGCTCGCAAGGCCACGCGCATGCGCAGAACCTGTCGGACAGCGGCGTCAAGGTGACGGTCGGCCTGCGCAAGGGCGGCGCCTCGTGGGGCAAGGTCGAGAAGGCGGGGCTCAAGGTCGCCGAGATCGCCGAAGCGGTGAAGGGCGCCGACGTCGTGATGATGCTGTTGCCCGACGAGCAGATCGCGTCGGTCTACAACGCCGAAGTCGAGCCGAACATCAAGCAGGGCGCGTCGCTCGCGTTCGCGCACGGCTTCAACGTGCATTACGGTCAGGTCGTGCCGCGCTCCGACCTCGACGTCTGGATGGTCGCGCCGAAGGCGCCCGGCCACACCGTGCGTTCGACCTATGCGCAGGGCGGCGGCGTGCCGCACCTGATCGCGGTGCATGCCGACAAGAGCGGCAAGGCGCGCGACCTCGCGCTCAGCTACGCGGCGGCCAACGGCGGCGGCAAGGCCGGCATCATCGAGACCAACTTCCGCGAGGAGACCGAGACCGACCTGTTCGGCGAGCAGGCCGTGCTGTGCGGCGGCACCGTCGAGCTGATCAAGGCCGGCTTCGAGACGCTGGTGGAAGCCGGCTACGCGCCCGAGATGGCCTACTTCGAGTGCCTGCACGAGCTCAAGCTCATCGTCGACCTCATCTACGAGGGCGGCATCGCCAACATGAACTACTCGATCTCGAACAACGCCGAGTACGGCGAGTACGTGACCGGACCGAAGATCGTCACCGACGACACCAAGCGCGCGATGAAGAAGGCGCTGGCCGACATCCAGAGCGGCGAGTACGCCAAGAGCTTCATCCTCGAGAACCGCGCCGGCGCGCCGACGCTGCTTTCGCGCCGCCGCCTGACGGCCGAGCACAGCATCGAGGTGGTGGGCGAGAAGCTGCGCGCGATGATGCCGTGGATCAAGGCCAACAAGCTGGTCGACAAGAGCCGCAACTGAGGCCGTGACGTTCCTGCGTCAGCGGGCGGCGGTATCCTTCGGCGCATGACCGAGGACCTGCCGCCCCCGCCCGACGAGGCAGCCCTGCCGCCCGGCGCGCTGCGCCCGCGCCGGCGCGGCATCTACATCCTGCCCAACGCGATCACGCTGGGCGCGCTGTTCGCGGGCTTCTACGGCATCGTGATGGCGATGAACGGCCGCTTCGAGGCGGCCTGCATCGCCATCTTCTGCGCCGCCGTGCTCGACAGCCTGGACGGGCGCGTCGCCCGCATGACGAACTCGCAGAGCGCGTTCGGCGAGCAGATGGACAGCCTGTCGGACATGGTGAGCTTCGGCGCCGCGCCGGCGCTCATCGTCTACATCTGGGGCCTGAAGGACCTGGGCAAGCCGGGCTGGATCCCGGCCTTCGTCTACATCTCCGGCGCCGCGCTGCGGCTGGCGCGCTTCAACGTCAACATCGGCGTCGTCGACAAGCGCTACTTCCAGGGGCTGCCCAGCCCGGCGGCGGCGGCGCTCGTGATCGGCCTGATCTGGGCCATGGACGACGCCGGCTTCAAGGGATCGGCGCATCTGGCCTGGCTGAACTGGCTGGCCTTCGGCGTGACCTTGTTCGCCGGGCTTTCGATGGTGACCAACGCGCCGTTCTACAGCTTCAAGGTGCTGGGCGGGCGGCACACGGTGCCCTTCATCGTGATCGTCGCCATCGCGCTGGGCATCGCGATCATCAGCCTGGACCCGCCGAGCGTGCTTTTCGCGATCTTCCTGGCCTACGGGCTCTCGGGCTACGTGGTCTACGCCTGGCGCAAGGCGAAGGGCCGGCCGGTGAGCGTGATCGCGACCTCGACCGACGAGCCGGAGGAAAAGGGCCTTCACCCCTGAACGGCTCGTGCTAAAGTCCTGCTCGTGACGACGAAGCCGGCTTCCCTTTCGCTAGCGCTCCTACGCTCCCAGCGGGTGCGCTGATCGACTTCGCCTTCCAGAATCCCCTTTCCCGATCAACGGCCCGCCAGCGCAACGCAGCGGGCCGTTTTTCTTTGCCTCGAACCAAACCGGGCTGCGTTGAGGAAACCACCAGGAGAGTCCCGATGCCGATGTTGACCGACCCCGCCGCCAAGTACCGCCCCTTCGCCCCGGTGCGGCTGGCCGACCGCACCTGGCCCGACGCGGTGCTGACCAAGCCGCCCGTGTGGTGCAGCGTCGACCTGCGCGACGGCAACCAGGCGCTGATCGAGCCCATGGACCCGGCGCGCAAGCTCATGATGTTCGAGACGCTGGTGAAGATCGGCTTCAAGGAGATCGAGATCGGCTTCCCTTCGGCTTCGCAGGCCGACTTCGACTTCGTGCGCCTGCTGATCGAGGAGCGCCGCATTCCCGCCGACGTGACGGTGCAGGTGCTGACGCAGGCGCGCGACCACCTGATCGAACGCACCTTCGAGGCGCTGCAGGGCGTGCCGCGCGCCATCGTGCACCTGTACAACGCCACTGCGCCGGTGATGCGCCGCGTGGTGCTGGGGCTGGACGAGGACGGCATCGTCGACCTGGCCGTGCGCCACGCCACCCTGGTGCGCGACCTGGCCGCCAGGCAGCCCCGCACGGCCTGGACCTTCCAGTACTCGCCCGAGATGTTCTCCGGCACCGAGCTGGAATTCAGCAAGCGCGTGGTCGACGCCGTCACCGGGGTGTGGCAGCCGACGCCTTCGAACAAGTGCATCGTCAACCTGCCCAGCACGGTGGAGCACAGCACGCCGAACATCTTCGCCGACATGATCGAGTGGATGCACCGCCACCTGGCGCGCCGCGACAGCATCGTGCTCTCGGTGCACCCGCACAACGACCGCGGCACCGGCACCGCCGCCGGCGAGTTCGCGCTCATGGCCGGCTGCGACCGCATCGAAGGCTGCCTGTTCGGCAACGGCGAGCGCACCGGCAACGTCGACGTGGTGAACATCGCGCTCAACCTGTACACGCAGGGCGTGGCGCCGGGGCTGGACTTCTCCGACATCGACGAGGTGCGGCGCGTGGTGGAGCACTGCAACCAGCTGCCGGTGCACCCGCGCCACCCCTACGTGGGCGACCTCGTCTACACCTCGTTCTCCGGCTCGCACCAGGACGCGATCAAGAAGGCCTTCGCCGCCCGCCGCGAGGGTGACACGTGGTCGATGCCCTACCTGCCCATCGACCCCAAGGACCTGGGGCGCAGCTACGACGCGGTGATCCGCGTCAACAGCCAGAGCGGCAAGGGCGGCATCAGCTACCTTCTGGAAAGCGAGTACGGGCTGGAGCTGCCGCGCCGGCTGCAGATCGAGTTCAGCGCCGCCGTGCAGGCGGTGATGGACGTGCAGGGGCGCGAGTTGAGCGCCGCCGACATCCACGCCATCTTCGAGCGCGAGTACGGGCTGGACACGCCGGCGCTGCTGGACCACCAGGCCATCACCGAGCAGTCCGGCGGCCGCGTGCGCCTGCGCGCCACGCTGCGCGAGGGCGGCGACGTGTTCGCACTGGCGGGCGAGGGCAACGGCCCGGTCGACGCCTTCGTGGCCGCGCTGGCCGAAGTGGCGGGCGTGCCGGTGCGCGTGCTGGACTACCATGAACACGCCATCGGCTCGGGTGCCGAGGCGCGGGCCGCGGCCTACCTGGAACTGCGCGTCGGCGAGACGCGCACGCTGTTCGGCGTCGGCATCGACGCCAACATCGTCACCGCGTCGATGAAGGCCGTGCTGTCGGGCCTGCGCCGCGCCGGCATCGCGCTGCGTACCACCGCCGCCGTCTGAACGAGGACCACCGACATGAGCGACCAGCTGATCATCTTCGACACCACCCTGCGCGACGGCGAGCAGTCGCCCGGCGCCTCGATGACGCGCGACGAGAAGCTGCGCATCGCGCGCCAGCTCGAGCGGCTGCGCGTCGACATCATCGAGGCCGGCTTCGCCGCTTCCAGCAACGGCGACTTCGAGTGCGTAAAGGCGATCGCGGGGCACATCAAGGAGTCGGTGGTGTGCTCGCTGGCGCGCGCCAACGACCGCGACATCTCGCGCGCGGCCGAGGCGCTGCAGCCGGCGGTGCGCGGGCGCATCCACACCTTCATCGCGACCTCGCCGCTGCACATGGAGAAGAAGCTGCGCATGACGCCCGAGCAGGTGTTCGAGCAGGCGAAGCTGGCGGTGCGCTTCGCGCGCAACCTGCGCGACGACATCGAGTTCTCGCCCGAGGACGGCTACCGCAGCGACCCCGACTTCCTGTGCCGCGTGCTGGAAGCCGTGATCGCCGAGGGCGCCACCACCATCAACGTGCCCGACACCGTGGGCTACGCGGTGCCCGAGCTCTACGGCGAGTTCCTGCGCCAGCTGCGCGAACGGATCCCGAACTCCGACAAGGCGGTCTGGAGCGTGCATTGCCACAACGACCTGGGCATGGCGGTCGCCAACTCGCTGGCCGGGGTGAAGATCGGCGGCGCACGCCAGGTGGAGTGCACCATCAACGGCCTGGGCGAACGCGCCGGCAACACCTCGCTCGAAGAGGTCGTGATGGCGGTGAAGACGCGGCGCGACTACTTCGGCCTGCAGGTCAACGTGGACACCTCGCAGATCGTGCCGGCCTCGCGCATGGTGAGCCAGACCACCGGCTTCGTGGTGCAGCCCAACAAGGCGGTGGTGGGCGCGAACGCCTTCGCGCACGCCAGCGGCATCCACCAGGACGGCGTGCTGAAGGCGCGCGACACCTACGAGATCATGCGCGCCGAGGACGTGGGCTGGAGCGCCAACAAGATCGTGCTGGGCAAGCTCTCGGGCCGCAACGCCTTCAAGCAGCGGCTGCAGGAACTGGGCATCGAGATGGAGAGCGAAGGCGAGATCAACGCCGCCTTCGCGCGCTTCAAGGACCTGGCCGACCGCAAGAGCGAGATCTTCGACGAGGACATCATCGCCCTCGTCGGCGACGAGAGCGTCACGGCGGAACAGGAGCACTACCGGCTGCTCTCGCTCGCGCAGCGTTCGGAGACCGGCGAGCGCCCGCATGCGGCCGTTGCCTTCGCTGCCGGTGACAAGGAATTCCGCGCTGAAAGCGACGGTAACGGCCCGGTGGATGCGAGCCTGAAGGCGATCGAGAGCCGAGTGAAAAGTGGCGCGGAAATGCTGCTGTATTCGGTGAATGCCATCACCTCGGGCAGCACAGAATCGCAAGGCGAGGTGACCGTGCGACTGCAACACGGCGGCCGTGTCGTCAACGGCGTCGGGTCCGATCCCGACATCGTGGTGGCTTCGGCCAAGGCCTATCTCTCGGCGCTCAACAAGCTGCACAGCAACGCCGAGCGGGTGGCGGCTCAGGGCTAACCCGGGAACCTCGCGGAAAATGCAGTCCGGACTTTAGGAAAACCCCGCAAGCTTTTGATCTTGCTAGAGTTTTCAGGGTCGCTTAGACTGCGCGGGCGTTTCGCGAGGTGACCGAGTGCTGGGATCGAAGTCCATTCGTTGGGGTGTGCTGCTGGGGCTGACGGCCTTTGCGCTGTCCGTCGCGCCGGCATTCGCCGCCAAGAGCCCGGAAGATGGCGCCACCCGCCCGTCCAAGCGCGTCGCTCGACCGGCGCCGTCCAAGCGCCCTGCCGCGAAGAGCACGCGTCGCGTCGCCGCCGAACCGGCCAGGCCCTCGGTCGGCCAGGTCCAGGGCCTGCACCGCGCCGAAGACCCGCTCGAACTGAAGTCGGCCGTCGCACTGGTCGTCGACCAGGACACCGACCAGGTGCTGCTGGCCAAGAACCCGCAGGCGGTGCTGCCGATCGCTTCCATCACCAAGCTGATGACCGCGCTCGTCGTCACCGAAGCCGGCCTGCCGCACGAAGAGACGCTCTCGATCACGCAGGAAGACATCGACACCGAGAAGGGCAGCCGCTCGCGGCTGGCGGTGGGCACGCAGCTCACGCGCGGCGAGATGCTGCACCTGGCGCTGATGTCTTCCGAGAACCGCGCCGCCCATGCGCTGGGCCGCCACTACCCGGGCGGGCTGCCCGCCTTCGTGGAGGCGATGAACCGCAAGGCCGCCGAACTGGGCATGGCCGACACCCACTACGTGGAGCCGACCGGTCTTTCGAGCCAGAACCGCTCGAGTGCGCACGACCTCACGCTGCTGGTGAAGGCGGCCTACGAGCACCCGATCATCCGCGAGCTCTCCACCTCGCCCGAGGCGCAGGTCGCGGTCGGCCGGCGCCAGCTGCAGTTCCACACCACCAACCGCCTGGTGACCAACCCCTCGTGGGACATCGGCCTGCAGAAGACCGGCTACATCTCCGAAGCCGGGCGCTGCTTGGTCATGCAGGCGCAGCTGGCGGGCCGCAAGCTCATCATGGTGCTGCTCGATTCGGCCGGCAAGTATTCGCGCATCGGCGACGCCGAGCGCATCCGGCGCTGGCTGAACGCCGGCGGCGGCATCGCCTCGGCCGGCGCCGAAGGCGTCACGCTGCGCTGATCGCTCAGCCGCGGTAGCCGAGCGCAGTCGAGATCTGCGCCGCGGTCGACTTCACCTTCTCCAGCCAGGACTCCTCCAGCCGGTCGGCTGGTGCCGACACCGACAGGCCGGCCAGCAGCTTGCCCTGGTCGTCGTAGATGCCGGCGGCCATGCAGCGCACGCCGAGTTCCAGTTCCTCGTCGTCGCGCGCGCTGCCTTGCGCGCGCACCGTGGCCAGTTCGCGCTCCAGGCGCGGCAGGTCGGTGATGCTGTTGCGCGTGTGGCCGGTGAGCCCGGTACGGGTGGCGTAGGCGCGCACGCGCTGGGGGTCGTCGGCGGCCAGGAAAAGCTTGCCGACCGAGGTCAGGTGCAGCGGCGCCCGGCCGCCCACGGCGCGCACCACCTGCATGCCCGAACGTTCGCTGTAGGTGCGCTCGATGTAGACGATCTCGTCGCCTTGCCGCACCGAAAGGTTCACCGGCTGGTGGGTCAGCTTGTGCAACTCGCGCATCGGCGCGATCGCCGCGTCTCGCACGTCCAGCCGCGCCTTCACCAGGTTGCCCAGCTCGAGCAGGCGCATGCCCAGCCGGTAGGTGCCGGCGTGCGGGCGGTCGACGAAGCGGCCGATCGCCAGATCGTTCAGGATTCGGTGGGCGGTGGACGGGTGCAGCCCCGTCTGCTCGCTGATCTGCTTCAGCGACACCGGGTCCTGGTGCGCCGCCAGCATGTCCAGCAACGCGAAGGTCCGTTCGAGGACCTGGATCGTGGGTGTCTGGTTGTCCTTCTGGGTCATCGGCGTCTGATGTCGGGCTCAGATGCCATTTTGCATCGCGGAAGGCTGGGTTGCATAGCGGTATCGGTGGCAGGCTTCCGCGGCGGCTTCGCCTGCGCGCACGGCGCCTTCCAGCGTGGCCGGGTAGGGGCCGGCCACGTAGTCGCCGGCAGCGAACAATCCGGGCGCCACCGCGGCAGCGGGGCGGTCGAGCGCCGGCGTGCAGCGGAAGGTGGCGCGCTTCTCGGCCAGAGCGCGCAGCAAGCGTGCCTGCGGCAGCAGGGGGCGCGCCTGCGCGAGCACGGCGTCGGCAGTGGCGTCCAGTCCGGCTTCGACCCAGCGCGCCGCGCCGCTGACGACGAAGGCGAAGCGCCCGGCCGGGCCGCCGATGGCGCCGAGGTCGAACGCGTGCTGCGCCGGCGCCGCAGCGGATTCGGCCAGCGCCGTCATGGGCGCCGGCAGGCGGCCGCCCGGGCAGTCCAGGTAGACGGTGACGATGGGTTCGTAGCGCAGGGTCGCGGCCTGCGCGGACCAGGCCGGCGCCGCCGGTGCAGCCAGGCGTGCCGCCTCGGCGGCGCTGCAGGCCAGCACGCAGGCGTCGAACCGGCGCCCGTCGAGGACCCAGCCACCGTCCTGCGCTTCCAGCCTCTCGGCTCGCTCGCCCAGCCGGATCTCGGCGCCGTGCGCGTGCAGCCAGGCCAGCGCCGGCTCGGCGAGAAGGCGGCCCAGCGGCTGCCGCGGCAGCATCAGGTCGGCCGAGCCGCGGCCGCCGAAGAGAGCGTCGCGCAGCACGCGCAGGAGCACGGCCGCGCTGGCCTCGGCGGCCGGCGTGTTGAGCGCCGCCACGCACAGCGGGTCGATCAGCAGTTCGCGCACGCGCGGCGGCAGGCCGGCGCACAGGCGGTCGACCGTGAGCGCCGGGTGGCAGCGGAAGCCGGCCAGCGCCCAGCGCGCGGCCGTGGCCAGCAGGGCCAAGCGGTCCTGCCAATTCCAGCCGACCGCACCGGCGACCGCACGCAGAAAGGCCGGAACCGGAGCGCCCGGCGGCATCTTCAGCCCTCGGCCGTCGGCGTAGCGTAGCTCGAGCGGGGCGCGCCAGAGCGCGGCGCCGATGTCCACGCCCACCGTGCGCATCAGGTCCAGCGAACGCGCGTAGGCGCCGATCAGGATGTGCTGGCCGTTGTCCAGCGGCGCCGCGCCAGCGGCAACGCTGCGCGCGCGGCCGCCGGCCTGGGCCGCCATCTCGTAGAGGCCGACGTCGTCGCCGGCCTGCACCGCGCGCACCGCGGCCGCAAGGCCGGCCCAGCCCGCGCCGACGACGGCCAGCCGGGCCACGCGCTCAGCGCCCGCGCACGTGCGTGCGCGCCGCGATCCACAACTTGCGCAGCGGCGTGAGCGACGTGCGCTGGTGCAGCACGCGGAAGCCCTGCTGCTCGATCTCCGAGAGCAGCGTGCGGTAGATGTTGGCCATCATGAGGCCCGGCTTCTGCGCGGCGCGGTCGGCCTCCGGCAGGAGCGCGAAGGCCTCGTCGTAGGTGGCCTGCGCGCGCTGGGCCTGGAAGCGCATCAGGGCGTCGAAGCGGTCGCTGTAGCCCCAGGGCGCTTCGCGGCGCAGGATCTCCGCGGCCTTGACGTCGAAGCGCTTCAACTCGTCCATCGGCAGGTAGATGCGGCCGCGCCGCGCGTCGTCGCCGACGTCGCGGATGATGTTGGTGAGCTGCAGCGCGCGCCCGAGCGTGTGCGCGTAGCGCAGCGTGTCGGCCTGGGTGCGGCCGAAGATGTTCGACGCCACCTCGCCCACCACGCCGGCCACCAGGTGGCAGTAGCGGGCAAGGCCGGCGAAGTCGAGGAAGCGCGTCTGCTGCAGGTCGACCTGGCAGCCTTCGATGACGGCGTTCAGGTGCGCCGCCTCGATGCCGAACTCGGGCGCCAGCGGCTGCAGCGCCTGCATCACCGGGTGGCTGGGCCGGCCTTCGTAGGACGCAGCCACCTCGCGCCGCCACCAGTCCAGCTTGGCGGCCGCGACGCCGGGGTCGGCGACCTCGTCGACCACGTCGTCCACCTCGCGGCAGAAGGCGTAGAAGGCGGTGATGGCGGCACGGCGCGGCGGCGGCAGGAAGAGGAAGGCGTAGTAGAACGACGACCCGCTGGCCGCCGCCTTCTGCTGCACGTACTCCGCCGGCGTCATGCGGCCGGCCGCATGCGCCAGGCCCGCCACGCCAGCCGGGGCAGGTCGGCCGCGCCGAGCACGGGGCGTTGCAGCATCGTGGCGTGGTCCATGCGGGCGATTTTCTCAAGAACCGCCAGCCCGCCCTGCACCACGAAGCGGAGCTCCCAGCCGACGCGGCCCGGCAGCGCCGGCGCCAGCGGGGCGCCTTCGGCCATCAGCGCATGAGCCCAGGTGCAGAGCTCGGCCACCAGCGCGCGCAGGGCGGGGCTGTCGCGGCGCAGGCGCAGGTCGTCGACCTCGAGGCCGTGGCGCCGCAGGTCTTCCAGCGGCACGTAGAAGCGGCCGCGCTCGGCGTCGCGGCCCAGGTCCTGCCAGAAGTTGACGAGTTGCAGCGACGTGCAGATGGCGTCGGCGCGCGCCTTCGCCTGGGCGCTGTCGATGCCGTACAGGTGCAGCAGCAGGCGGCCGATCGGGTTGGCCGAACGGCGGCAGTAGTCCAGCAGCGCGGCGCGGTCGGGGATGAGCGGGTTGCGCGCGTCCTGCTCGAAGGCGTCCAGCAGGTCGTGCAGCAGGCGCGCGGGCAGGGCGAAGCGGCGCATCTGCTCTGCCAGCGGGGCGAAGACCTGCGGCCAGCGCGGACCCGGGCGGGTGCCGGCGTCCACCGCCGACAGGTCGGCCCGGAACTCGGCCAGCAGGGCCAGGCGCTCTTCGGTGCCGGCGTCGCCTTCGTCGGCGATGTCGTCGGCGGTGCGGGCGAAGCGGTAGATCGCCACCACGGCCGGCCGCAGCGGCGGCGGGCACAGCACCGAGGCGACGGGGAAGTTCTCGTAGTGGCCGACGCCCATCGGCACCATTCTCGCTTGCGGCTCGAGGGCTTTGGCCCGGGCCCCGTTTGACAGCGACCGGGGGAGATCCCTATATTACTGACCGGTCAGTCATTAAGGGCGGCGGCAGGCATGAACAAGAATCGATCTCTCCCACGGGCGCGGGCCGGCCTCGTCGGCGCGACCCTGGTCGCCGCCCTGCTGAGCGCCTGTTCCCGCCCGGCGCCGGCGCCGGAGCCGGTGCGTTCGGTGCGCACCATGGTCGTCGCCAGCGCCGCCGTCGGCGGCGTGCACGAGTATGCGGCCGAGGTCCGCGCCCGCATCGAAAGCCGGCTCGGTTTCCGCGTCGGCGGCAAGATGACCCGCCGCATCGCCGAAGTCGGTCAGCACGTGCGCCAGGGCGAGGTGCTGGCGCTGCTGGACCCGGAAGACCTGCGGCTGGCGCAGAACGCGGCCGTCGCCGCCACGCGCGCGGCCGAAGCCGCGGTGGAATGGGCCGAGACCGACCTCAAGCGCTCGCAGGACCTGCAGGCGCAGGGCTTCGTCAGCGGCGCCGAGGTCGACCGCAAGGTGACGGCGCTCAAGGGCGCGCGCGCGCAGCTCGAGCAGGCGCGCGCGCAGGCCGGCGTGCAGGTCAACCAGGCCACGTATTCGCAGCTGGTGGCCGTTTCGGGCGGCGTGGTGACGGCGGTCGAAGCCGAGCCCGGCACCGTGCTGGCGGCCGGCACGCCGGTGTTGCGCTTGGCGCACGACGGCGCGCGCGACGCCGTCTTCTCGGTGCCCGAGGACGCGCTCGCCGGCGTGCGCCCGCTGCTGGGCAAGCCGGGCGCGCTGAAGGTGCGCCTGTGGGGCCAGGCGGCGCGCACGCTGCCGGCCACGGTGCGCGAGATCGCCGCCGCCGCCGACCCCGTGACGCGCACCTTCCAGGTCAAGGCCGACCTGGGCAAGGCCGACGTGCAGCTGGGCCAGACGGCCACCGCGCTCGTCGACCTGCCGGCGCAAGAAGGGCTGGCCAAGCTGCCGCTGGCCGCGGTGACGCAGCAGCAGGGCAAGACCTCGGTCTGGCTGGTCGACAAGGCCAGCATGACGGTGAAGCTGCAGCCCGTCACCGTGGGCGGTGCCGATGGCAACAGCGTGGTCGTGGCGGCCGGGCTGGCGCCGGGGCAGATCGTCGTCACCGCCGGCGTGCACACCCTCACACCGGGCCAGAAGGTCCGCTTCTTCGAGACGCCGCTGGCGTCGGCCAACTGATGTCCGCCGTGCTGCACGAGCGGCCTCACCACGAGGCGCGCTTCAACGTGTCGCGCTGGGCGCTGGAGCACCCGGCGCTCACGCGCTACCTGATGATCGTGCTGATGCTGCTGGGCTTCGCGGCCTACTTCCAGCTCGGCCAGGACGAGGACCCGCCGTTCACCTTCCGCGCCATGGCGATGCGCGTGTTCTGGCCCGGCGCCACGGCGCAGCAGGTGGCCGACCAGGTGACCGACAAGCTCGAGCGCACGCTGCAGGAGGTGCCCTACGCGGACAAGATCCGCAGCTACTCCAAGCCCGGCGAGGCGCTGATCATCTTCCAGGTGAAGGACAACTCGCCGCCGCGCGAGATGGCGCAGATCTGGTACACGGTGCGCAAGAAGATCGGCGACATGCGCGCCACGCTGCCCGCCAGCGTGGTCGGGCCCTTCTTCAACGACGAGTTCGGCGACGTCTACGGCTCGATCTATGCGCTCTCGGCCGACGGCTTCAGCGCGCAGCAGCTGAAAGACCAGGCCGACTTCGTGCGCCAGCGCCTTCTCAAGGTCAAGCACGTCAACAAGGTGCAGATCTTCGGCGCGCAGGACGAGAAGATCTTCATCGAGATCCCGCAGAAGCGCCTTGCCCAGCTCGGGCTCGACTTCAACCAGGTGATCGCGCAGATCGGCCAGCAGAACGCCGTCGAGTCGGCCGGCACGATCAACGCGCCGACCGATTACCTGCAGGTGCGCGTGGCCGGCCAGTTCAACACCGTCGAGGAGCTCGAGCGCTTCCCGATCCGCGCCAACGGCGCGAGCTTCCGCCTCGGCGACATCGCGCAGATCCGCCGCGCCTACGTCGACCCGCCGCAGGTCAAGCTGCGCCACCAGGGCCAGGAAGTGATCGCGCTGGGCATCTCCATGGCCAAGGGCGGCGACATCATCGAGATGGGCCAGGCGCTGCGCAGCGCGGCCGATGCCATCCGCGCCGAGCTGCCGGTGGGCATCGAGCTGCGCCAGTTCCAGGACCAGTCGACCGTGGTGTCGCGCTCGGTGGGCGAGTTCGTGCGCGTGCTGATCGAGGCGGTGGTGATCGTGCTGGCGGTGAGCTTCGTCAGCCTCGGGCTGCACTTCAAGCCGCGCTTCCGGCTCGACTGGCGCCCCGGCCTGGTGGTGGCGATCACCATCCCGCTGGTGCTGGCCATCACCTTCGTGACCATGTACTACTGGGGCGTGGGCCTGCACAAGATCTCGCTCGGCTCGCTGATCATCGCGCTCGGCCTGCTGGTCGACGACGCCATCATCGCCGTCGAGATGATGGTCCGCAAGCTCGAGGAGGGCTACGACAAGGCGCGCGCCGCCACCTTCGCATACGAGGTGACGGCGATGCCCATGCTGACGGGCACCCTCATCACGGCGGCCGGCTTCCTGCCCATCGGGCTGGCGAAGTCGGTGACCGGCGAGTACACCTTCGCCATCTTCGCCGTCACCTCGGCGGCGCTGCTGATCTCCTGGGTGGTGTCGGTCTACTTCGTGCCCTACCTGGGCGCCTGGCTGCTGCACACGAAGAGCAAGGTCGGCGGCGAGGACCGCCCGCACGAGCTGTTCGACACCCCGTTCTACAGCCGCTTCCGCGCGGCGGTGGACTGGTGCGTGGGGCACCGCTGGACGACGATCGCGCTCACGCTGGCGCTCTTCGCCGCCGGCCTGTTCGGCATGGGCAAGGTGCAGCAGCAGTTCTTCCCCGATTCGAGCCGGCCCGAGATCCTGGTCGACCTGTGGCTGCCCGAAGGCTCGACGATCCAGCAGAGCGACGAGGTCGCGCGCCGCTTCGAGGCGCGCATGCAGCGCGAGCCCGGCGTGGAAACGGTGAGCACCTGGGTCGGCTCGGGCGTGCCGCGGTTCTACCTGCCACTGGACCAGATCTTCCCGCAGACCAACGTCAGCCAGAGCATCGTGCTGCCGCACAGCACGAAGGAACGCGAGGCGATCCGGCTCGCGCTGCCGCGCATCCTGGCCGAGGAGTTCCCGGAAGTGCGCGGCCGCGTGAAGCTGCTGCCCAACGGGCCGCCGGTGCCGTACCCGGTGCAGTTCCGCGTCGTCGGCATCGACGCCCCGGTGGTGCGCCAGTGGGCCGACCGCGCCAAGGAAGTGCTGCGCGCCAACCCCAACATGCGCGGCGTCAACGACAACTGGAACGAGTCCATCAAGGTCCTGAAGCTCGAGGTCGACCAGGACAAGGCGCGCGCGCTGGGTGTCACCAGCCAGCAGCTGGCGACCGCCTCGCGCACCATCCTGTCGGGCAACGTCATCGGCCAGTACCGCGAGGGCGACAAGCTGGTCGACATCGTGCTGCGCCAGCCGCTGGAGGAGCGCAACGCGATCACCGACATCGGCAACGCCTACATGCCCACCGCCAGCGGGCGTTCGGTGCCGCTGCTGCAGATCGCCAAGGTCGGCTTCACCTGGGAGCCGGGCATCCTGTGGCGAGAGAACCGCGATTTCGCGGTCACCGTGCAGGGCGACGTCGTCGAAGGCATCCAGGGCCCGACGGTGACGGCGCAGGTCTGGCCGGCGCTGCAAAAGCTGGCCGCCGAGATGCCGCCCGGCTACCGCATCGAGGTGGCCGGTGCGGTGGAGGAGAGCAGCAAGGGCCAGGGCTCGATCGCGGCCGGCCTGCCGGTGGCGCTGTTCATCATGTTCACGCTGCTGATGCTGCAGCTGCACAGCTTCGGCCGTGCCGTGCTCGCCTTCCTGACCGGCTTCCTGGGCATCGCCGGCGTCTCCGGCGCGCTGCTGGTGCTGGACCGGCCGTTCGGCTTCGTCGCGCTGCTGGGCGTGATCGCGCTGTTCGGGATGATCGTGCGCAACTCGGTGATCCTGATCGACCAGATCGAGCAGGACCGCGAGCATGGCGTGCCGACCTGGAACGCCATCGTCGAATCGGCGGTGCGGCGCTTCCGCCCCATCGTGCTCACGGCGGCGGCGGCGGTGCTGGCGATGATCCCGCTCAGCCGCAGCGTGTTCTGGGGCCCGATGGCGGTGGCCATCATGGGCGGGCTGATCGTCGCCACCGCGCTCACGCTGCTGGCGCTGCCGGCGATGTACGCCGCCTGGTTCCGCGTCCGGCGGCCGGCCGCGGGCGGCTAGAATTCGCGGTTTCCCGATCAGCCTTCCGGGCGGTCCTGCGAAGGCCCGCCCGCCCCGCGCGGGTGGCGAAATTGGTAGACGCACCAGGTTTAGGTCCTGACGCCTTCACCGGCGTGCCGGTTCGAGTCCGGCCCCGCGCACCAGCGAACCTCTAGCAGCCCCAACGAGACAACACATGGCCGTCAACGTCGAAACCCTCGAGAAACTGGAACGCCGCATCACGCTCACGGTACCGGCCAGCGAGATCAGCTCCGAAGTCGAGACCCGCCTGAAGAAGCTCTCGCGCACCGTCAAGGCCGACGGCTTCCGCCCCGGCAAGGTGCCGATGTCGGTGGTGGCCCAGCGCTACGGCTACAGCGTGCAGTACGAGGTGGTGAACGACCGCGTCGGCCAGGCCTTCAACGACGCCACCAACGAGGCCCGGCTGCGCGTGGCCGGGGCGCCGCGCATCACCCAGAAGGAAGAGGCGCCGGAAGGCCAGATCGCCTTCGACGCCACCTTCGAGGTCTACCCGGAAGTGAAGATCGGCGACCTGGCGACGGTGGAGGTGGAACGCATCGGCACCGAGGTGACCGAAGCCGCCATCGACCGCACGGTGGACATCCTGCGCAAGCAGCGTCGCACCTTCGCCCAGCGCCCGGCCGCCGAAGGCGCCGCCGAGGGCGACCGGGTGACGATCGACTTCGAAGGCAAGATCGACGGCGAGCCCTTCGCCGGCGGCAAGGCCGAGGGCTTCCAGTTCATCATCGGCGAAGGCCAGATGCTGGAGCAGTTCGACAAGGCCGTGCGCGGCATGAAGGTGGGCGAGCACAAGACCTTCCCGCTGCAGTTTCCGGCCGACTACCAGGGCCAGGAGGTGGCTGGCAAGGAAGCCGACTTCATGGTCACCATGAAGAAGTGCGAGACCCAGCACCTGCCCGAGGTGGACGAAGCCTTCGCGAAGGCGCTCGGCATCAAGGACGGCACGGTCGAGGCGCTGCGCGCCGACGTCAAGAAGAACCTGGAGCGCGAGGTCAAGTTCCGCGTCCAGGCGCGCAACAAGGCGGCGGTGATGGACGCGCTGGTGAAGGTGGCCGAGCTGGAACTGCCGAACGCGCTGGTGGCCAACGAGACCGAGCGCCTGGTGCAGGGCGCGCGCGCCGACCTCAAGCAGCGCGGCGTGAAGGACGCCGAGAACGTGCCGATCCCCGAGGACGTCTTCAAGCCGCAGGCCGAGCGCCGCGTGCGCCTGGGGCTGGTGGTGGCCGAACTGGTGCGGGCGAACAACCTGCAGGCGCGGCCCGACCAGCTGCAGAAGCACATCGAGGACCTGAGCCAGAGCTACGAGAAGCCGGCCGAGGTGATGCGCTGGTACCTCAGCGACCGCCAGCGCATGGCCGAGGTGGAGGCCATCGTCATCGAGAACAACGTCACCGAGTTCATCCTGGCGCGGGCGAAGGTCAGCGACAAGATGCTACCGTTCGACGAACTCATGGCAGGTTGACGGCCCCCACGCTCCCTCCCGGTCGCTGTCCCCCGAGGGGGCGCATGCAGCGGGCCTGCAGCGCGGGACCCGGGCATGAACCTTGGATGAACACACGATGAGCTATCTGGAAACGACGGGCCTCGGCATGGTGCCGATGGTCATCGAGCAGTCGGGGCGCGGCGAACGCGCCTACGACATCTACAGCCGGCTGTTGCGCGAGCGCATCGTGTTCCTGGTCGGGCCGGTGAACGACCAGGTCGCCAACCTGGTGTGCGCCCAGCTGCTGTTCCTGGAGAGCGAGAACCCGGACAAGGACGTGTTCCTGTACATCAACAGCCCGGGCGGCAGCGTGAGCGCCGGGCTGTCGATCTTCGACACCATGAACTTCATCAAGCCCGAGGTGTCGACGCTGTGCATGGGCATGGCCGCCAGCATGGGCAGCTTCCTGCTGATGGCCGGCGCCAAGGGCAAACGCTTCGCGCTGCCGAACAGCCGCGTCATGATCCACCAGCCCTCGGGCGGCGCCCAGGGCCAGGCGAGCGACATCGAGATCCAGGCGCGCGAGATCCTGAAGACGCGCGAGCAGCTCAACCGCATCTACGCCGAACGCACCGGCCAGACGGTGGAGAAGATCGCCGCCGACATGGAACGCGACACCTGGCTCTCGCCCGCCGAGGCCAAGGATTACGGCCTGATCGACCAGGTCCTGGACAAGCGGGCCTGAGACCGGTGCCCAACCGGCGGCAAAAGCCCCTCTTTTCGGCGCCCGGGCGCGGGGGGCACTTGTTCTATGATGGCGTCGGACTCACCCGGGCGACTCGCGCGTAGACACCAACATGGCCGACAAGAAGGGCGCCGCCGGCGAAAAGGTTCTCTACTGCTCCTTCTGCGGCAAGAGCCAGCACGAGGTGAAGAAGCTCATTGCCGGGCCGTCGGTGTTCATCTGCGACGAGTGCATCGAGCTCTGCAACGACATCATCCGTGACGAGGTTCCGGCCGACGCCGGCGCCACCAAGGCCGCCCGCTCCGACCTGCCGGTGCCCACCGAGATCAAGGGCATCCTCGACCAGTACGTGATCGGCCAGGACGTCGCCAAGCGCACGCTCTCGGTGGCGGTCTACAACCACTACAAGCGCCTGAAGCACATGGGCGCGGGCTCCACCAAGGACGAGGTCGAGCTCACCAAGAGCAACATCCTGCTCATCGGACCCACCGGCAGCGGCAAGACGCTGCTGGCGCAGACGCTGGCGCGGCTGCTCAACGTGCCGTTCGTGATCGCCGACGCGACCACGCTCACCGAGGCCGGCTACGTCGGCGAGGACGTCGAGAACATCATCCAGAAGCTGCTGCAGAACTGCAACTACGACGTCGAGCGGGCGCAGCGCGGCATCGTCTACATCGACGAGATCGACAAGATCAGCCGCAAGGCCGACAACCCCAGCATCACGCGCGACGTCTCGGGCGAAGGCGTGCAGCAGGCGCTGCTGAAGCTGGTGGAAGGCACCATGGCCAGCGTGCCGCCGCAGGGCGGGCGCAAGCACCCGAACCAGGACTTCCTGCAGATCGACACCACGAACATCCTGTTCATCTGCGGCGGCGCCTTCGACGGCCTGGAGAAGGTCATCCAGAACCGGACCGAGAAGTCGGGCATCGGCTTCGCCGCCACCGTGCACAGCAAGAGCGAGAAAAAGGTCTCCGACCTGTTCCGCGAGGTCGAGCCCGAAGACCTGATCAAGTTCGGCCTCATCCCCGAACTGGTCGGCCGGCTGCCGGTGGTGGCCACGCTGGGCGAACTGACCGAAGACGCGATGGTCCAGATCCTGACCGAGCCCCGCAACGCGCTCGTCAAGCAGTACCAGAAGCTCTTCGGCATGGACGGCGTCGAGCTCGAGATCCGGCCTTCGGCGCTGGCGGCCATCGCGCGCAAGGCGCTGGCACGCAAGACCGGCGCGCGCGGGCTGCGCTCGATCATGGAACACGCGCTCATCGACACCATGTTCGACCTGCCGACGCTGGACGGCGTGGCCAAGGTGGTGATCGACGAACACATCATCGAAGACGGCGCCAAGCCGCTGCTCGTCTACCGCGAACAGGCCAAGGCCAGCGCCTGAGGGGCGCGCCCGCCGACGAAGCACTTGCAATTTCCGTTCTCGGGCCCCACGTGGGCACGAGAAAGAGAGGTCTCACCCATGTCTGGACATCCCACCCTGCCGAGCGAACCGATCACGTTGCCGCTGCTGCCGCTCCGCGACGTCGTCGTGTTCCCGCACATGGTCATCCCGCTGTTCGTGGGCCGGCCGAAGTCGATCAAGGCGCTCGAGGCCGCCATGGAGGCCGGCCGCCAGATCATGCTGGTGGCCCAGAAGGCCGCCGGCAAGGACGAGCCGAAGGCCGACGACATGTTCGAGATCGGCTGCGTCTCCAGCATCCTGCAGATGCTGAAGCTGCCCGACGGCACCGTGAAGGTGCTGGTCGAAGGCCTGCAGCGCGCCAGCACGCGCGAGATCGTCGACAACGGCGAACACTTCGTCGGTGAAGTGGTGCCGGTGCAACCTTCGACCGACGCCACGCCCGAGATCGAGGCGCTGCGCCGCGCGGTGACGCAGCAGTTCGACCAGTACGTCAAGCTCAACAAGAAGATCCCGCCGGAGATCC